>JAJQEU010000017.1:4471-46317 GCA_021201535.1 Clostridiales bacterium | reverse complement strand
CGCGGCGCACTGCCAGCGTATCAATCCCATCTCCGTCCCAGTCGCCCGCCAGCACTTCGTCCGAATCCCGTCCGTACGCAAACGCCTTGTCCGCATCTCCGGATGTCATTGTATTTTTGATATAGTATATATTCCCGCGGCGCACTGCCAGCGTATCGATCCCGTCTCCGTCCCAGTCGCCCGCCAGCACAACATCCGTACTCCGTCCGAAAGTGATCACAGTATCTGCATCCCCCGGCAGAATGGAATTTTTGATATAATATACATTTCCCCTGCGTACCGCCAGCGTATCAATCCCGTCTCCGTCCCAGTCGCCAACCACTACCTCATCCGCACTGCGCCCATAGGCAATCACCAGATCCGCATCCCCGGAGGAGAAATCATTTTTGAAATAATATACATTTCCGCGGCGCACGCAGAGCGTATCAATCCCGTCCCCGTCCCAGTCGCCGACATACACTTTATCGGAAGCCTTCCCGTAAGTGATCACCGTATCCGCGTCCCCGGACTGCAGCAAATTTTTAAAATAGTACACATTTCCGCGGCGCACTGCAAAGCTGTCTCCCAACGCCGATGCGTCAATGTAGGTCAATCCGGTCTCTCCCGGCGCGGATTCCCCCTTCGGCACCAGCACGATCTCAATCGCCTCCAGACGTTTGCTCAACCCGGCAGTCCCCGCCGCTTCCCCGTTTTTTGCCCAGTCCAGCCAGCCGTAGGTCTGGCAGTGCACGCGATAATATATATCCCAGGTGTCAGCCGCGCTCCCGGTCAGTTCTATTTTCACGGCCTGGATCATCTTGTCCGTGACACTGTCAACCTCGCCGTTGTAACACCAGTCACGCCAGCCATAGGTCGAAACATGCGTAGAATAACGGATTCCACCGGTCGTCTGCGTGTTCAGTATCACCCGCAGGCGATACAGCGCCTGTGAGGCTCCGGTACTTCCGCTCAGATTCCCGTCGGTCTCATAGGATCCCCAGGAAGTGCCGTATGTCCGATAAACTACATTCTCGTTCTGTTTTAATTCCGAGGTATCCGCATAGTTATCGCTGCCGCCAGAGACAGTGTGCGTCCCGCTGCCGAGCGTGACGCAGAGATACAGTTCATCCGCTGTCTCCGCCTCAACCCATGTTCCGTCCACCGCAAGCTCCGTATTCTGTGCATACTCCGCCGGGATCAGGATCCTCGCCTGTGTATTTGCCGGCACGGTGATTTCCAGAGTGATGCCGCCGTCTCCATCCATCAGGTAAGACGCCTCGATGCTGCCCTGCAGCGTCGGTACTTTCACGACGGCCTCCTCCACGCCTCCCGGCTGCAGCTTTACATCAAATGTCTTATATCCGCCGGATGTCGGCATGATTCCGAACAGTCCCGTCACCAGCCAGGTACCCGGAGCGCTTCCCCACGCATGGGAATAAGACATATTTGCCTTCACGGAACTATCCCACGCCTCCGTCGCCAGGGTCGCTCCCACGCGGTACATCACGTTTGCCCAGGTATGGCTTCCCACATATACGGACGGATCGCTTAAAACCTGCCTGGCCAGGATCCCGTTATTGCTCCGATACAGACCCTGCAGCAGAAAATAGGTTGCGTAAACACTGGTCTGATTTAATCCGTCCTCCGAAATGCTCTCCGCCAGCACATCCGCCATACTCTGGTCCGAGTAGACGCCATAGGCCAGCGCGAACGCCGTGGCCTGCTGCGCATAGTGATCGACCGCCGTACCGGAAGCCGTCAGTCCATCCCGGAACCTGCCTTCATCCGCGTCATACAGCTTCGCGATCATACAGTTCTTCACGGAATCAGCCGCCTGCGCGTAAGCAGTTTCCTCAGAAGCATACCCAAGCACTGCCGAGATATCCGCCATTGCTTCACAGGCGCCCGCATATACGGCGTTCAGCACCGTATTATAATAAGAGTTCTCCGTATCATAACCATCCCGCTCCGCCGTCGGCCAGTCCACAAGAATCGTCCTGGACGGTTTTTCCACCAGTCCGTTCGATCCGATCTGGAACGCTTCCATCGCGGCCTGCAGCACCGTGTAATGTTCCGCGAGAAATTCACTGTCCCCGGAATAAAGATAATACTGTCAGGATGCCATGACCGTGTACAGCAGGTATTCCGCCGGCCAGGTCGGATTGGCTATGGCATAATCCAGTGAACGCTTCGCCAGCGCGTAATCACTTTCCACGGAAAAGGCCGCCGTCATATTGATCAGCAGATCTCCGCTGTAATTCTGCCGCTCCCTGCTCTGCGTATCTACATAGAGATTCTGGCTGGTCGCCTTTATCGTATACTTTGCCAGACTGTACTCATCATTTAAGATACTGTTGGAGCTGGAAAAAGAAGAGGCATCATCGGAAAAATCCTGCCTGATCTGGAATCCGCCGATATTTTCCGCCGTGATCGTATCCGCACAGCCGCTGATCTGTACATAACGGAATACCTTCATGTTCAGGCCGGATATCTGCTGACTCCCGCTCATCAGCGTCCAGGTTTCCGCATAGACGTTGCCTGTCAGCATGGAATATCTTACACTGCCGTCACTGTTTAATTCTTCGCCGTAGCAGACAGAGATACTCTGCCGCGCCGAGCTGTCGATCGTCAGCTCCAGACACCCGACGATCTCCTGTCCGAAGTCGATCACATAACTGCCGTCCGAAAGCTGTTTCACACTTTGCGGCGTCACTTCATACCGCAAAAGCGGGTCAGACTCCTCCGGTTCCAGCGTATAGGCGGCGACACCGCCCGCTGCGTCCGCTTCATCCCAGGCCATGGCGTTAAATCCCGTCTCCAGCCATCCGTGCGGGTACACCGTGCTGTCTATGTTCTCAGCAGCCTGTGTATAATATGAAGAATTTGACACCAGAGCAGATGTTTTCCCATATGCGTCGTCACCCGGCAGGCCAAACCAGATGAAATCAGATGTGTCGGTGTTCAGAAGTACCTCGCTCGTCCCGTCCTTATAAAAAACCGTCATCTGTCCCAGGAACGCATGCCCGGTCTCCGAATAACAGATCACACCGATGACATTGGAGCCGCTCTGCATGGCATCCGTCACATCATATGTGTTATAGCACAATACACCCTCACTCACACGGGTCGGTCCCATACCCACGCATTCCCCATTAATATAGAGCGTATATACATACTGCCTGGTGTCCTCCGGAGATACCGCCGTCGCAGTAAAAATCACCTTCTCCACCTCGCTCATATCCACTGTTTTCTGCGCTCTCAGAAACACAAAATCATCAGTTCCGGCCCAGATTCCCTTTGAGGAATCCCACTCGCTCCCCACTGCCGTCGTAAAAGCCTGCGGCTCGGACAGAGCGCTCACTCGTCCGTAATTATCCTTCACCTGCACCTGCCAGTAATACAGCTGATTTTCCGCCGCACCCATATCTATGGAGACATCCGTATCGGCATCCGACTCCACCCAGCCGGTGTCGTATACATAGACCGACTGTTCCGTCTGTTCCGCCGTCTGCGAGATCACGATACGGTAAGCGGTCTGAACCGTATCATCCAGGTCGGACGTCATCGCCCATGAAAAACGCAGTGCGTCCGCGCAGACACCGAAGGGTTCTGAAAGCAGGTTGACGCGCATGTCGGTGATGCCGGGCGATGCCTCATCCGTTCCTGAGACTTCCTCTTCAGCATCAACCGCTTCCGGATCATCCGATTGAGCCGTATCTGCTTCCGCCACATCCGCTCCCGATACATCCAATTGTGCCGTATCCGCTTCCGACGCGTCCGTATATCCGGATAAATTCAGAACATTGTCACTCTCAGTCGCTAAAACCGGCGCAGCCGCTATAGTAAAGAAAAGCATCAGCGTCAGAATCACGCTCCAAAACCGTTTCCGCATCCTCAGATCTCCTTTCGATAATACTTCTAGAACATATTTCAGCAATTCATATATAAGATACAAAACTTCCTTATCATTCCTCGCGCAGCCGGTAAAACGAGCGGACGTCCAACCGGAATTATTCCGTATAGGTCAGTAATGTATACAGAAAGCTCCCATAAAACAACAACAATACACAGACTACAGACAATACGCGTATCCTCTGTTTTTTTACACTGTATTCCGCCGTGCCGTCATCCTCAGCAGCCAGAAACAGATGCGCGAACACAAACGCCAGAATCGGAACCCAGCACAAATAATATCTGCTCTGATATCCACCCATATACCCCGCAGTAAAGTAAAAATTCTGATAAGCATTGTAAAATTGCGTCAGCATAGTAAACAGCATACCGGCAAAAACGCCAATACAGAATATCCGACCAGTGAACTTCTTTCTGATTGCGAAAACCGGACAGACAAGCAAGATCAGATATATGCATCGATCCCAGCCATACCATTTTGACGGCTTGTTTATGCTGATATGCGATATAATATCGGACCAGGTCATCAGGAAATTCGTCCAGTAATAAGAAAAATATTCACTTACAGTAAAAATGCTTCGCTCTGAAAAGTCTGTATAAAAAGCCGACCTCATATAATATGCATAATTCATGTTTCCGAGTGTGGGTTGTATCGTCCCGTATCTCATGTACAGAATTCCGAAATAAGCCGCCACGACCAGAACAAAAGGAACGACTACCAGACACGCCCGATTGAACACACACCGCAGGCTTTTTTCCCTCAGACAGACATACGCGAGATACACGAGATAGGCGACGAGCAGCACAAGACCGGCGGTCAGCTTGCTGAATATCGTCAGAAACATCCCGCAGGCCAGCAGCAGAAACGTCAGGCTGTTCCTGTTTTTCTTCTCAAATCGCAGAACACCCCAGAAAGCGACCGCCACACCCAAGAAGGACAGCGCGTCATTGTTCACCCCGCAAAGACTGTACGTGATAAAGGGTACGCTGATACAGGAAGCCGCGTACACGAGATGTACCCAGGGATATTTTCCGGAAATATAATGGTTGCCAAGCGCGAAAAAGATACAGACGCCGGACAAACCCATGCACGCACTGACAAACCGGAGCAGATTGACGTGTATCATCTCTCCGCCGACCGCCATCTGCACCAGCGTCAGTATCCAGTAGTAGAGCGGAGGATGACCCAGATAATTGATCGATCCCTCCTCGGCGATCGGAATCCAGTCTACTAACGGATATACCGGCATATTCGGGAAATCCGGAATCAGCGTCTTATTTTCCAGCAGATACGCAACATAGGAAAGATGATATACCTCATCCGGCGTATTTCCGACATACATTCCGTAAAAGATCACCTGCACGACCGCATATAAAAGCACGCCGCAGTATATGAACTTTACCGCCATGTGATCCGACAGCCTGAAATCCCTGTAACAGAACGTAAGCAGAAGCAGGAGGAAAATACCGATCAGACATCCGATCAGAAAAATCTGATTTCTGGAGGAAGGCCCGTATATGACAGATATCCCCAGCGTGTCAGACCCGTCAAACTGAAACTGCACCGTACTGTCCACTCCCTCATCCAGCGGTTCCAGAATCAACACGTAATCTCCCTGTGCGAGCGGTTCTTCCAGATCAGAAAAGGAAAGTACAAATCCGTCATTCCGCTTTAAAAAATCAGCCGTCAACAGCCTGCTGTATATCTCCGTACCGTCTCCGGCACGTACAATCCGGACGCCGAAATCTTCATAAACAGTTTCCGTATCCGTCACAAGCGGGATCGTAATGCTGTCCAGATCATCCGAGGTCACACTGAATCCCGTTTCTACCGTATCTGAGATTGTATGATTCTGAACCGTCTCTGCTGTGTTAGGGACAGTGGTGTATTTTTCCAGCAATTCAAACCGGTCGCCCACGATTCCGCACACAATATAGATACCCAGAAAAAGCCACAGAAACAGTTTGGCGTATTTTAACTTCTCCGGACGCCGGTACAGAACAACAAGCGCATATACCGCCAGGAAGAGCAGGATCAACCTGGCTTTCAGACCCCAGTTGTTCTGTAATATCCCTGAGATGCTTTCACAGACCGATCTCCCCAGAATCAGGGTTCCGTCAGAAGCGCTCTGTTCCAGCCGGATCTCGCTGATCATTTTATCCCGGGAAGTGTCATAACTCCCGCTGTACAGCTGAACCGACACCGCCGTCTCATCATCGTCCATCCCGCAGATCATAATAGATTCGCATGTATAATAATCCGGATTCAGCCAAAGTTCTGTCATCCCTCCATACACGTGAACAACTGTCTCTTCGGATATGTCGCCTGCGCTGTTTTCGATGCGGATATCCAGTTCCGTTCCATCCGATATATTCTCCAGACTGAACACCAAAACCACATTTTCTCTCTCAAGAGGAAGCAGAAGGATTCCCACCACTGCAACCACTAATACCACCATCCAGCAAATCCGTTTTTTTATGATTGTCATTTGAAACATACTCTCCCTTGTATATTCTGACAGGCAAAGGGTTCGTATCGAACCGCTATCGGCCATCCGACACGGCCATAATCAGATCTGCCAGTGCCTTTGCGTCCCCCATTTTTACAAACATATGGCGATCATCCTCAACATACAGCTCTCTGTTCGCGGGATTATCTCCCAGTATCATCTTCTTTTCCATCGCCTCATAGATATAGGCTTTGCCGGGAATCGTCCGCCGCGCTTTCTCAATCGTCGGGTGAAAATGTCCGGCCAGGCACAGGTCCGCCCGCGCGATCTGCGCAGCCAGTTCCGGCTGTGACAGCCATTCATAAAACGTGGTATTCGGATAATCCTCCTTCCGCACCGTCTTTTCATCGACGGGTCCGATCATGAGGAACCTGATATCATCCCTGTCCTTTAAGATTTTCTGTGCCTCCAGAATCACTTCCACGCCCTGCAAAGGCAGTATGCTGCCGAAATAAAGTACGGTCAGACCACGGGCAGCGTCCGAATCACTGACGGAAGCATATTTATCCTTATCATAAATATCGGTATCTGCCTCCAGATAAAGCACTTCCATTTTATCCACCGTCACCCGGAACTCTTCTGAAAAATAAGCTCCGTCCGCAGCTGTATCCACGATGACACAGCGACAGTTCTCCAGCACATTCTGATCAATCCGGTGCAGGAAACGCGCCGGTATGGATTTTGACTTAAAATAGCTTCTGTCATTGACGCAGGTGTCATACATGGAAATAAAGAAATCTATGACAACCGTTTTTCGGCGATTCCATTTTTTCAAAAAAGGAAACACCAGCTGCGGCGCGAAGCCGACAAAGATCACATCCGCCTGTTTCCAGCTCCCACGCAGACAGGATCTCCATACTTTTAACACTCTTTTCGGATAGGATTTATCTGAAAAAACAATTTCTTTATAATCTGATGCATGTTCCTTCAAAATACGAATTTCCTGGAGATTTCGAATATAATCCCTGTTTTTTGTCGATATAAAAAGTACACGCTTTCCGGAAACCGTATCCTCAAGCTTATCTGGCAGATAGTCTCCGGACTGACCGTCCAACCGGCTTTCCCTGCGAATCAGAACAACCATACAGATAAACATCACAATATCAGAAACAAGCAAAACTCCAATATAAAAACTGATCAATCCTTTTAAATCATACTGGTTCAGGACATACCTGCCTCTTGTCACCAGCACCAGCGCTGCCACAGTAAACAGAATATAGAATATGGTCTGTTTACGGAGCAATATGATAATCATATAGAGAAGATTTAGTATGGCGATCAGTCCTCCCGCAACCATCATCAGATCCAGCTCGATCCGGTAATTTTCGAGCGAAATCCCGTAGATCCATCCGAGCAGACGCCTGCCGATCGCCTCCACGAACAGCGTTCCCACGCAGACGATGCCGATCACAACCGCGATCAGCCGGAGAATACGCCCCAGTAACCTTTTATATTCTCCATCCTCCCGCCATCGCGCCATCTTATTCAACACCGGGTTGAAAAGGAAATTGCTCAGCAGGGTGACAGCGTAGATCACCATAAACAGTATATTAAAATATGTCTGCTCCTGATCAGAGACAGCCGCGTCAATAATATACTTCGGCGCATTGCTGATATACATGAGCAGGAACGCCGCAAAAGCCACCGGAATGCACTCAATCAGAAGCGTCTTTGTCCCATCGCTGCTTTTCACGGGCTGAATATGATATTCCACACGGGGAATCCGGTTCAGCAGTACACACAGCACCAGCGTGGTCGCTATGGAGATCAGCAGTGACCCGATGAGATTTTGCAGGAACAGATAGCATACGATAAATTCCATAATAAAGACAATATTTCTTGTCGCCCAGATCTTTGCCGCGATATCAAGCCTCCCAAGCTGCTGAAGCCTGCCGTGATACACATCCTCCATAGATTCTATTGTCTTATAAATACACAACAGCGCAACCGTCATAGTCTTTATCAGCACATACTCCCTGAACACCTCACTGAAAACACAGTACAGGAAGCTGAAAATCAGCATGCCGGCAACGGTCAGATATCTCATACGCCTGTAATCCTGGAAATGGAATGTCTCGCCAACGTCCGTGACCTGAAAATTTCTCACACCGAACTTTCCGATCGTCATCACCAGATTCGCCGTAGCAAAGCCGATGGCTATATAGCTCGCGGATTCAATCTCTCCCATGCGCGTCAGCACCAGCATAAAGAGCATGCTTTGAAATGAACTGGTCACTGCGGCCAGCATATTCCAGAAATAAGCACTGCGATTCTGGTTTTTACTATTCAGGTAAAAGCGCGCAAGAATATTTTTTCTTTTATTTTTTTTCGTTCTCGCTCCTGTCATAACTCATCTCGCTTCCAACCGACTGTCAGATGTTTTTCCATCTTCGATTCCACAATTCCTATCACTTTATCATAATATTTCTTTATTGTCAGACACAAAACGATTTCAATCGCAATCAAAATCAGGGTCTGCAGTACAATATGCACCATACTTTCATATTCAATCATCAATACAGTATTCAAAAACAGATTTAACAGCTTTTTAATTTGCAGATATTCATGGGTAAGCATGATGAAAAGAGAATTTACACCAAAAAAACACAATCCCCTTTTCAGCCATTCACATTTTTTTATTACAGTTGAAAAGCAGATGACGGAAACCGTACCCGTAAAAGAAATCACGAGATTCAGCCACCACACGCCCAACTCCATCCTGTGCATATCTGCCTGACCTGCACAGGTACAGCAAGTAATATTGATCGCCAGAGACACGACAGCGCATGCAATACAGCATCCGCTCCCGACATGGGAAATCCATGTCAGTAAATGATCTCTTAAAAGAACGCCGACCAAAACAAAACCTGCAGCATAAACAGCCCGTATAAAGGACACACAGAGATAGTTAAGCCATAGCATTTCCGCAGTACGATTCAACACCGACGATACCGCGCAGCAAACAATCAAAATCAAGGCCACCAGCAGAACCTGTATTTTCATGTTTTTCACTTTCATCCTGATAAATCGTACAAACTGTCTTGCCAGGAACAGGCTGCTGACGAACCACAGAACATTGATGCCGTACAAAACCACTGTCTGATACAGATCCCAGCCAATAAAATCCAGTTCAAACCCCTGAAAACCCACCCGGCTTATCAGATCATACGCCAGATAAATCACTGTAAAGCAAACATAAACCGCGATCAGCTTTTTTTCCGCCAGAACCCTCATCAATAATCTATCCGAGGATCCGCTGTCCTTCATCGTAAGGCCGGCAAGTACAAAGAAAAGAGGAATATGAAAGGAATAGATAAATATCCTGCCGTATGATCCAACCGGCAATGCATGACCGACAACCACCAGTAAAATGGCTATCCCTCTTGCGATGTCGAACTCTTCTATTCTGTGTACTGTTTTAAAATCACTCATCCGACTGATTCTGTCCTTCTCATACTCATTCGCCGTAATCTATCCATCTATATCATCATCCATTCTCCCGCGTGGCAGGCATACGCTTTTGTATTTTCCGGTAAAACGCCAGTACAAGCACAAAAATCACCCATCCGACACCCGCAAGATAAAACATTTTATAAATGATCTCCGGCTCATAGCGGAACTCAACAGTGCTCTCCCCGGCAGGAACCTCAACTGCGCGAAACAGATAGTTGCACTTGATCAGTTCCTGTTCCTCTCCATTGACATACACCTTCCAGTCCGAAGTATAATATTCATTGAGCATCAGAATCTTTGAAGACTCAGCGGAGACCTGTATCGTCACACTGTCGTCGCTCCGCTCCGTTATTTCGGCTGTGTCTGTGTCCGTCAATTTCCCCATTGTATCAGAAGAAAGTTTCTCAGCTTCCTCCTCCGTGAGAAACGCAGTATTTTTTGCAAATTTCGAAGACATCTCACCCAATACAGCGCTTTCATCCGAAAAAATTTCAATCGTATCCGCCAGTTCTACCCGATCTGTGTACTCATCCATCTCCGTCACGCACAGGGAATCGTCTCCCACATAAGCCGCGCCACAGATGACCTCGACCGCCAGATCAAGATCAATCACAGAACCATTATAATATGCCGCTGTCGGAAGAGAATCCTCCGTGTCCATCCAGAAAGTAACCGGTCGTTCTTCGGTTGTATTGGTCCGGAAGGTAAGAGTATAGGATACTCCCGCTTTCAGATGATTATCATCCAGCCGCATAATGAAATTACTGTTATCGCGCATCGCTGTAAGATCGTATTCTCCCAGATATACCTCCTCTCCAGAATCCGTCTCCGTAACGGAAAGATACAGAACATCTCCTTCTTCAAACTCCTGTCCATAGGTACCGGCAAGCATAACAATCGCCTGCGGCTGATCCTCATCGAATGTATATGCCTGGCTGAGTGTACAATTCTGACTGATTCCGCCGGGCACTGCAAATGTTCCGGAAGGTCCCGGATCCTCGACCAGATATTTCACGCCCAGATATTTCAAAAGATTCTCATTCAAATCTCCGATCAGAGCATAGCGCGTATTTGTAGTTGCATTTTCCTCAGAGATTGCCAGGTAATATGTTTTCATATCTTCATTCGTAAACACAAAATCATGACCGCGCACATCGTTCAGACCATAATAAACGTTTGTATTCGGAAACAGGGTCCATGTTCCTGTAGCTCCAAAACGTTCATCCGACATATTTTCCTGCAAAAACGCTATGGTATCCGTCGCTTCCGGAATGACAGAGTTCCCCTTTTCGATCCAGGGAAGATAATTTTTTGCGAACAATCCCATATCGAACAGAACTGTAATGCACAGTACAACCAGAATCCGTTTCGCAGATATTTCCGTAAAAAACAGCAGTCCGACACAAACAGTCAGAATAACCACAATGATCAGATAACAAAGATACGTACCCGTATATTCCACATCGTTTTTATAATAAAACGTAAACAAAAAAGCTCCGATCAGCAGCGCAGCGCCGAGTCCAAGCGCCAGAATGGAGGCTCTCCTTGTTTTTTTATATTCTTCACGGTGAACAATCAGGTCATTCAGGTTCAGTCCCATAATAATGATAACTATAAAATTAAACAGTACAATCAGGCGGTATTTCCAGGAACTGTTCACCATCGGCAGGTGAATATAAACAGAATCCAGTGTATGCGTAAAAATGAGCAGTGCGACAATCACAAGCGCCACACACCAGAAAACCATCCGTTTCTTTTTCAAAAACCGAAATGGTGTAAAAAACAGCATCAGGATACTGATCAGTCCCACATAAATCGTAGATTCATTCATATGGAAATCTTCCTGAAAACGCAGATATGGAAAAAACAGAGAATGAAGATACTCTGCCGGAAGACTCTGCGTCGCACGAAATCCCCTGGACTCCACATATCCGTTGCCGGATAAGGTTGTCAGAAGAGACATAGTGTATGGAAGGCTGCACAGAACCGCCACAAAAACAGAAGCAGCTGTTCCCGCAAAAATGAACAGTATCAATTTTTTTCTGTCTCTGTAGATCCAGACTGTGCGAAACAGGACGTAAGCTGCCATCAGATACAAAAAGTATGCCGCGTAGGTCGGCATCCCCGCAACAATCATCAAATAGACGGCAATGACCATACCAAAACAATATTTTACCCTGATCGTTGTCAGAAATCTTTCAAAGAAAAAAAATGCCAGGGGCGCAAACGCCGTCACATCACTGTGCTGCCAGCCAAGCCACATGACCATGACAGAGGAAAAACAGTAAGCTGTACCGGCGGCAGCCGCCACTCCCTTCTGACAGTCGAATGCCTTCATCAGCAGAAACATCCCGATAAAAGCAATCAGAAACTCGCACATAGATCTTATCATGGATGCCGCTCCGAGAGGAAGCAGATAAAGATAATTCAACGGATACAACCAGCTGGAAATATCGGTCGGTGCTCCCAAAGCCACCATAGAATCCCACAGTCCTCCAATAGTTGCATCCTTGATCGCTGTAAAAAGAGTCGGGATAGCGGAGTCAATCACATCCGAAAGTAATGGTCCCTCCGTCGAAACAGAACTGCTGCTCCAGGGAAGCATCTCATACATGATGTTTGTGAAAGAAAACTGATAATTTCCGAAAAAGAAATTGGAGTACACAAAAAGAACAGCAGCCACGATGCCGACAATCATAATCCAGTTTTTTTTCAAAAAGCGAATCAGCCCTTTTTCCCTCATCGTTTTTTTGTTCCTCAGTTCTTCCAAATATCTTGCAAAATGTTATTATTCTTCTTTTTCCTCATCTTCTTTCCTGTCATACTCCAGTTTTCTGACATGATACTGTACATCCTCCAGTATCTTACGATTTGCGGAGATCACATCTCCAAGCATACCGATCACAAACGTCTGAAATCCGATCAGCAGGAGTGTACTGGCAAGAATCAATGATTGGGTATGTCCTCTACCGGCTCCATGAAAATAAAATCCCAGATATCTGATGCCGATAATAACACCGACCGCAAAGATGATGCCGCCAATGGTTGAGAAAAATACCAGCGGCTTATACATGGCATAGGCGCGGATAATCGTCAGCATGGATTTCTTGATATAACTGAACATACTGCTGAACAGCCGGGATGGGCGAAGCTCTTCATTGGTTCGAACCGGCACAGATTCCATGGCGATCTTTGTACGACCCGCCTGCACAATCGTCTCAAGCGTATAGGTATATTCATTGATGACGTTCATATGCATCGCCGCTTCGCGGCTAATCGCGCGAAATCCGCTCGGAGCGTCCGGTATATCGGATTTTGACGCCCGGCGCACTACCCAACTTCCAAAATGCTGCAGCTTTTTCTTCAATGGAGAAAAATGCTCCGTCTGATCAATTGGACGTTCTCCAATCACAATATCTGATCTTCCTTCCAGAATCGGCCGTACCAGCTTCTCAATATCATCCGCATTATATTGATTGTCCGCGTCCGTATTGACGATAATATCCGCGCCGTTTCGCAGACAGGCGTCCAGCCCTGCCATAAACCCCTTCGCAAGCCCTTTATTCCGGTGGAAATTGACAACATAGTTCACTCCCCAGTTTCTTGCCACCTCCACAGTGTTATCAATGCTGCCATCATTGATAATCAGATATTCAATCGTATCGATCCCATCAATATGTTTCGGGAGTGCATTTAACGCGATTTCCAGCGTTTCTGCCTCATTATAGCATGGTATCTGTATAATCAGCTTCATTTTTCTCTCCGTGTCCTCATTTTTCTGCGGCTGCTTTAAATCGTGACAGCTACAAGTTTGCAGTTATCATTTAATCTCTTCCATAGAGATCTCTCGTATATACTTTTTCTTTTACATCATCCAGACAACTGTCGTAACGGTTTGCTATGATAGAATCTGACTGGGCTTTAAACAGTTCCAGATCGTTTACTACCCTGCTTCCGAAAAACGTGCTTCCGTTCTCCAGAGTCGGCTCATAGACGATCACCGTCGCACCCTTTGCCTTGATTCTCTTCATAATCCCCTGAATACTGCTCTGGCGGAAATTATCAGAATTAGTCTTCATTGTCAGACGATATACCCCTACCATACAGGATCTCTCCTCCTGCGCGTTAAAATCACCGCGGTTATAATAATCATAATAACCGGCCTGGCGAAGCACACGATCCGCAATAAAATCCTTTCTGGTACGATTGGACTCTACAATCGCTTCGATCAGATTCTCCGGTACATCCGCATAATTGGCGAGAAGCTGTTTTGTATCTTTCGGAAGACAGTAGCCTCCGTATCCGAAAGAAGGGTTATTATAATGTGTGCCAATGCGCGGATCCAGACACACACCCTCAATGATCTGCTGTGTATTTAATCCCTTCATCTCCGCATATGTATCCAGCTCGTTAAAATAAGAAACTCGCAGCGCCAGATATGTATTTGCAAACAGCTTCACCGCTTCCGCCTCCGTGAAGCCCATAAACAGCTTGTCGATGTTCTCCTTGATAGCTCCTTCCTCCAGCAGGCCGGCAAACCTGTGTGCCGCCGCTGACAACTGCTCATCCTCCGGATCCGTCCCCACGATAATACGGGAAGGATAAAGATTATCATACAGTGCTTTTGATTCTCTCAGGAACTCCGGACTGAACAGAATACGATCCGTTCCATATTTTTTTCTCACAGACTCTGTATAACCCACAGGTATAGTCGACTTTATCACCATAAACGCCTCCGGCGCATACTGCATCACCAGTTCAATCACACTTTCCACTGCGGATGTGTCAAAAAAATTCTTTGTACTGTCATAATTGGTCGGCGCCGCGATCACTACAAAATCAGCTCCCGTATACGCCAGCTGCGCATCCAGTGTAGCCGTAAGATTTAATTCCTTTTCAGCCAGATATTCCTCAATATCCCGATCCTGTATCGGTGATTTCCCGGCATTCACCATCTCCACTTTTTCCGGTATGATATCAACCGCGAACACTTCATGATGCTGTGCCAGCAGCACTGCATTTGATAATCCAACATATCCGGTTCCTGCCACTGCTATTTTCATTGTCTGATCTCCTTCATTGTTTCTTACATCCTGGATGTCCGGCATTACGGTTCATCCTGTTTTTTCTGTCACTGTTTCAACCCGATAACCCCGATAACATAGAAAAGGGTGTCCATTTTCAGTGAATCCGAAAATTCATGTTTCTGGACACTCTCATGTAATGTCACGCGGATATTCAATACGTATCATCCTGTATGTTCACACCGTATTAACAAAGTCAGACATAAAACTGTCCGTCTTATTAATGCATTATACCTTTCCTGTCTCAAAAAAACAAGACCTATTCCGGCGATTGACAAAATAGACAAATATAATATGTCTCATTTTCATAAATCACCTGGAGAGCCGACATATCCGGCTGTTCCGCTTTTTTAACCAGAACAATCCCCCCATCTTCAACTTCAGTAAGCTGACTTTCTTCCAGCAGTCCGGTCACGGTTGCGGTATTCAACACCATCTGCCAGGAAAACGCCTCTGTCGCTGTAGAGGACAACACATACAGGGCATCTATTTCATTTTCCTCCACATAGGCGCAGATGTCATTAAAATCCGCATTCGCCGTAGGTCTGTTTGTCACGGATGCCTCATCTATATAAATATTGGCGACACTGTACGATGCATTGTATCCAACAAAAACGAACATCGCGCATAGAAGAAGTACCGAAAGATAGCGAAAGCTTTTCCTCCCCCACAGAAACAGATAAAAAATTAATGCAGAGGACACCAGCGCGACAATTGTGGTTGATTTGACAGATACCTCTGCCGCCGGATAGAAAAATGTCATCAGGATCGCCGTCACGCTGAAATAGTTCTCACTGGTACCGACATAGGAATTTGTCATATAGTAGACAATCAGTGATAAAAAGACCGTTACCAGAAAGCACAATACCGCTTCTTTTGTCTTCCTTATCAGATTTCTGTGTCCCCAAAGATAAATCAGACCCATAAAAATAAAAAAACCGATGGTCGCTTCCATATATCTTCCGTAATAATAAATATCCGTTCGCCCTGTCTCAAGAGGAAATCTGCGATAAGTCGCCAGCACCGATACAGCAAGCATAAACAGCCAGCTTAACACGGAATAAATATAAAACAGTTTTTTTCTGGTAAGTCTTTTGTTTTGAAAAATATGCTGTTTTCCGATGGCAATCAGCCCCATCCCCGCCGTCAGGAAAGTACCCGCCAGCATATACCAACAGGAGCCAAGTGCGGAGACAGCCATGGAGATCACCATATACAGAGTCGCTCCGTTCGTTACCTTATTAGACATATGACCATACGTATTTCTTGTATATACTCCCGCCGTGTTTTCCACAGCTTCCAGCCACTGATTGACTCCATAGTTCAGCAGCAGCATGGCTGCCAGCGGGAGAATCATGATCAGGAGGCGTTTCAGGCTCCTCATTTTCAGTGAGAGAAGAACGGCAATGATCACATAAGCCGCTACAATTCCCACACAGCGGTTATGCACGATATAGAGATATCCGACCGCGAACCCCGACAGAATCCCCCATACCGCGCGATCTGTTTCCAGGTATCGGAAGAGAAGCCAGAGAATCAGAAAAACAAGGAAATAGATCAGCGTCTCCGCCAGGCTGACCGCCGACTCCAGTATATATGTGGAATACAGGGATACAGCAGCCGCACATAAAAGCAGCGCATTCCGATTCATATCCGGTGCAATCTTCCTCCCAAGAATATAAGCCAGCGGAATAATCAGACAGCACAGGATCACATTGATGACCACCGCGATCTTATACATGACATAGATATCAGAAGAAACCAGAAACGGGATTGTCAACAGCAGACTGTAACCCCAGGAATAAAAATTATTCAGATTCTGTGCAACTCCCGACCAGTCGTGTCCCGTAAAGGTTGCCGCGTGCAGCCAGTATCCGTCTGTATCCGTACTGAACCACCCTACAAACTGATTGATGACAGCAATATGAATGAGAAAACACAGCACCATAATGACAATCAGCTTTGCCGATTCACTTTTCCGGAAGTCAATGTATTTCATATATATATCTCCTGTTATTTCTGCCGGTCTCACTACTCATTTTTACCGTAGATAATCTCTTTCAGGCACTCGCTGTGTATCTCAGCCAGATATTCATTGGCCTCCCCCGATCTGTCATATCCCGGATGCACGCCATCCGGCAGCCATCTCTGCAATACCGTAATCTGATCCGTGATGCTTTCATCCTCCACCCAGTACCCATCCTGCCAGCTGCCCAGTGCCGTCATGAGCTCGGTGGACCATCCGGTATATTCCCATGTCCGATAAATATACGCGCCGGTCTCCTCCGCCAGCTTTTCCTGCGCCTGCCAGACATAGGGTCTGTCGTCTGTCGCATAATGTCCCGCAATAATAATCTCCGTATCCGGCGAGTACTCACTGATCTTATTAAAGATAAACTCCGACGCACCGATATAAGAGCTCCGATCATCTGTGACCGTCAGCAGTTCCTCCGTATCCGAATAACCAAACACATCCGCATCATTATAACCCATATCATAGACAACGTAATCAATATCATATTCCGTGAGATATGTTTTCAAGTCCCCGTCATAAGTAAAAGCAGCATACTGTTCCAGACGTTCCTCCGTCAGATACTTCTCATCTACCTCACTCCACCCTTCCGTCGTGTTGATACCCGCCAGAATTTCTTCTTTTTCTGATTGAGACAGGGACAGACAGGAGAGCAGATATCTCGGATTGTGGGAAAATCCCGTCATCCCCAGTGCGTCGTCTTCACTGATATATTCGTAAGCCCCGCAGCGTGCCGTGCCGCAGGAGAGGGATATGTTATACACATGAACCTGATCGCCGAGCAGTTCCCCGACCATTTCGGGATAATTCCCTCCGGCGTCCCCTGCCGGGATGGAAGTGCCTACCCACAGGATGGAAATTTCACGGTTCTGATACGCCTGTTCCGTCTTTTTGTGAAAAACGAACAGTCCCATGACAACTGCCGCCGCAATGATAACCACGATGATTACCGACATCGTTTTTGATCTTTTCATAAGCACTCTCTCAAAACATATCCTCCGTCAGAATTGTGTCTTCCTTCACGCTCTGAACAAGGACTCTCCCGACAATCTCATCGATCCGCTCCGGCGGGATACCGGTTCCCGGCCGTTTAAAGGTCAGCATATCTCTCGTGATACGGCTTCCCTTCGCGATCGCGCAGGATGACACCAGGGAACGCCGCGCATTCATACGGGCTGTCCGCTCTGATTCCAGACATTTCAGATCATATCCTCCCCGGATTCGGTCCACAAATCGAATTCCTTCCAAAATTTTTGCGGCATCCTGCGGATCCATGGCGTGATAATGATCATTTCCCTTCAGTGTTTTGTCCAGCGTGAAATGCTTCTCTACCACTATTGCGCCCAGATTGTACGCCGTCTTGATCACATCACAGCAGTCGTCCGGCTTTGTGTGATCCGAATATCCGATGATCAGATCCGGAAAACGATCTCCCAGCGCCGCGATCTTGTTCAGATTCGCGTGATCATAAGGCGTCGGATACTCCAGTACACAGTGCAGTAAAACCACCGGCTGTCGATTCACCCGGCGAATGACCTCCAGCGATCTCGCAATCTCATCCTCGTTCGACGCCCCCGTCGACAGAAGGATCGGTTTCCCCTTTCCGGCCTGATATTCTACAAAAGGCAGATTGTTCAGATCTGAGGAAGAAATCTTGTATATGTCCATCAGGTCATCCAGATAGTCCGCGGACTCGTAATCAAAAGCGGTGGAGCAAAACTCAATGCCGATCTCATCGCAGTATCGTTTCAATTCCCGGTACTCAGTCTCTCCGAAGCTGTCAAATTTTCGGAAAAGCTCATATTGGGAAGCAGTCGGCTCCTCCGCTGTATCCCAATAAGACGGGGAATCCTTTGCCGCCAGCGTTTCCGCCCGGTAAGTCTGAAATTTGACCGCATGGACACCGGCGTTCTTTGCCGCTCTTACCATCAGCTTTGCCGCGTCCATATTCGAAATACTTCTCTGCTTCGCGATGTCGTAATAATTCACGCCGATCTCGGCGATCAATACAAACTTTCCGGATAACGCGCGATCTGTTATCACACTCATAAATACTCTGACCTCCTGTTAGAAAAGATAACTTTAAGTTCAGCCGTCATATTTTCCATGGCATTCTCTTTCCAGAAAACATTTCCTTCCTTCCCGCTTCCGGGTTCTGCCGACAAAAGCAGATTTTTCAGTTCATCCGCCGACCGAAAACTTTCCGCGTACCCGCCTCTGATCAGCGCCTCCATGGTCTTCCAATGCCCCACCTCGCAGATCAGAGTGCGCAGGCCAAATCCCAGCCCCTCATAGATAGCTGTGGAATATACGCCCACCTGCATATCACTGACGGCGAACAACTCATAAATATTAATTTCACTGTTATCATAAACCTTTATGCCGGAATCCGCAAGCCAGGGATACTTTGTCTGCCAGTCAGCGTATTCACCCGGATGCAGCTTGTACAGAATCCGGTATGTCTCCTCCGGCAGCATTGATGCGGTTTCCGCCGCGATCCGGCTCAGCTCCCGCCCTATCGTTCCCTGCGATACAAAAAGAATCGTTTGCCTGTTATCTTCACGCACCGTCTTCTCGCGGTATCTGCGCATCTGTCTCTCAAAGTACGGGAATCCAGTCACTCTCATATGGTTCTCCGGTATCGGGACATGAATCTGTGTTTTCCAGAATTCCGAAAAGAGAAACATATAGTCCGGAAGCTGCCTCACGGCGGCTCCATCCGCGAACTGATACCCCGCATGTTCGCTGTGCATGGTGCCGTGCTGCAGCTCGATCGTCGGAATCCCGTATTTTTTCCCAAGCTCATTGGCGATCATTTTCTGCATACCGTAGTAAACGACCTCCACGATCGCTTTCGGTGAAGTCTTTCGGACAATCCGATCCAGTTCCTTCTGTTCCACCAGATAAGTAAAAACACGCTCCGTCAGCATCCGTATAATCTTTCCCTTATCCAGATCCCAGCAAAACGACTCCCGCATTTCTTCCAGAGGATCTTCCATCCTGGATTCGATCGCGTGATAAATCTCTTTATATTTCGCCGTATGCAGTTTCCTGTGGAGCAGATGATACAGATTGCCTTTCACCACAAGATAGTCCGTATACATGAGATCCCGATTCCCCACCGGTCTCAGGTGCTCATAGTTATGCGGATGCTCCAGCGTGAGACTGACAAAATTCTGTGCCAGCGCCTCGGTATAAATACACTCATAATACGCGCCGGTTTTTACCCTCCTCTCATGGGCGAAAATCAGAAGATCTACCGGTTTTTCCGCTCGCTTTCCTCGAAACACGGAATAGCGGATCAGCGATGCAAATGACTGCATCTTTTTTTTCCACTGACCCGCGCCGGTCTGATGCGCCTCCTGCAAATGCAGCCTGTCCGCGCATATCTCATAATTCCAGATTGCCATTCTGGCATAGTTCCAGAAATCAACCCCGCTGACATTCGCTTCATACAGGTTATATTTACTTTCAATTTCCAGGAAACGCCGCATCGCGTCACTGTCTCTGCTCATGTATCACTCTCCTGAAGGATCAGGCGGATCACACGCTCCGTCCCCTTCCGCAGATCGTGCTGCAGCATCAGGTTCCGCATTTCCCTGCGGATCTGCGGCGTATGAAGCACCCAGCGGAAAGTACTCTCTATCGTCTCATCATCGACCCTGCTGCCCAGTCCGAGATTAATAAATCCGTTCCCCATCTGCGCGAAGGTATGTCTCGTCTCGCGCTCATTCTGTGCCAGAACAATCGCGGGAATTCCCATAGCCGCCAGTTCATAAACCGTCCTGCCCTGCGAGGTAAAGGCAAAATCTGACTTCGCAAACACATCGCTGACCCGTTTGACATCTCTATATACCGTAATATAATCCGAATCAGAAGAAACGATTCCATTTTTCTCCGCGTCATAAGCCGCGCCCAAAAGAAAGGTAAAGTGAAGGTTCGGATATTCCATCCCGAGTTTTTTTGCCAGACGGTAAATTCTGGCCGTAAAATTTCCGGGATCCGTACCGCCGAAAATCACTGTCACCTCGCGAAGCTCTTCGCGGCAGACAGCCGGTTCCCTCATCAGAAACTCATCCTTCAGGCAGACATAATTTTCTCCCCAATAATAGCTGTTTCCCTGCGAACGATCCTCATAAAGGGCATTAACCACCGCATCCGCCCACCTGGCTCCGCTCCCCACATCCTCGATTGTGACGACTCTCGGCACATACTGCTTTAACCTGCGGATATAAGTCTCCGTCGTATCGAGACAATCATTCACGACGACATCCGGTTTCCACTGTGCCAGAATATCGAACAGATCCTCCTCCTTCTCGATCACCTCCAGCGGCATAAACGATTCGCGCAGCTTTCGCAGGCCTTCCTCGTGCCGCCTCATCGTCACAAAAAGAATCTCATGCCCGGTCAGATGATAGGCCAGTGTCAGGCAGTGATAAATATGACCCATGCCAAGCTCCCTGTATCCGTCCGCGCGGAAGAGAATTTTCTTTTTCTTCATCTCCTGCTCACACACGATCCAGTCAGAAATATCGTCGATATCTGTCGCCTCTTTCTCCGGCATTTCATATACGGATACCCGCTCTCCGATCCGGCTGGCCGCGGTGACACACGCCCGCCGTGTGATCAGAAAAGCTCCTGTCTCCAGGTAATCTGCCGGAAGCTGCTGGCGGTTCAGCCGTTTTTCATAATTCGGTACGCAGATTCCGTCCTCTGTACGCCAGGAAAGATGCGGCCTGTTCACCGCACTGATGTACGTATCATAATCAGAGGCCAGAAAACTTTCCAGCGCGCCGTCCAGCGTTTCCACGGACAAAAGCGGAGACGTGGCCTGCAGCGTGACTGCCACATCATAGGAATTCCCCGTTCTTTGCTCCATACGGAGCACCGCGTCGTAAATCACGGGATCCAGCGTCACCGCGTCCTGCGCCAGAGCGCTCTCCCTGTCCATAGCCACCGCGCCGCACTGATTTGCGATGCTTAATATCTCCTCATCATCCGAGGAAACTACCACATCGTCAATATATCTGCTGCCAAGAGCGTTCTGTATCGCGTAGCAGATCAGAGGTTTCCCATTCATCAATCTGACATTCTTCCGCGGGATGCCTTTCGATCCGCCGCGAGCCGGTATTACTGCTAAAATCATAATTTCTCCCTGTACTCTATATCCGGTTCTCCCTTTTCTTCATCTGTATCTACTTTTCCGATTCAAACTCTACTTTTTCACACTGCACCCGGCATCTGCGTTTATAACACGCGATTCCGTATTTATAAACCGTATGGAAATCATCATTTCGAAGCTTATTCACATAATCCAGGCGCTCGATCTGGTCAAAGGCCTCCGTAAGCGCATCTGTGTATTTTGCATTATCGGCATACTTCACTTCAATGATCATGCCGATATCTTCCCGTTCAATCTCGATCAGAATATCACTGTAACCGTCGCCGGTCTGCTCATTAGATTTCACATACCAGTCGCCCTTAAAACCGAGGATTCCCACCAGAATTCCATGATAAAAATTTTCTTTTTTCTCCTTCCGGACAAAAGTATCCCGGATCGTGATGGTTTTATCCAGATAATCTGTGAAAAGACGCTCTGCCTCCGCTGCATCTCCGGTCTGAAGTGCATAACAGAAATCACGAAGACGTTTCCCGTCCCGCTGTACATTTTCCTTAAACAAGGCCATGATCTGCTGCGTGAATATATTACGGATCTCCCTGTTCGGTATCATCAGCCGATATTGCTCATCTGTCGGCTTCTCCGCAAGTGTCAGATAACCGGTGGTAAATAAAACACTCCAGATATTGTCAATGGAATCATATAGCTCGCTATAGGTCAGTTCCTCATGGATCTCCTTGACAACCGTTTCTCCCGCAATCAAAGACTCAATCTCTCTTCTGGTTCTGCCAACATCCGAATATTGTATAAAACGGCGAACTATATCATTGCCGCTTGAATTAATCCAGTAGTTTTGGGGGCGGGCGAAAGGATCAAATATCAATTCCGCACAATAATTAATAACATCCCATGGACAATATACATCCGTGTTCCCAAAATGATATCCATCATACCATTCCCTCACTGTCTCATATTTATCTTCGTTCTCATAAAAATACAGCATTTGTCTGACTTCATCATCCGTGAATCCAAAATATTCATCAAAACGAACTGTGGTAACAGAATGTATTTTCTGATTATTCATCCCGGTGAAAATACTCTCCTTTGACACACGGAGACATCCGGTCAACACCGCAAAATGAAGGCTGGCATTGCTTTTCAGCGCCTGGTCAAACATACCGCGCATCAAACATACCATCTGCTCATAATATCCGTTCTCATTTGCCTTTGCCAGCGGCACATCATATTCATCAATCAGAATGATGACTTCTTTTCCATAGTGTTTTTTCAGCAGCCGGGAAAGGGTCTTCAGACTCCCTGTCAAAGCCGCGTCAGTCATGGCATAAACACTCTGGCCGGTTACGTCAGCCTTAGTCAACTGTCTGTAAAGTATCTTTTCTTCCTGAAGGAGTCTGTCACTGTCTGAAAGAAATGAAAAACGCAGCGCTTCATCTCCGATCACCGAACACATTATCGCGCGGGCCGTCGCGTAATCAGATGCATTCACACTTTTCAGGCTGATGGATATAACCGGAAATTGCCCCATATACCGCTCGCACAGTTCTGTCTCCCTTGAAATCTCCAGCCCATCAAACAGATTCCCGTCAGCGCCAATCTCAAAAAAGCACTTCAGCATGCTCATATTCAGGGATTTTCCGAACCGCCTGGGTCTGGTGAATAAATTCACTTTTCCCCATGCGTTTAACAAATCCCGGATCATCGAAGTTTTATCCACATAATAAAAATCCTCTGTACGGATTTCTTTAAAATCTTCAATTCCGACAGGAAGCTTTTTTTTGCTCATTTTTTCCTCTCTTCTTAATTCTTTTGATATGCCGAAATACAACCGATTTTCAAACAAACATCAACTTTTCTCATCAGCATCTGTGAAAATCCATCCCTTAAACCATATGACTTACAAATTGTTCCATACTTTTATATGTTTCCCTCATGCTGAAATATGCCCGCCGGTACTGCAGGAAGTCCGATTCCTTCACATACTCCAGATAATTCATTAAAATCCTTTCAAACTGCGCTTCATTCATTCGACGCAGCCCGCTCTCCTTCTGCCCGCAGTCGATATTCTCCAGACCCAGCGCATGATTGACTCCATTCCCCCTTGCATCCTCATTGATCAGGACGGAAATATTCCCCTGACTCAGATTATAGATATGGGCATGAACCCGAAATCCGATATGAAAGAAGCAGTCATTGTACAGAGCAAAGTCTCTACAGGAACCGGATAAATCCACATAACTGATCCGTTCGTTTTTCCCGGCCAGTCTCTGCATATTCTTCTGTTGACTCTCCGAAATCCCGCGGTGGAAAAAGACCTTCAGCGCGGCGCCCGGAAAATTTCTTTCCAGAATCCGCACCAGCTCCGGCAGTCTTCCCTGATTCCACGGCATCGCCGGATCGGATATTCCGATCGTCATATCATCACGGAAAAAATATTTTCCGTATTTTTCCTTTAATTCCAGATTTTCAATCCGATCAAGGTCATACCAGGCCGGACAACCGGTCATAACTTCATGATCAAACCCTTTCCCACGAAGCATCCGAAACGTATACCAGTCCCTGCATCCGATTCCTCCCTGCCCGGAGACAAACCGAATAAACCGTTCCATATCGGCGGAAAACCTGTAATCGGAAAAATCATCCTTTTCCGGAATGCGGCGACCCTTCCATCCACAGCCAAGAATATACACCGGTACTTTTATTTCCTCCAGCCTCGTCACAAAAGGCATTTTCCCCGGATAAATATTCTGAAGCAACGGGCCGCCCCCGAAAACGATCCCGTCAAAGGAATTCAATTCGTCTGTCCTGGAATCATATGACTCATCTCTCCTGCAGATCGTCACATCCGCCCGGAGCAGCTTTTCCAGCAACTCCTTACATCTGTGCTCGATCAGGAAATCGCCCGCATTGACATATGCCCCGCTCATAAGTGCAATCTTCATACTTTCTCTCCTGCCGCATCACTCTGCCATGTCAGAATCCGTTCACAGTTCCTTACCTGAAATGAAACATTTTCAGCAGCTCCGCACGCTTTTTCCATCCCACATACAGCATAACGGCAGCATACGCGCACACCACAATATAACGAACATAATCCATCCGGTACAAACCGGAACAAACAAACTGGGCTCCGATAAAACAACATAATTTCAGAAAAAAATTCTTATTATAAAACAGCTGCGCCTGACGGATGCGGAATTTCACAAAACCAAAATGAATCAGCAGCAGCACAAGATAACCGGCTAAAGTTGTATAAGCAGCTGCCATATATCCAAACTGCGGTATAAAAATCAGGTTCAGTACAATATTTAAGAGCGCCGCGGTCATCGTCCCAACCGATATACTGAATGTTTTCTTATAAAAGGTCTCTACATTCACATACAACGTATATAAAAACTGACACACAAGCCCGCTCATGACCGGCGGAACAATAAATCTGGCCTCATAATACTGTTTGCCGCCCAGCACCAGAACAATTTCAGGCGCCACCAGCATGATACCGACCATCAACAGCAGAAACATATCTACATATGTCCTGGATCTTTGTCTGATTCTGTCATGCTCCCCCGCAGCCAGCGCATCAAAAAACCATGGGGTCCACGCTTTATTCAGGGACGCCCTGACCAGTGTTACCGCGGAAGCCACCGTGTAGGAAATAGTATAAACTGCAGCTTCCTCAGCGCCGCAAAGCTCCCGGATCATAATCCGGTCCGACGAGGACAGAAGATTCACGGAGAGCGTATGCGGTATCATCGGGACACCTATTTTAAGAGCGTATTTGCAGTATTCCCATTTTACCTTATGTCCTTTTGCCCAGACATAGCAGTAAATACACATATATAAAATCAGGGCAGGCACGATATATCCCAGAATACGCCCTTTTAATTTGTCCTCCATCAGGAAAACCAGAAGAAGAGATACGCCTGTCCTCAAAAAAGCCGAACACAGAGAAAACAGCAGGAAAAATTTGTATTTCATATACATCCGGTGCTTCGTCTGCATATACTCATATGCCGGTTCAAAGAGGAAATACAGAAACAGCAGTCGGATATAAAACATATCCATGGAAAACAGATCCGAAAAAAATGCGGAGTTACATTCAATAATCAGATAAATGACAGCTGTCGAGAGTGTACTGACCGCAGTGACAGAAGAAATATATGCGTCCATTTTCCCGGTATAATCATATTTTGCCCTGGATATGGAGACAGACAGATCCAGGGTGATGATCACCAGCAGAATCGCTTCCCATGAAGTAAAATTGCTGAAATCTCCATATTGCTGTTTTGTAAGGACCCGGGAAAAAACAGGCGTGGTAAGTACGCTCAATCCTTTTACCAGCATATCGCCGATCAGATACCAGAGAGCAATTCTGGCCGATGATACATTGTTTCCTTTTTTTGTAATGCTTCCTATCCTGATCATGCAGAAATCCTTACCATCTTTACAACAATTATACACCCGCTGTTCTTCTATATACGCAGGATCCGGCACCAGATATCATACAGCCGGTTTAACAGCTCACACACGAAAAAACATTTCCGGTTCACTGCCCGGGATAACAGCATCTCCTTGAATGTAAAATGCGTTACATGAACTTTTTGTCTGGCGGTCGCAAACGGTTCCTGTTCTAAAAAAATGAAAAAATCCTGCTTCCGCTCCGCATAGGGCTTCCGGTTTTTGCGGTTGCAGAAGTAAAGAACCGTACACGTTCTCATATGCGTGGCGATTCTCTCCCAGAGGACCTCCTGCAGACGCGAATCCTGCTTTTCCTCCACAAACGGAATCAGAAAACGATGAATCTGCTGAAATTTTTCTACAATATCCGGCTGATAGCGGTTTGATACGGACGAAGCATTGATCCGGTAATTGTACAGCGCCGCATTCAGATATAGTCCGTGTTCCGCAAAATCATATACCTTTAAATTGAAAGTCAGATCCTGCAGCTTGCGCAGCTCCGGGATAAAACAGAGATGGTGTTGCTCCAGAAACTCTTTTCTGTAAATCTTATTCCACACGCTGACCGCGTCCAGACAGGACGCGTTAAATCGGTATGGGCCAAGACAATTCATCGCCGCAATCTGCATGTCCTCAAAATCCCTTTTCCCCAGCTCTATCTCTTTTCTGGCAGATCTGACCCTTTTCTGAACTTTGCCAAAGATGCGATAATAAGAGTATATGATCATATCATACTCCGGTCTGAGATACGGGAGCAGGACAGAACATAAATTCCCCTCCACATAATCATCGCCGTCTACAAAACAGATCCATTCTCCCTTCGCCTCCGCAAGCCCTTTGTTCCTGGCTGTGTTAGCCCCCTGGTTGCTCTGATGAAAAACTCTGATCCGACAATCCTTTTCGGCATATGCGCGGCAGATTTCACCAGATTGGTCAGTAGAACCGTCATCCACCAGAAGGATTTCAATCTCCCGCTCTTTCTGTCTGCAAAGGCTCTCTATACACTGCGCCACATATGTTTCGTTATTATAAATCGGTATAACAAAGCTTATTTTTGTCATCCGTCACCCTTGCCTCCAACAAATCATAAAACTCATGCTACCATGTTACGACCCTTACATGTTTTTAGCAAGCACTTTTTTCTTAAGAATGCAAAACTGATTTTCCATAATTAAGCAACTGGAGATTCCACAAAGAAAGCATTTCGTTTTCCCGGACTAAATCTGATACATTTAATTTTTTCTTCTGATTTTTTTATTTTTTTGTGCTGCAACTGTCTTTTTCATGCTTTCCTCCGTTTTCTGTTCATTCATTCGCTGCTCCAGTAATAACACCCGCTCCTTTAATGCTCTATTTTCTTCCGTAATACCTCGAATGCTTTCCATCCAGCCCTCTACAACGTTATTTTCTATCGGAATTACCTTTAAATCAATATATAGCCGACTGGCTTCCTCCGGTACATGATCAATGATAATCTGCGGATCACTTTCTTTGAATAAAATCCACTCTGTCTGTATCCTGCATCCATTCGTCTGATAAACCGCCTGTTTTTCTGTAGAGTCACATTCAAACGTAATCTGCCCTATATTACAAACAGCATGCAGGTCACCCGGGTCAAGCCGTACACCGGTCACCCCTTCCGGGAGTTTCTTCGAAAATTCCGCAACTCCATCCCTCAAACGAATCCGTTCCGAGTTTTCCTCACAAAAGCCATCTCCAAAAGAATAGAAAATCTGTAAACAAATCGCCTCGCGTCCGCCTGTTTCTTCTGATGCCCTTTGCGCCGCCGGAAAACACCCCGGAGAAATCAGAGGATACATCTCTCGAAGGAAATCCCTCTCTCCATTCGGATCACTCCGGGAATCAGTGCTTAGATCACAAAACAGATCAGTCCCCGACTCGCCGACACCTGCCAAAATCAGAAAGGAATTGGCAAACAGCGGAAACAAGCCGTCCCCGATCAAAGTATCAAACACCTTTGCCTCATCAAACAGTTCCATCCGATCCCGGTCAAAATTATTGAAATTATTGTTCAGTTCACCTTTTTGCGGTAGTCTCTCATCCGAAAAAATCTGCAGCGGCAGCTTGTAATCCGGGTACGGATAATAAAACCGTACATTTTCAAACCCTGCCTGTTCCAATATTTTCTCCCATTCTGTTTTTGAAAAAGTCCGGATGCCTTTTGTGTGAGTATAGCCCTCCAGCCCATCAAAAAACATTCCGTTGTGATCTTCCCGGCAACCAGCCCAGTACTTGAGTCCCAGACGGTTTTCGATAGCGATAACCAGTTTTCCGTTTTCTTTCAGATGCCTTTTTGCAATTTTTAAAAAGTCAGAATATGGCGATTCCGTATTGATATACGCTTCTCCATATTCAAACACCCCGATCAGCGTAATAAAATCATATGTTCCCAGTTCCGGCTCAATGGTCTGAAAATTGCCCAACAGGATTTCAACATTGTCATATTTTCTGTTTCTCGTCGCATTAATCCGGCTTCTCTTCTCGGATAATTCCACACAGGTTACCTGCCCGGCCATCTCTGCCAGAGCTCCCGTAACGGCTCCGCAACCGGATCCGATCTCCAGCACGGTATCCGTTTTCTGAAGCGGCAGCCGATTCACGATATTTTTCCGGATATCGGACAGATGGTAAAGAATCGCCCAGTCCCGTGCCTCAGAAATCACGGTGTTGAACTCCTCTTCCGGATATTTTTCTACGATATCCAGCAACCGGTCCTCCACATTGCCGTCACTGTAAAGATCTTTTCCGCCATAATTTCTGTAATTTAAAACCACATTTCCGATTTTTTTCTGCATCTTACAAATCTCCGTCCATCACATAGAATCTCCCGGAATCCGGTCTGTCCGCACATCACCCTCCGGGGATCTCAGACGACTTCCACCTCAGAAAACATCTCAAAGGTTCCGACTGCAGGTTTTTCTGATATCACATTCAACTCACAGATATCATAAAGCCTTTGATATACGGTAAAATCATCCCCGTGATAACCGGTACATCCAAACGAAACGAGATAATTCCCGCCACGGATCGTCATTTTCTGCGTAAACGTCACTGTCTTTTCCTCTCCCGCATGTACATCACCCAGATTAATGCCCTCAAACATGGTATTTGTGCCACAGATTTCCTTTCCCTGCAGATCCTTGACTGTAACTGCGAGAATCGGATTATATATATCCGAAAGAAACCGGATTTTCATTTTTAGCTGATAGGTGGTTCCTCTCTCAATCGCCGACGTAACAATTCCGTTCTCGTCCACAATCGCAAAATCTATAATCTCCGCACTTCCGTCTCCGTATTCAATTTCCTGCGGATTAACATTCAGATTATTCTTCCATAATCCTCCGGTGTTTCGTTTTTCCTCAATCTGCTGTTTTTTTTCCTCATTCTCCGGATCATACTGATTGACCAGGATTTTTTTATAGATATCTATAATAGTTTTGGGCTTTCCCTCAGTCACCTTGACGCCCTTATTTAACAGAATAACCCTGTCACAATATCTTGCAATGCTGCCGAGATCGTGGCTGACAAAAAGGATTGTCTTACCCATCTGTTTGAATTCTTCAAACTTTTTAAAACATTTTGACTGAAAAAATACGTCTCCGACAGACAAAGCCTCGTCAACGATCAACACTTCCGGCTCTATATTGATGGCAACAGCAAAGGCAAGCCGCACAAACATACCGCTTGAATATGTCTTGACCGGCTGATTGATAAAATCCCCGATATCCGCAAAATCGAGAATATCCTGCAGCTTCGCATCAATCTCCTCCCTGGAGAAACCAATCATCGTACCGTTCAGGTACACATTCTCCAATCCGGTATATTCCATATTAAAACCGGCGCCCAACTCGAGTAATGCAGAAATCCTGCCCTGAATCTCCACCGTTCCGCCGGATGGATTCAGCACCCCCGTGATGATCTTGAGAATCGTAGATTTTCCGGATCCGTTCGTGCCGATAATACCGACGGTCTCACCCCGTTCCACTTCAAAAGACACATGGTTCAGGGCATAATGCTCCTTATATCTCTGTTTTTTAGAAAATCCCAGAGACTCTTTCAGACGATCCATCGGTTTGTCGTACAGTTTGTATAGTTTACTTACGTCATCTACTCTGATCGCTGTCTCGCTCATTTTGTAAACACCTCTCTGTCTTTACGGATGTCCAGCAAATCCTTCGTCGCTTCAATCGCGGCGTCTCCACCATGATTCCAATCTGATATTCTTCCTGAGGATCCAGTTCTACATAAGATATCCTGCATTCAAAACCGCTATTATACGCAGTATTATGCCCTGCCTTCGCCACATCTGACCGGATCATCCGGTTTACATCAAAACAGACTGTCTGACCACTCTGTTGTCTTAAAGCTACATACATGCGGCAGACATTCGTCCAGTAACTGTTATTCCAGTAAAACCAGCCTTTGATACATAACTGGTCTTTATACAGAACTTCATCCAGACAGACCGTAAATTCCTGTTCGTTTATTCCCGAGGGTTTCAAAATCCCGACCTTCCGGTTTATGAGTGCCGTTTTCTGCCGAATATTACACGAAAAATCTACGTTGTTCTGAACAAGATTTCGATTATAAAACGGATCATATCCGAAAAACTGCGGATATAACTCGTAAAGCTTTTCGCGTTCCCGCGACAGTCGCTCCATCTTTTTCTGATCCTGTGAATCCAGGCCTCTGCTGATGGACTCATGGTGCAACAATACCGCATCATTACGCACTACATTATAATACCCTCTGACCGCCAGATGAAAGCATAATTCCACATCGTTGTAAGCAACCGCCAGATCCTCATTAAAGCCTGAAATTTCTTCAAATTTACTCTTTTTAACCAGAAGACATGCTGCAGTCACCGCCAGATAATTATAATCCATACGGTTTCTTCCAAAATAATAAATCTGTTTGTCACTATATCCCGTCAATGCGTGGCTTGGTCCGCATTCCAGATTCAGAACACCGACATGTTGTATTGAATCCCGATCCGGATACAGAAGCTTGGCTCCTACCGCACCTGTGTGATCCCGTGATGCCTGTCCAACCATGCGTTTCAGCCATTTCTCGTCGATAATTTCAATATCGTCATTCAAAAATAACAGATATTCTCCCTCGGCAGCCCTGCTTCCCAGATTACACATATGGGAAAAATTAAACTGTTCTTTCTGGTATATATAATTAATCTGATATTTTTCCGCAATCCGTTGGTATTTTTTACGGTTCTCCACACTGCTTCCGTTATCGACAAGAATGATCTCATAATCCGGATAATCCGTGATTGTATGGAACGAATCCAGACAGGACTTCAGAATATCATAATTGTCCTTCGACGGAATCACCACACTGACTTTCGGCCAGGGATCACAGAAATAATTTACTCTGAACTGCCAGGAATCCTTTACGAGTTCGACTTCGCCTGTCCAACCCCGCCGCATCATCGCTTCCTCCTGACTCTTTCTGGCCGCCTCCAAAATATACGGCTTGGCCTCCGGTGTCGCTGCCGTCGACTCCTTCCGTACCCTCCAGTGGTATAGCACCTTTGAGATATGAGCAATGCGGTCTGTCTTCTCCGTAAAGCGAAGTGTGAAATCAAAATCCTGCGCGCCCTCAAATCCCGGTCGAAGCCCCCCGATCTCGACAGCAAGCTGTCTACGGTACACGCCCAGATGACAGGTATACATAAATCCCATCAATGTATCCGGCGCCCAATCGGATTTAAAATAAGGCATAAAGCGCTTTCGCCCGTCGTCGTCAATCTTATCCTCGTCACTGTAAATAAAATCCAACTCCGGTTTTTCGTTCAGAAGCTTTGCCACCTCGTACAGAGCATTCGGAGCAAGAACGTCATCACAATCCAGAAAAGCAATATAATCCCCTGTCGCCACTTCCAACGCCGAATTAGTAGCTCTGGAAATGTGACCATTCTCACTGCGATATACAATTTTCACTTTTTCATTATTCGCAAATTTATGAAGCGTTTTTCTTACATTATCCCATGTGGAACAATCATCCGCCATACAAAGCTCCCAGTTTGAATAGCTTTGATGTAAAACGGACTCAATACACGCAATCAGATGTTTGTCCAGGACATTATAAACCGGAACCAATATGGATATTTTCGGTTGATACACAAGTTCTGTTTCATCATAGTCCTGCTTTTCCAATTCTTCAATCCAATTTTGATAGAAATCTTCTCCATCCATTTTAAGATAACGCTCACGCAAACGTCGATTCAGATAATTGCGCATTCTCACCTTTTGTCTTCGCACCGCCTGTCCGGCTTTTCTGAACGGTTCAGTCAATCTCCAGGAATTGGATTCTGCCAATGAAAGAAACAACTGCTGTGTCTCTGACAAATCTGTCCGCAGATTCTGATTCTGATTTTCCAGATTTTCATTCTGGTTTGCCAGTTCTTCATTCTGGTTTGCCAGTTCTTCATTCCGGCTCATCTGTACATCCAATTGATTATGCAGATGATCACATTCCAACATCTTTCGAACCATATCCTGCTGATATTTTCCCATCTCATTCTGTGCATAGACGCACTCCGCATCAATAATTGTCAGATCATATTCAAGTTCTAAACATCCGACACTATCGTCCAGAGAAACATATATCTGAGGATCATTATGCAAAAACAGATACTCCTCCGAATTTCGTTCCACACCATTGGTCTGAAAAGACACTGACCGTCCTTCGGCATCCCTGAGATATCTCATACAGACAATGCATGCGCTCTGAGCCGGATCAAACCGAATGGCCTTTGCTCCTGCCGGATATTCTAAAACGGTCCGAAGAATACCCGGAACAGTTCCGCACGTTTTGATTTTTTTTGATTCCTGTACAGAAAATCCCTGTCCCTTGTCAAAAAAAACTTCAGCGATCTGGTTTTGAAGTCTTCGATCTACTATTGGAAGAACATGAATCACCGACCCGCCGATCCGCTCATAAATTTTCCACAAGGGAAGCATATCACCCGCGATGTAACTCTGCAGTCCGGCTTCCATTTTACCATAAATGATCTGTTCCTCTTCTGAAATATAAAACCGGCTGTATAAATCCTGACCGAGCAGACAGTTTCTTTCTTCCGTCGTGAGATAATAATTCAGACACCGGTAGATCAGGAACTTCACCGGCACATCACACTTTAATACCCATTCGTAATCATAATCCGTCCATATATGTTCGCGTTCAGAATAAATCACATTTTGAAACAGCATGTCAATATCAATACCGTTCACAGCCGGAATCTGCCCGTCAGGCCAATCTGTCCCGAAATGTATCTCATTATCCGGCAACTCACAATATTCATGGGTTTCCAGAGAAAACATCTGTGAAAAATATTCGGACATTGCCTGCACGCAGGCTTCCGTCTCGCCCTGTTCCAGTAATTCATCCAGATATTCCGCAAAGGATCTGCCGGATACCCAGTCAACCCGAACACCGGTGTCCTGCAGCTTTGCCGATGCAAAACGAATGCGGGTGTCCCGATAAAGCTCCGTCAGTGTCTTTCCGTTGCGCTCAATATTCAGCACATGTGCCCGGGCCTGCGGATTTTCCGGTTCTTTCAGAACATATTTTCCGTCTTCGTCCCGAATAATTTTTGTGATAGTGCAAAACCGATCGGCTCTGTCGTTTGAAATTTTCACAAATAAATTTTTTCCGGTCATTACCGTGCTTCCTTTCTGCGGCACACAATCATAAATGAATTTGAAAAAAGAGGGAACAGACCGTCCGAAATCAGGTTGTCATATACCTGCGTTTCGTTAAACAGAAACATACGGTCTTCTCCGAAATTCGTCATATTTGTCGTCAGTTCCCCCTTGCCGGGCAGATAATCATCCGTATACAGGCAGCGGGCGTACTGATAATCCGGATAAGGATAATAGCATGTCATCTCACCCAGGCCTGCTCTCCCCAGCAGATTTTTCAGAGCATCCAGCGTATAGGACTGATTCTCCTCCTCATCCGCGTAGGCCTTCAGGCCTCCGAAAAACATGCCGCTTTTCTCATCTCTGCAGCCTGCCCAATACTTTAATCCGTATTTATTGTTCACCGCGATCGCTATTTCTCCCTGCGGTTTTAAATGCTGTACGGTCATCCGCAGGAGACGATCCGCAGACAATTCCCCGGTCAGAACTGATGCCAGATTCTCCAGCGTGCCGATCATCGTGATCAGATCAAACTGCTTCGTCAGACCGGTATGAATCTCCTCAAAACGCCCCACCAGGATTTCCACATTTTCACAGTCACGTCTGCGCCAGGCGTTGATCTCACTTTTTTTCTTTGAAACCTCCGTGCAGGTAACACGCCCCACTCTCTGCGCAAGATACCCGGTAAGAGCGCCGCACGCCGAACCGATTTCCAGAACATCCTGCTCTTTGTCAATATCCAGTGCAGCCAGAACATTCTGTCTCTGCGCGGACAGATGGCAGAGCATGCGCGCGTCCTGCTTTTCCGAGATGATCCTGCTGAAATCTCTCTCATCCTCTGTCTGAACAATCTGCAGGATTTCATCCCAAAACGGTTCGCCCGCACAGTCATCACAACCGTGATGCGAACTCAGATCCAGACAGACACTTCCGATATATTCCTGCATGAAATTTCTCCTCACTCATAATACAGAAAACGACATTTCGTCGTTTCATTTGCGTCAGATGCAGGACTGTGCAGGCAGCCACTCCGTATGCATCTGATAGATTGCCATTCACCCTAAAACAGTTCCGAAAAATACACCCGTCAGAGCCGGCTCTGACAGGAATATGGCTCCCATTTACAACACATCCGCGAAATGCACCTGCAGCCGTCGAAAAACAACGCTTCCGATCACAAAGCAGACCACGACGAATCCCCAGAAATAACAGGACATCACCGGCATATTCCAGAACCAGTCCATATCGATCAGTGCGGACCGATATCCCTGCACGACATAAAACATCGGATTCAGTTCAAAGACGAATCTTAAAGCCGACGGCAGACCGATTCCGTCAAAATTCCACATGATCGGAGTCAGCCAGGTGCCGACCTGCAGGATGATATTGATCACCTGCGTCAGATCCCGGAAAAAAACCGCAATGGAACTGGTCAGATAGCTGAGTCCCAGTGACAGCGCAAACACGCAGAACGAATAATATATGATCTGTATATACGGCAAATGTATCCCGAATCCCATGATCACATACATCACCAGCATAAACGCCACAAAAAACACATGCACAAACAGGGACGATATAACCTTGATGACCGGCAGTATGCTGATTTTAAATACTACTTTTTTTACAAGATAATTGTATTCGATCAGAGCATTCGCTCCGCCGTTCAGGGAATCCTGAAAGAAAAACCACGGCACCAGACCGGCGATCAGCCAGAGTACAAAGGGAACCGTGATGCCCTCTCTGGTATTGATGCCGCCCGCTTTCAGTCCCTTTTCAAAAACAAACCAGTATAAGACGACGGTGACAATGGGCTGAACAAAAGCCCAGAAAATACCCAGATAAGAGCCGGCGAACTTTGTCTTAAAATCGTTTTTCGCAAGGCTGAAGATCAGTTTTCGATTTTCAATCAGTTCTCTCGGAATGCTCCCCAGAATCCCGGAAAAGCAGAGCAGAATGATGAATACAAAATCCAGTCCTGCGCACAGTACGACCCGGATCAGCACATTCCGGACCATGTTCTGCTCCTCCACGATCTGTGTGATATTCCACGCGTCCGCATTCCAGATCAGGTACGGGTCGCCGCTCAGCGATTCAATCTGAATGTCCGAGCCGAAGGAAATGTTCTCTATGTCATTCGAATCCTTTACTTCACTCAGATTCTCCGGAGAAAGTTCAATCTCCGCATCTTTGTAAACGATCTTCATCCCGGAGATAACCGTGACAGCCGACGCCTCACCCAAATCAAATCGTAGCGCCGTCACATCCGCGGGGACAGAAAAAATCATTTCCTGCTCCGTGTTCTCCTCCGTATAGGCTGCCGTCACGGACATACTCTCACTGTACTCCGCATCGGCGCCATCCTCAGACTCCAGATAATATATCTGCAGGGTCTGTGCCTGATCAGAGGTCAGCGTTACATGAACCTCCACAGACTGCTCACTCACAGACACCTGATAACCGGTAAAGATCAGATAATCCAGTACGACCATAAGAATCACTGCCACTATAACCGCCAGTTTTTTCTTTTTCGACATAATTTACTCCTCCGCCGCGCACATTGCTGTACGGGCTGTCCTGTCAGTAAAAACATCTGCTTGCCACATACATCATGACATTATAACAACATTACGGTTCAGATGCAAGAATTCTTTTACTTTTCATTTATTCCGCGGAGCTCTCTTCTGCTTCGTCCGCCGCTGAACTCTCTTCCGTTTCGTCCGCCGCACTGTCCAGTGTCAGATAAATATATTCTTCCTCATCACCCGGATTCTGGAGTACCATACCCGTCGTATTGCCGTCGCTGTCCAGCACATTCATCACATACCAGCATGTGGACACACCCTCCTGCTCATTATTCAAAAGCGCACAGAGGTAATACATACCGTCCTCGTCCTCCTCCGTCTGATAAAAATCAATGGAGTATACATACACGCTCAGATTACTCTCTTCATCGATATAGGCGACTCCTACCGTATCGCCGCCGAAGGCCCAGGCAGACCCGTCATTTTCGCAGGTATAATATCCGTAAATGGCGGTTGCCCCTTCTTCCAGCTCCCTCACGGATATCTCTGTGCTGTCCTCCAGCGTCATAACCTGCCATGTCTCCTCTGATTCATCACTCTCCGCACTGATCCCGGTTTCTTCCGTGCTGCTCGCAGTCTCAGCGCTGCTCTCCGCGGCGGCTGTGCCGTTCTCATCTTCTCCGGTTCCGGCGTCGCTGCCGCAGGAAGCCAGCACTACCATCCCCATTGATAAGCAAAGACATAATGTCAATCCGCGATAAAATCTGTTTTTCATAATTTATATTCTGCCTTTCTGCTTCTTTTTGAGATAGTTCCTTTTTAAGAGACCCCGACAGTGTACACCATCGGGGTCTCTTTTGTCCAGCGAAACTGCCGGACGAATTGCCTTTTATGTTTGCTTCATTTCTTCCCAGTTGCAACGACATACCGCCGATGTATCTTCGATGGAAGAAACACAGGTATCATTTCTTAATACTTTTCAGACATACTTTATGCCTCTTCCAAAATTCTCCTTTTTGTGAATTTTTGACAACTAATTTTATAGCGATTACTCATCGCTTTCCACACCGTCAATGACATCTCTCAGAGCGTCCAGAGCGACCATAAAATCCGTCACGCTGAAATCATCCAGCGCACCGGTGTCCACCACTTCCATCTCAGATACCCACTGCGCAATGAGCTCCTGATAGGCAGCATCGATGCACTCCTCCTTCACGGTATATGAATTTGAAAACCCGGTATCCGCCGTCACGGAATCACGGATGACCACATAATAACCGTCCTCCGTCTCCCCGGTCATGCCGATCCCGCCCTCATCCAGGGACTCCAGAAGGGTTTCAAAATCATCCAGAACCGTGTCCGAGCTGTCATACACAAGTTCACCGGTCGTGTTGCCGTCCGGATTGTCGGCTGTGTAAACGGAAATCGCCTCGTCCAGCTCATCTCCGGAGAGAGAGGAAAGCTCCGCATAGCACGCTTCCGCCTGTTCCAGATACGCCGCCTTCTCCTCATCTGTCAGATCCTCGTAGGACGAAGAATCGCCGAACAGGATATAGCGGCAGGCGCGCACTTCCTGCTCTTCGATATAATGCTCAACATCCTCATCTGTGATCTCATACTCGCCGCCTTCACCGAACAGGATATTCTCATACTGCTGATAATAATAATTGCGCAGGTACATTTCCTCCAGACCTTCCCTGGTCGTACCATAATACAGAAGGGACAGGTTCATCTCCTCCGTTCCCTGCTCCTCAATCCAGGCCGCTTTCTCATCCTCGTCGTACTCGTCCTCATCTACCGTGCCCGCGGCAACCGCCTCATCCCAGAGATCCTCGCCCAGAGATGTGATACTGTCCGGTATATAGGAATCATAAGACTCCTGATACTCGTCAGAGAGAGTCACCCCCGCTTCCAGAGCTTTCGAATAAACCGCGGCGTTCAATGTGGCATAGTAGTATGCGTCCTCCAGCACATAATCCGCCATGGTAGTCCCGTCCAGCTCCGCCGTCAGATCCGGATAGGAATAATAGCTGTAGTAATACGTGTAGCTGTAAGAATAAGCCTCATAAGTGATCCAGTAAAAATATTCGGCAGCGGTGATATCCACCCCGTTTACCGTGTAAACGACATCCTCCGCGCTCACCGCCGAATCCGTGAGGTAGGCGACCACATCGTCATATGCCTCCTGCGGGATACCGGAATCTCCGGATTCAGATGTCTCCGTCTCCGCACTGCTGACTTCCAACGTATCATCATCCGAGCCGCATGCTGTCAGCATGGACGCCGCCAGCGCCAAAGAAAGACTCGCTGCTATCATTCTCTTTTTCACTGTAAATTCCTCCTGAATTCTGCATAGCATCATGTACTATTATCGTAATTTACGTCAACATACGTACTTCACAGCAGATGCGAAGTACTGTCCTGAATAGTTGCCTGTTGTCATTTTACATGCCGATTTTCTCCAAAAAAAGGAAGTTTTTTGTCCATTAACGGACATTTCTTTCGAATATCAGGCGGTGCAAGATGCCCGGGTAATTTCGTGACAGTTCCTTACCTCCGTTTGGCTGGTACCTCAAAAATTATCTGTTCTGGTTATTTTCTGATATGGGATCTGTATGTATGATAATCACACAAATCAAACACACATGCGCTGCTGTCGCGGCGCGCCAACATCTGTGAAAGGAAGAAATAAATCATGAGTGAATTACAGACTTCAAAAAAAAGAACATCCGTGCTTACCGGACAGGCATTAAAAGGTAAGACGGCCGTGATCACCGGGGCAGGTTCCGGTATCGGAAAGTGCACACTGGAGCGCTACCTTCAGGAAGGAGCGAGATGTGTGGCAGCGGATATGAATCAGGAAAGCCTGCAGGCTCTGCAGGAAGAATTACAGGAGTACGCGGATGCGCTGCGCATCTTCCAGGTAAATGTATCAGACCGGGCTCAGGTCGAAGCAATGATCGACTACGCAGTGAGTGAATTCGGATCCATGGATATCCTGATGAACAATGCCGGTATCATGGATAATCTTCTCCCGATTGCCGAGATGGAAGACGATGTGTGGGAGCGTCTGATGAATGTCAATTTAAACAGTGTCATGTACGGCTGCCGCAAAGCTGTCCGGTATTTTCTGGAAAATGAGAGAGGCGGTGTCATCATCAACACGGCGTCTCTGTCCGGCTTATGCGCAGGAAGAGGCGGCTGTGCCTACACCACTTCAAAATTTGGCGTTGTCGGTCTGACAAAAAATGTCGCTTTTATGTACGGCGATCACGGAATACGCTGCAACGCCATCTGCCCGGGTAATACACAGACAAATATCGGAGCCGGTATGAGGCAGCCGAGCAAACTGGGAATGAGCAAAGCCACCACCGGATATGCCGGGGCAACCCGTTCCGGCCAGCCGGAAGAGGTGGCCTGCGCGGCGCTCTTCCTGGCATGCGACGACGCTACGTTTGTCAACGGTGAGACACTCACGATTGACGGCGGATGGAGCGCATATTAAGAATTGAGCGGCAGGCAGGTCCTGCCGCTTTTTTTCTCACAAGTGCAATTTTTTTACTTAATGACATCATATGCCCAGAATCTTCATTTCTTCAATCACAACTCTTCAGGTGACAATTCAGTTACCCCGCCCTCTAAATAAGCTCCTAAAAGTGGATCCGGTCAATAAACTCCTTCAAATGCTCCTTGCACTTCAGGCGACTATGGATTAAAATATATTCAGAATGCACAGGACATTCTTTCAGGAAACTAAATATTCCGGAAATATACATCACCCGGATCAACCCAAAAAGAGAGGAAGAGCTTTATGAAAAAAACTAACAACTCGAAACCAAAACGAGCCTGTCGAAGCATCCTGTCAGCCGCACTGGCAGGCGCCATGGCTTTTGGGCTGTGCGTAGCAAACATGCCGCTACAGGAGGCAGATGCTGCTGCGGTCAACGCGCCGTGCGAAACAGCATACCCGGACACTCTCTGCGTGCGCAGGGGCAACATGTATTACTTTAAGTACAGTCTCTCCGACGGAAATGCAGACATCACAACGCCGTATGGCAGAGCTACAGATACCGTTCTTGTAGGTGATTGGGACGGTGATGGCATTGACACACTCTGCGTGCGGCGTGGGAATACATACTATTTCAAGAACGATTTCTCCGGCGGTGACGCCGACTCAGTCGTATACTACGGTAAGGCTGATGATGAAGTACTTGTAGGCGACTGGGACGGTGATGGGAAAGACACGCTCGCGGTCCGGCGTGGGAACATGTATTACGTCAGCAACACGATCAAATCCGGCGATGCCGACAAGATGATCACTTACGGAAAAGCCACCGATACCGTTCTGGTCGGCGACTGGGATGGCGACGGCACAGATACTTTTGCGGTACGCCGTGGCAACATGTACTACATCAGCAACGCAATCAAATCCGGTAATGCCGACAATGTAGTCGCTTACGGCAAGGCCTCTGATACTGTTCTGGTCGGCGACTGGGACGGCGACAACACGGACACTCTGGCTGTACGGCGCGGAAAATTGTATTACATCAGCAACACGATCAAGTCCGGCAACGCCGACAAAGTAATCGCTTACGGCAAAGCTGACGACGAAGTCTATGCAGGGAACTGGCAGGGCATCGCTTCCGCAGAACATGATTATGAAGTGACAAATACTGTAGATGCAACATGTGTTGATTCCGGTTCCGTAACTTATACCTGCACTCGCTGTGCAGATGAATATACAGAGATCATACCGGCGACGGGGGTCCATAACTATGAACTGGCCGCTTCTGTGGATGCTACCTGTACAGATGCCGGGACGGACACCTTTACCTGTTCTGTATGCGGGGATTCCTATACGGTAGAAACAGATGCAGCACCTGGTCATGATTATGAAGCTACGAAAACAATTGATGCCACATGTGTTGATTCCGGTTCCGTAACATATACCTGTACTCGCTGCGGGGATGAGTATACAGAGATCATACCGGCGACGGGGGTCCATAACTATGTACTGACCGATTCTGTGGATGCTACCTGTACAGATGCCGGGACGGACACCTTTACCTGTTCTGTA
>JAJQEU010000017.1:0-4371 GCA_021201535.1 Clostridiales bacterium | reverse complement strand
TGTATGCGGGGATTCCTATACGGTAGAAACAGATGCAGCACCTGGTCATGATTATAAAGCTACGAAAACAATTGAGGCCACATGTGTTGATTCCGGTTCCGTAACTTATACCTGTACTCGCTGTGGGGATGAGTATACAGAGATCATACCGGCGACAGGGGTCCATAACTATGAACTGGCCGCTTCTGTGGATGCTACCTGTACAGATGCCGGGACGGACACCTTTACCTGTTCTGTATGCGGGGATTCCTATACGGTAGAAACAGATGCAGCACCTGGTCATGATTATAAAGCTACGAAAACAATTGAGGCCACATGTGTTGATTCCGGTTCCGTAACTTATACCTGTACTCGCTGTGGGGATGAGTATACAGAAATTATACCGGCGACGGGGGTCCATAACTATGAGCTGACCGCTTCTGTGGATGCTACCTGTACAGAAGACGGGGCAGACATCTTTACCTGTTCTTTATGCGGGGATTCCTATACGGAAGTTATAGCCGCAACAGGAGTGCATGATTATAATGTGACAGCATCACAGGATGCAACTTGTACAGAAGATGGATATACTACCTACACCTGTACTTCATGCGGCGATTCGTATACTGATATTGTATCTGCCGTCGGACACACAGAAAGTGATGAGTGGATTGTTACAACAGAAGCAACCAGTACATCCTATGGAACAAAATCCATAATATGCACGGTTTGCGGTGCCATTTTAGAATCGAAGTATTATGCACTGATTGAAGATAACAGCCAGGGGATAAATATACAGTACCATACTCAGGCCGAAATCATCTCATATCTGGAACAAAATTCAGTAGTAAGCAGCGCTGTAGCTGTTACTTTTAAAACAGAGCCATCACTAACTGCACCCTATTCATTAGGTGAAGTAAGCGATGAAAGTCTGGAAACTGCTCTAAACCTGGTAAATGCGATTCGTTATGTTGCCGGAATTGATTCTGTCGAGTTGGTTGACAGCGCTGCCGAAACAGCTCAGGGTGGAGCATTCATTAATTGTGTCAATGGAAGTTTATCACATTATCCATCACAGCCGTCTGATATGGATGATGATTTATACGACATCTGTTATAGCGGAGCGTCTCAAAGTAACCTTGCTGCAGGCTATTCATCATTGACAAGTGCTATTTTAAATGCATGGATGTCAGATTCTGATTCATCTAATATAGACAGAGTCGGCCATCGCAGATGGATATTATATCCTGACCTTACAGGAACAAACTTTGGCTTCGTTTCAAGCAGCTCCGGGTACAGGTACTATGCAGCCATGCAGGTCATCGGAGTATCCCCAAGTAAAAACAGCGGATATTATGGAGTTGCATGGCCAGCACAGAATATGCCTGTAGAATATTTTCATGATACAGATGCGTGGAGCATTTCGATGGGCAATTATTCAAACTCAAGCGGAAACGTTAATATAAATATCAGCGACATTGAAGTGACATTGACAAGAATTTCTGATGGAACAACATGGCGTTTTTCAGAAGAATACTCCGATGGAGATTTTTATGTCAATAATGAACTATATGGCCAAAGTGGTTGTATTATCTTCAGGCCTTCAGATATCAGTATAGAAAACGAAGACCAATATGTCGTCACAATTACAGGAATACCTGAAGAAATCTCTGACGAAACAGTAAGTTATCAGGTAAACTTTTTCTCAGTTGAAAACTGATAGTCACATTTTTAGAGTCGAATAAATATTACTTGAGAATGAAAAGTTCTCCCCGATCATTCAAGGTAGCTTTTCACAGCCCTCTTGCAAAATTTATAAAAACTTTATAGTTTAAGGGGTTGACAAATACCCCTGCATATGCGACCGGATTTGTTCGATATTATTGAACAAATCCGGTCCTTTACCACATTGACTACCGTTTGTATATGAATTTGGGGGCATTTGGCAGGAAATTAGCGGTATCTAATGATAAGTTCTAAAATTTTCCTTGAAAAGAGCGCGTATCAGGAAATAAAATACCAATATTAGAAATCAATATATCAGCGGTAAATACAATGGAATACCCCATCTTAATTCTATTGATTTTATTTCTCTTCTGGAGACTTTAGGCATCGACACCAATAAAAGGCCATAATTTTTTTCTTTATAAAAGCCCCACTCAGACGGCTGTAATAAGCACATCTGATCGGGGCTTTATTTTTTCATCACTCGGATTATCTCTTATAATCAATATGCCTGCGGAATGAGACCGAGCCATTTATCAACTGTTTTAACACTTTGCTTTACAGTTTTTGCAATAATATCTATTGATACCCCACTGTCATACATAGTGCGAGCGTAATCCATTGCCTGCTCTCCCTGTTTTATTATGATACCATAAAACGATGCCTTTTAACAGCACCTTTAAAAGAGAATTCACAAAAAATTTTTCGTGTACTTCATGAATCTTTTTCATCTTTACATCAAAAAAAGACACCTGGCCCAACTGTTCTGTTGGACCAGATGCCCCTTTTCTTCATTATAGACATTTTCCCTTTTCCTTCCCATGACATCTGATCATTCAACAAGTATTTTCTCGCTCCAAAGCAACAATGTCATTATTTATATTGCAATCATGCGCACATTGTGTTACAATATGTATAATAATCTAAGGAGGTATTATATTATGGCTATGACTAATATCAATATCCGCACCGATGAGGATATCAAGGCAAAGTGTGAAAGTCTTTTTGAAAGCCTTGGAATGAACATGTCTACAGCTATCAACGTTTTTCTAAGACAATCACTTCGCACAAACGGATTGCCATTCGATGTCAAAGCAGATGTTCCAAATGAAACTACTCTTGCAGCTTTCCGCGAGGGAGATGAAATCCTTGCGGATCCCTCAACGAAAGGATACTCCAGCATTCGTGAGTTAAGGGAGGCTCTTGAAGTATGAGGTATGAAGTCAAGTTTACTACTCAATTTAAAAAGGATCTTAAACTGGCCAGGAAGCAAAACAAAAATCTGGATAAACTGTTTGAAATCATTGATCAGCTTGCCAGCGACATTCCCCTTGAGCCCAAATATCGAGACCACGAATTGACTGGTAACTATATTTCCTACCGGGAATGCCCTGTGGATCCAGACTGGCTATTGGTCTACAAGAAAGAGGCCAACACACTGGTTTTGCTTCTTTATCGCCTCGGCAGTCACTCAGAACTATTTAGCTGATTGCCGCCCATCTCCTTTCTTAGCGCTCTCCTGAAGGTTTATTTAAGGGTTTAAAGGTTCTCTCGTGTGATCATCCCGATTACATGACAGAACCCTTTAATAAGTACTCAGGTTCTATTACTTGTTCTCAAATTTAACCATCGGTTTACCCGTTGCATGACTCCTTACCTGAAAAGCGCGCAGGCGCACAGGCACGGCAAGGCCATGGTGCATATTCTCAGAGTTCCAAATTGGTTCAGCCATACACTCCTGCAGATCCCGGATGTCAAGCCCTGCCGCCTTCTGCATACTTCACCTCAATGATAATGCCTGACTCTTCATCTTCAATCTCAATTGCAATTACTCAACCATCGTGATTGTCGGCGCACTCCACGTTCCATCTGCCGCTTCGTTTGTCGGCAGGTAGATGCGCAGCATCAGATGAAATGAGCCTTCATCCACCGGCAGCCAGTTACTGACCTGATCTTCCTCCGGTTCCTCCGCCTGCAAATAGATATCCAGGGAGCCGTCTTCATTATACTGCAGCTCAGACCGGTCATTGATGCAATAGCGGTCAATCGCATTATCAATCAACGCATCTGTCTCGCTGTCATAAACGGTAACTGACCAGAATCCGTCCTCTTCCACCGGCGGAAGCGCATCTGCTTCAAAATGAAGGACATACGAATGCTCGCCCGAAAGCTGATTGCCGTCTTCATCTGTTTTGCACTTCAGGTACATGGCCATGGAGACCGGATTTGCGCCAAATCCGCCGAAAGCAATCAATGCTCGATACGCATATTCTGTGCCGAATTCTGCAATCGGATACCCATAAAAGGACCAGATGCCATTCTCTACTGAAAATTCAGCTGTCTCCTCACTGAGTTCTGCAATCAGATTTGTAAGCATGGCCGTCCAGTTCTCTGATGCCTCTGCGCCAAGGATTTCTCCGTCAAAAGCAAGACCGGGACCCACATTGATTTCTGCAAAAGATGCAATCACATCAGCATCCTCCTCTGTGGGAGGGTTCTCATTCATCAGATCATTTGCCAGTGTAAAATATTCCGTCGGGCTTAAGGAAAGCACATAATTCAACGGTGTGTAATTTTTATCTTCGTCACAGGTTCCTTCTGCCGGTTCCCCACCCTCCTGATACAACGTAAGGGTGGATGCTGTCATGCCGCTTTGAATGGCTGCCA
>JAJQEU010000109.1 GCA_021201535.1 Clostridiales bacterium | reverse complement strand
GTATATACGGATACCGGCAGGGGCTACAGCATCGCGGGAACGATCAAGCCGGATGTGCTTGCGCCGGGCGTTCAGGTATATGGGCCGGAGCCGGGAGTCGGCATGCCCGGGACAGGAACCGGCAGAAATATATCCGGGATGGAAGCCGGTGGGGATGGAACGGGCGCAGACCTGTCCGGGATGGAAACGGACAGAGATATATTCGGGATGGATACCGGCAGATACGGAACCCGCAGCGGCACCAGTGTCAGTGCGGCCGTCACGGCGGGAGCCTGTGCGCAGATCTTTCAGTGGGGGATTCTGGAACAGGACCTGACATGGCTGAATTCCACGCATCTCACCAGTATCCTTACGCGTGGAGCCGTTCGCGACAGTGACCGTGCTTATCCGAACCGGGTGTATGGTTATGGCCTGCTGGATGTGTACGGCGCACTGGATGCGCTGCGGATCACAGGCGGGGGACGATCCTGAAAGGAATGAGTCATGTGTTTGTGCATTGATACGGTCGCGGACTTTTTTGTGTTGTGAAAAAGAAAAAGGACAGCAGATAAACTGCTGTCTTTTTCAAGGAGAAGGTATTTTTTACTATGGGGGTAGCAAAAAAATTATAATGTATTGGGGGTTTACGTGTATTATAATAACAGAAAATGAAAATAAGTGTTCACAATCATGCAAATTTTTCACAAAATAAATTATGAATTATAGCAGATACCAAAAGGTAACCGGTGAGGATTTGATTGGAAACATATGTGAATATTGCATAAATTCATGCTGGAATCGGGATATTGGACCGTTTTCTGCCAGGAAAAAAACAGATGACGATCAGATTTGAATACTGTCGTTGTCAGTTGATATTTTCTGTGATAAAATGACCACGTCAGAGTTCATGACTCAATGAACCCGGGTTATAAAGTTATTACAGAGAGAAAGGATACGATTTATGGCGGACTTACAGGTTTTGGAATACAATGTAGGGGATATCGGGACGAACTGTTATCTTCTGGTGAATACGGTGACGAAGGAGACAATCATTGTAGATCCGGGCGGAGATGCGCCGATGCTGGAGCGGCATATTACGGCGCAGGGACTTCAGCCTGTGGCAGTTTTTCTGACACACGCTCATTACGATCATGCCCATCATGCACGGAAAGTGAAGGAAACGTATCAGATTCCCGTTTATGTCCATGAGGATGAGAAGGAGACGATGCGTAATCCCCGCATCAATGTTTCCTCCATGTTTGGCTGTCCGGAGAGCTACGAGGCGGATGTTTTTGTGAAAGACGGAGAACGGCTGGAGGTTGCAGGCTTTGATATCCGGGTATTGCATACACCGGGGCATACGGCCGGCGGAGTCTGCTATTATTTCCCGGAGAATAAGACGCTCATCAGCGGCGATGCTCTTTTCAACGGTTCTGTGGGAAGGACAGATTTTCCGGGCGGCAGTATGTCAATGCTTGTGCGCAGCATCCGGGAGAAGCTTCTGGTTCTGCCGCGCGACACAGAAGTATATCCGGGGCATATGTCAAAGACGACGATCGGGTATGAGGCAGACTACAATCCGTTCCTGTAGGTGATAATCAGGATTGAGAATCTGTTTCTGCCACCTGGTTTTTAGAGAAATGTATACTTTTGATGTGAAGTGTATCGGAAAAAGATGATTACAGTTGAATTAAATGCAGCAAATTTTGAATATGATATCCATTCGCTGGTGAAGGCGTTTTACCCGGAGCACGAAGTTCTGGTGCGTGCGGTCTGCGCGGAGGATCCGGAGCAGGAGAGCCTGAGACTGCGTTATCCGGAGGTCTCCTTTCATCTGTCGGTTTTTTATGGCAGGTCGGACATCACTTTCTCCTTTTATAACGGGCAGGAGACGGAAGCGGATCTTCAGGACTCCGTTTCTGCGGACTTCTCAGACCGGAAGACGACGAAAAACCGTTTAAAGCAGAAGCTGTATGAACTTCTCGCTGAATTATCCGGAAGAACGCTTCCCTGGGGGACGCTGACCGGTATACGTCCGACCAGGATTCCCTACACCATGCTGGAAGAAGGGGTATCTGAAACTGAGATTCGGACTTATATGCGGGAGACATATCTCGCGTCAAATGAGAAGATTGATCTGAGTCTGGAGATCGCGAAGAGGGAGAGACGGCTGCTGTCCCGTGTTGATTATGAGAACGGATACAGTCTGTATATCGGGATCCCGTTTTGCCCGAGTACCTGTCTGTACTGCTCTTTTACGTCTTATCCCATCTATACATGGAAAAAACGGGTGGATGATTATCTGGATGCCCTGTGCAGGGAAATCTCCTGGACTGCCGATGCGTGTCGGGATAGATATCTGAACTCGGTTTACATCGGGGGCGGTACGCCCACCTCTCTGGAACCGGAGCAGTTGGAACGCCTGATTATGCATATTGGCGAGAGCTTTCATCTGATGGACGCGGAGGGGCGGATTCTGTATGGGGGGACGGATCGTGTGAACGAGCGTTCCGGTCGGGATCACAGTACCGCTGAAGCGTTTTCGTGCTCGAATGAGGCGGCGGAGCCGGAACGGGATTGTGCGGGAAAGCCATATGATATGTGCGGTCAGGAAGATTCTATTTCGAATCATCTGCTGGAGTTTACGGTTGAGGCAGGCCGTCCGGACAGTATCACCGCGGAGAAGCTGGTTGTGTTAAAGCGGCATAATATCTCACGCATTTCCATCAATCCACAGACGATGAAGGAGGAGACGCTTCGTCTGATCGGACGGCAACACACGGTGGAGCAGACGAGACAGAGTTTCTCCCTTGCGCGGGAGATGGGGTTTGACAATATCAACATGGATCTGATCGTGGGTCTTCCGGAGGAGAACCTGGACGATGTGCGCCGTACCATGGAGGCAATTGCGAAGCTGTGTCCGGATAATGTGACGGTACATTCTCTCGCAATCAAACGGGCATCGCGGCTGCGGACGGAACGGGAGAATTATGGGCATCTTCATATAAAAAACACATGGGAGACCATTCAGCTGACGGCGGATTACTGCCGGCAGATGGGGCTGGAGCCTTACTATTTATACCGTCAGAAAAATATGGCAGGCAATTTTGAAAACGTCGGTTATGCCGCGCCGGGGAAAGCGGGCGTATATAATATCTTGATTATGGAAGAAAAACAGTCTATAATGGCTCTTGGTGCAGGCGCGACTACAAAGGTTGTATATGACCGCGGGAATCGAATCGAACGCGTGGGGAATGTGAAGGATATCACGAACTATCTGGAGCGCGTGGATGAGATGATTGAGAGGAAGCGTAAGCTTCTGAATAAGATTGGGAAAATACGGAATGAAATATGATCAGAGATATGATTGATTCATATATGTGAGACATCTATAGATAAAAAAGGAGAATGACACGATGGCCTTAAAAAAGAAACCGGTTAACGGGATGAAGGATATTATGCCGGATGAGATGGCAATCCGGGATTACGTGCAGAGCGTGATCCGGGACACGTACCGCTCTTTCGGATTTACACCGATTGAGACGCCGTGTATGGAGGATATCGCCAACCTGAGCAGTAAGCAGGGCGGCGAGAATGAAAAACTGATTTTTAAAGTGTTGAAGCGGGGGGAGAAGCTGAAACTGGATACCGCACAGAGTGAGGCGGATCTGGTGGATTTCGGTATGCGCTATGATCTGACCGTGCCGCTTTGCCGTTACTACGCGAATCACGCGAACGATCTTCCCTCGCCGTTCAAGGCGCTGCAGATGGGGAATGTCTGGCGGGCGGACCGCCCGCAGAGAGGTCGGTATCGTCAGTTTATGCAGTGTGATATTGATATCCTGGGAGAACCGTCCAATCTGGCTGAGATTGAGTTGATTCTTGCCACCACAACGACGCTGGGACGCATCGGTTTTAAGAATTTTGAGATTCGTATCAACGAGCGCCGCATTCTGAAGGCGATGGCAGCTTACAGCGGATTTGCCGAGGCAGACTATGATGCGGTATTCATTACGTTGGATAAGATGGATAAAATCGGATCGGACGGTGTGGCAGAGGAACTGATATGGGACGGTTACGCGAAGGAGTCCGTGGACAAATATCTCGCGTTGTTTGCCGGTGTGGCGGCGGCGCAGGACGGCCTTTCCTGGCTGGCGGAGACATTGGGGGATGTTCTGGAGGACGAGGTCGTGCGCGGCATGCAGGAGATTGCGCAGGCGGTTAACGCGGCGAAGACGGCGCAGTTTGAGCTTGTCTTTGATCCGACGTTGGTGCGTGGTATGTCCTACTATACGGGGACGATCTTCGAGATCGCCATGCCTGAGTTCGGCGGCAGCTGCGGAGGCGGCGGCCGCTATGATAAGATGGTCGGGAATTTCACCGGCAGAGATGTCCCTGCCTGCGGATTTTCCATCGGCTTTGAGCGGATTATCCTTCTTCTGATGGAGAGCGGATTTCAGATTCCCGAGCAGCCGAAGAAGACGGCTTACCTGATTGAAAAGGGCTTCCCGGGAGATCGTCTGGTGGAAGTGATCGCGCAGGCGCAGGAGGCGAGAGCCGCGGGAGAGCAGGTACTGGTGATTCGTATGAATAAGAATAAAAAGTTTCAGAAGGAGCAGCTGGAGAAAGAGGGATACGGGGAGTTCGTAGAGTTCTATAAAAACTAGAAAGGAAATTTATTATGGCAGAGTCTATGCGGGGCCTGAAGCGGTCCCACAGATGTACGGAGGTATCCGCCTCCGATACGGGTACAAAAGTCACCGTGATGGGCTGGGTGCAGAGGAGGAGGAATCTGGGCAGCCTGATTTTTATCGATTTGAGAGATCGTTCGGGTCTGCTTCAGATCGTATTTGATGAGAACAATGTCGGCGCTGAGGGCTTTGCGAAGGCCGGCACACTTCGAAATGAGTTTGTGATTGCAGTGGAGGGGATCATCCAGAAGCGCGCTGCCGCGGTCAATGAAAATCTGAAAACCGGAGATATCGAGGTGATCGCGGAGTCGATCCGAATTCTCTCTGAGTCTGATACGCCGCCGTTCCCCATCGAGGAGAATTCCCAGACGAGGGACGACATCCGTCTGAAATATCGTTATCTGGATCTGAGGCGGCCGGACATTCAGCGCAACCTGATGCTGCGCAGCAGAGTTGCTTATCTGCTGCGGGAGTTTATGGCGAAGGAAGGTTTTCTGGAAATCGAAACACCGATGCTGACGAAATCGACGCCGGAGGGTGCCAGAGATTATCTGGTACCGAGCCGTGTTCATCCGGGCAATTTTTATGCTCTGCCCCAGTCGCCGCAGCTGTTCAAGCAGCTGCTGATGTGCTCCGGATACGACCGCTATTTCCAGATTGCGCGCTGCTTCCGCGATGAGGATCTGCGTGCGGACCGCCAGCCGGAGTTTACGCAGGCGGACATGGAGATGGCTTTTGTGGATGTGGATGATGTGATTGACGTCAACGAGCGGCTGTTGCAGTATGTGTTCCGTAAAGCGATCGGCGTCGAGATACCGCTGCCGATTCCGCGCATGACCTGGCAGGAGGCGATGGACCGCTTCGGTTCGGACAAGCCGGACACCCGTTTCGGGATGGAACTGGTCGATGTCTCTGAGACTGTGAGGGGCTGTGAGTTCGGCGTGTTTGCGAACGCGCTGGAGAACGGCGGCAGCGTCCGCGGTATCTGTGTTCCCGGCAAGGGCGATCTGGGACGCAAGCAGACCGATAAGCTTGTGGATCTGGCAAAGACCTACGGCGCGAAAGGACTTGCGTACATCCAGTGTAAAACAGACGGAACGAAAAAATCCTCTTTCTCCAAATTTTTCACGGAGGAAGGACTGCAGGCACTGATTGACGCTATGGGCGGAAAGCCGGGCGACCTGCTGCTGTTTGCTGCAGATAAAAATAAAGTGGTCTGGGATGTGCTCGGCGCGCTTCGCCTGCACATGGCGAGGGAGATGGAACTCCTGGATCCGAAGCAGTTCAATTTCCTCTGGGTGACAGAGTTCCCTCTCCTGGAATGGTCAGACGAGGAGAATCGCTTCAAGGCGATGCATCACCCGTTTACCATGCCGATGGAGGAGGACTGGGATAAGATTGATTCCGACCCCGGCGCGGTGCGCGCGAAGGCTTATGATATCGTGCTGAACGGTACGGAGCTGGGCGGAGGTTCTGTCCGTATCCATCAGAACGATATTCAGGAAAAGATGTTCGAGGTGCTGGGCTTTACGCAGGAGCAGGCGTGGGCACAGTTCGGATTTTTGCTTGAGGCTTTCAAGTATGGCGTGCCTCCCCATGCGGGACTGGCTTACGGTCTGGATCGTATGGTGATGCTTATGGTACAGGCAGAATCAATCCGCGATGTGATCGCGTTCCCGAAGGTAAAGGATGCATCGTGCCTGCTTACGGATGCGCCGGGTGCGGTGGATGCGAAGCAATTGGAGGAACTGGGTTTGGCAATCCGGAAAATATAGGGAAGCAAAGATGCCCCCCCGGCTTCAGCCGGGGGCTTGTAAATAATAATCGGTTTGTAGTATAGGCTACATGACCGATTATTTTTTTTAAAATAAACTAAAAGAAAAAACAGGCGGTGTCAGTGTGAGAACAGGTGCGGTAATTGCTGCGGCGGGCATGTCCACCCGAATGAAGCAGTTTAAACAGATGATGAAGATCGGGGACATGATGCTGACGGAAAGGGTCATTGTAAATTTCAGAAAATGCGGGGTCAGGGACATCGTTGTGGTTACCGGTTACCGCTCGGAGGAGTTAAGGAAAAGCCTGAACAATCTGGGAGTTACTTTCCTGGAGAATCGCAATTACGAGACGACGCAGATGCTTGACTCGGCAAAAATCGGTTTTGATTTTCTTAAAGGACGGTGTGACCGCGTCTTTTTCTGCCCGGCGGATGTCGCTTTGTTTACGGAACATACGGTGCATGAAGAGCTTTCGCGGGAAGAACCGCTGATTATACCCGTCAGCCGGGAAAAGTGGGGGCATCCGGTTCTGATCGACGCCGGGCTGCTGCCGGACATTCTGCGTTATGAGGGTGAAGGAGGGCTGAAAGGAGCTTTTTTGTCCATGGATATCGTGCCGTATCTGCTTCCGGTAACGGATGAAGGCGCCATGATTGACGCAGATACGCAGACGGATTTTGAGAGACTGGTACGTCTTCACGATCAGCGTCTGATGCGGGCGGAGGTGCGGGTGCATCTGGCCGGTAAACAGCATTTTTTCGGTCAGGGAACGGCCACGCTGCTGCGTCTGGTAGATCGATTGGGAAATGTCCGGGATGCGTGTGAAAAAATGGGTATTTCCTACAGCAAGGGATGGCATATCATTAAGCTCGCGGAGGATGAACTGGGCTATCGCATTATTGAGCGAAAGCCGGGCGGACGAAACGGAGGCACGGCGTCAGTGTCCGAACGGGGCAGACGGCTGCTGGCGTTGTATGAGGAATACGTGGGCCAGATAGAAGAGTTTGCGAAAAAGAAGTATGACGATATCTTTCCGGACGCTGACTGGCGGCGGGAGAATATTATGTAGAAGCAATAGCAATATCATATGAATCAGATCAGAATGGAGGGGCTTTATATGATCGAATTATATGAAAAAATCAGCAGGATCAACCCAAATTACAGGAATCAGGTCTTTACAGTGATCGAGGGTGATCAAATCGGAAAAAAAGCGCTGTTTTCAAATGGAAAACTCGTGTGGGAAACAGAGGACAGGGGCTTTTTTTCCAGTTACGAAAAAGCAATTTCAGGGATTGATATCTGCGGTCTGGCCGATCTGGCGGGGAATCGTATTTACAGTGAGATACTCGGAAACGAGAAAAAAATTGTGATTTGCGGCGGCGGGCATGTGTCCATGCCGATCATTTCCATGGGTCGGATGCTGGGCTGCCATGTTACCGTACTGGAGGATCGGCCGACGTACGCAAACAACGCGAGACGGCAGGGCACTGATGAAATTCTTGTTGATTCTTTTGAAAACAGCCTCCGGCAGGTGAGCGGAGACGCGGACACCTATTTTGTGATCGTGACCAGAGGGCATCGGTATGACAGGGAATGTCTGCGGGCGATCGCGGCAAAGCCGCACGGTTATATCGGTATGATCGGAAGCCGGCGGAGGGTCGCTCTTGTGAAGGAATCTCTTGTTGCGGAGGGAGTAGATAAAAGCGTGCTGGATCAGGTCTATTCTCCGATCGGCCTGGATATCGGGGCGGAGACCCCGGAAGAAATCGCGATCTCGGTCATGGCTCAGATTGTGGAGGTCAAGAATAAGAAAAAGAATCACTGCGGATACTCAAAGGAAATATTAAAAGGCATTCTGGAGCCTCCGGAGATTCCGGGGTGCGGCGCATCCAGAGAGGTTCTGGCGACGATTGTCAGGCGCAGGGGTTCCGCACCTCGGGAGACCGGAACCAAGATGCTGATTCTGCCGGATGGAAGGACGATCGGAACGATCGGCGGCGGCTGTGTGGAAGCCGAGGTGGCAAACCGTGGCCGGCAGCTTATGATCAGGGATTCCTTCACACCGGAGCTGATTCATGTAGATATGACCGCGGAGGCAGCGGAGGACGAGGGCATGGTCTGCGGCGGTGTTCTGGATGTACTCCTGGAGGCAATATGACGACAATTAAAAAGTGTGACAGAATCAACGACCGGACGAATGACGCGGTTCGAACGGCAATTTTCGGCGCCGGGCAGGCTGGGCGGATGATTTCGGCCTGGCTGCCTGCGGATCACCAGCTGATCTGTTATATTGATAACGATGAAACATTGCAGGGAAGCGAGATCGATGGCGTTCCGGTCCTGCCGCTGTTGTGTGCTTTGGATCGGCGGCCGGATGTGATCTGTATCGGGACTTTAAACAGACAGGCGAATACCGGGATCAAAAATCAGATTTTACAGGCCGGTTTTGTGGGGGACATAAGGGAGGCTCTGTTTTACCGCGGCAGCCAGGACGCCAGGCTTGCCGTGATCCGTTTGCTGGCGCGGGAAATCCGAGAGAGAGGAGTCTCCGGCAGCATTGCGGAGCTTGGCGTCTATCGGGGAGATACGGCGGTCGAGCTGAACCGGCTGTTTCCCGAACGCCGGCTTTTTCTGTTTGACACGTTCTGTGGTTTTGATGCGCGGGATCTCGAGATCGAGAGGAGGATTGTCCCCGATGGAAGAAAGGCCTCTGCGCGTCTGTGCGATTTCTCGGATACGAGTGTGGAGACAGTCGAAAAAAGGCTTCCTTATCCTGAGAAGGCGCGCCTGATTGCAGGATATTTCCCGGATAGTGTTTCGGGGGGACTGTCGGATGAGATGGGAGAACTTGCGCTGGTCAGTCTGGATCCTGATCTTGGCGAGCCGGTTTATCAGGGGCTGCGGTTTTTCTATCCCAGGCTGGCGGCGGGCGGATGCATTGTCCTCCATGATTATAACAGCCTGCAGTTTCCGGGCGTCCGCAGGGCGGCGCGGCGTTACTGTGAGGAAAACGGTTTGTTTGTCGTTCCCCTTATGGATCTTCACGGGACGGCGGTTTTCATAAAGCAGGGGTAAAGGATGATCTATCTTATCAGACACGGGGAAACGGCGGCGCGCCGGGAGGGACGCTGCATCGGCTGTACGGATCTCCCGCTCAGCGCGCGCGGGATCCGGCAGATGGAACTGTTGGGAAACTGGTTTGCGGGACAGATGGCAGAGCAAAGGATCTGTACCGGGGGAAAAGTCTATACCAGTCCGCTGCTGCGCTGCAGGGAAAGCGCAGATCTGCTGTTTTCCGATGGAAAACCAGATATTCTGGTGCGGGAGAATCTGCGGGAAGCGTCCATGGGCGCCTGGGACGGTCTGACGTTTCGTGAAATCAGGGAGCGGTATCCCGGGGAATATGAAAAGAGAGGAGAGAACATTGGCGATTATCGGGTGCCGGGCGCGGAAACCTTTCGGGAGGCCGGAGAGCGCTTCCTGAAAGAACTGTCTCTGCTTTCCCGGCAGACGCCGGAGGATGATCTGATCGTCGTCGCGCATGCGGGTGTTATACGCGCGGCCATATGTCTGACAGAACAGATTGAAATGAAAAGCGCAAAAGATGTGATGGCGATTCCGCAGCCCGGCGGAGGCGTTACGACGCTGTCGCGACAGGAAGAGAACGGCAGAGAGCGGTTTCAGGTGGTACGCGTCGGCGTTCGTCCCGCGCCGCTTCCGGACGGATCGGAAAGCATATAACAGGATGAAAAGAAGGATGAGATCGGGAACGCTGCAGGGAAAATAAAAATGCGTTAGTCGCATTTGCAACCCCTGTCGCATATGCGCATGGCTTCCCCGGGTTCTTTTTGATAAACTTTTGTCAAAAGAAGCAACAAAGAAAGGAAGGAAATGAGTATGGCTTTACCGGCAATTGATTATTACGCGGTCCGAAGTCTGGAGGAAGCCTCTGCGAAAATGACAGAGCTTGGTCCGCGCGCGATTCTTATGTCCGGCGGGACGGACGTGATCATCTTGCTGAAAGAGCGTGTCTTAAAGGATGTGGATTCTGTGGTCGATATCAAGGGGATCCCGGGGCTGGATACGCTGGAATTTGAAGAAGGGAGAGGGCTAAGGGTCGGCGCGAACACAAAGCTGTTCGCCATCCAGACATCTGACCTTGTCAGGGAAAAGATGCCCGCGGTTTCTCAGGCGGCGCATTATGTGGCTTCCGCTCAGATCCGCCGCAAGGGAACCATGGCGGGAAATATCTGCAACGCATCGCCGTCCGCGGATACCGCTTCGATTTTACTGGCGATGAACGCGGAGGTTTCCACTTACCGTCCGGGAGGCGGCAGGATCATCCCGATCGGAGAATTTTTCAAGGGCGTCAAAAAGACCTGCCTGGATAAAAACGGCGGGGAGATTGTGACGGAGATTCTGATATCGGCGTTAAAGTCCGGTGAGGGATCCGCTTATTTTAAGCATTCTGTGAGGAAGGCGATGGATCTGGCGATTATCGGAGTGGCGGCGTGGATCCGGATGGATAAAAAAACGGTTGCAGATGTGAGAATCGCCATGGGAGGCGTCGGGATCACTCCCCTGCGCGCCTGTCAGGCGGAGGAGTTCTTAAAAGGCAGAGAGATCACTGAGGAGACGCTGGAGGAAGCCGGCCGGCTGGCCATGGGAGAGGCGAAGCCCATTTCCGACGTCCGGGCATCCGCGGAGTACCGGGCGGATATGGTGCGCGTCTATACAAAGCGTGCCATAAAAGAAGCGGTCGCGACGCGGAAAGTGTAGGAAGGAGGAATCAGCGTGAAACATATCATTAGCTTTAAACTTAATGGAGAGGATGTGGAGGAGCTGGTCGCCGACGGGCTTACCATGGTGGATTTCCTCCGGAAACAGATGCATCTGACAGGTACGAAAAGAGGCTGCGAGGAAGGAGAATGCGGCGCGTGCACCATTCTCCTGGACGGGGCGGCGATTGATTCCTGCATGATGCTTGCCGTGGAGGCGGACGGCCATGAGGTCGTGACGATCGAAGGTGTCAAAAAGGACGGAGTGCTGCATCCGGTGCAGAAAGAATTTATGGATAAGTGGGCGCTGCAGTGCGGCTTCTGTACACCGGGCATGATCATGTCCGCGTTATCTCTGCTGCATGAAAATCCGCATCCCACGGAGCAGGAGATCAGGGACGGTATCGCGGGCAACCTGTGCAGATGTACAGGCTATGCGAAGATCGTGGAGGCAATCGACGCCGCGGCGAAGGTTTTGGCGAGGGAGGTGCGTGCATAATGGCGGTTATGGCGAAAGAATATTACGCGGATGTAGAGAGCGTATACAAGGATCCCGAGGATTATGAACTGGCAGGCAGGGGAAACGCGTATATCAGGATCGACGCGGAGGCAAAGGTAACCGGCTCCGCGGTCTATACGGACGACGTGGATCTGCCCGGCACATGGTATTGTAAGCTGGTACACAGCCCCTACGCCCATGCGCTCATCAAAAGCATTGATTTCACGGAAGCGCTGAAGGTGCCGGGGGTAAAGGCGACGCTTACCGGAAAGGATTTCCCGGAGGGACACAACCTGGGGAACCCTGAGGCTTTCAAGGAGCTGGCGGACAAGGAGCCGCTGTGCCGTAAAAAGGTCCGTATGGCCGGCGACGAGGTCGCCGCGGTCTGCGCCACGACGGAGGAGGCCGCCACGGAGGCGGCGGCGCTGGTAAAGGTAGAATACGAACCGCTGGAACCGGTGCTGGATCCGTTTTACTCCATGCAGCCGGACGCTCCGGCGATCCATTATCCGGGGACGGGTAATCTCTCTATTTTTACCACCATGAAGGCGGGAGAGCCGGACCGGGTGTTTGAGGAAGCCTATTACACGGATAAGCATTATTATAAGACGCAGGAGATGGTTCACGCGGCGATTGAGCCGCACGGGGCGATCGCAAAGTACGAGAATGGGGAATATACGATCTGGACGACGACGCAGGGCGCTTATGTCAGCCGTTACTGGATTGCCTGGGGGCTTGGTGTGCCGGAGAGCCAGGTGCATCTGATCAAGCCGATGATCGGCGGCGGGTTCGGCGGAAAGCTGGACGCATTCGCCCATGAGCTCTGCCCGTGCAAGTTCGCACAGATGACCGGCCATCCGGTCAAGTGCATTTTAAAGCGGGATGAGGTATTTATGTGTACAAGAACCAGACATCCCATTTCCTTTGAGATTGAGAGCGCTTTCACAAAGGAAGGAAAGCTTCTGGCAAAACGCTGCAAGCATATCCTGGACGGGGGAGCCTACGGAGGATCCGGCATTGCGGCCAATACCCTTTCGCTGATCTGCGCGACCTTTCCCTACAAGGTGGAAAACATCGACATGACGGCGCGGAGGCCATACACCAACCACCCCGCTTCCGGCGCCATGAGAGGTTATTCGGCGTGTCAGGTACATTTCGCCCATGAGATACACATGGATGAGGTGGCGAATTCCCTTGGCATCGATCCGCTGAAGCTGCGCCGTGATAATGAGATTACGCCGTATTATACCGGCCCTACCGGTCTGGAATTTACCTCCTGTAAATTTGACGAGTGCCTGACGGCGGTTGCTGATGCGATCGACTGGGAACACAGGTGGCGGTATCCGCTCGGAAGCGGGGAGGGCGTGGGATTGTCGGGCTCCGGATTCATGTCCGGCACCGGGTTCCCCGTACTGGTAACGCCCCATTACTGTTCGGCTTCCACGATCGTCAGGCTGAACCGTGAGGGATACGCGGTTGTATTTACCGGCGCCAACGACATCGGGCAGGGATGCGATACGGTGATGACGATGATCGTGGCGGAGGAGCTGGGGCTCCGGATGGACGAGGTTAAGTGTGTGCAGTCCGACACGACGACGACGCCGTGGGATGCGGGTTCCTTCGGCTCCCGTGTGACTTTCCTCGGCGGAAACGCCTGCCACCGGGCGGTGGGAGACGCAAAGTTCAAGCTGCTTTCCCACTGGGCAGAGGAGTGGGGGTGCAAACCCTCCGACATTACCATGAAGGACCACCGCGTCTTTATCAAGGGCGACCCGGAAAAGAATATTTCTTACAATGAGGCGCTGTTCGGATATGAGGAGAAAAACTTCGGACGCTGCGTCGTGGGCGTGGGTTCGTTCGCGCATGAGGGCGACAAGGATATTTATGTGAAAAATGTAGGAAACTACGCGACCGCGTATTCTTTCTCCGCATCGGCGGCGAAGGTTACGGTGGATAAGGAGACCGGACAGGTTTCGCTTGACGATTTCGCGTTCGGGCATGACTGCGGAAGGCCGCTGAATATCCGCGCGGTGGAGGGGCAGATCGAAGGTTCCGTACTGCTCGGTTTCGGTTTTACCTGTTATGAGGAGTGCCAGTACAGCAGCGAGGGTCGGCACTTAAATCCGAGCTTTCGTGATTACCGTTTCCCGACGGCTCTGGATATGCCGAATATCAGGACCTTTATCTGCAGCGAATACGATCCGGAAGGACCGCTTGGGGCGAAGGAGGCGGGCGAGGGAAGTACCGCACCGGTCGGTTCGGCGATCGGCAACGCGATCAACTACGCGACCGGCCTGACGCTTCGGGAGCTTCCGATTACGCCGGAACGCCTGTGGAGAGCGCTTCGTGAAAATGAAAAAACGGGAAAGACTGAATTCGGAGCGGAGGATCTGAGACAGAAGTTTGATACGATGCCGCCGCTGCCGGAGCGGGATTAAGGAACTGGAGGCTGCGACAGAGATTGCGAATCAGTTGCCGGAGCGGGAATAACCACACCGGTTCGGAATAGGAGGCTGCGATGGAGACTGCGGATCAGCTGCCGAAATATGCTCGGACTTTCGACGGACATTATGCTGACTTAGACGATATGAGGAGGCGGCGGGAAGCTTCGGACCTGTCGAAGGATATTCTGCGCCTTTCCCGCAATACTATCCTGCTGAATTTCCGTTTTCTGGAATCGGCATTGCTTGAGATCCGGTTCGGGGAAGAGAGCGCGACACCGGAGATTGCTACGGACGGGAGAAGCCTGTTCTATCATTCGGATTACCTGTGCAGACAGTTTCAGCGGTCGCCGGCGATCGTGAACCGGAATTATCTGCATCTGGTTCTCCACTGTGTGTTTCGCCATCTGTTTGTGGACGCGAAGATTGACCGGGAGCTCTGGGATCTCTCCTGTGATATTATGGTGGAAAACATCATCGCGGAGCAGAATGTGAAGACATTTTTCTGTGAACGCCAGGAGCGGCAGCAGTGGCTGATCGTCCGGTTAAAGGATGAGCTGCCCGCCCTGACCGCGGAGCGGATCTACCGGCATTTCAAAGAGTCCGGGCTGGAAAAAAGCGAGATGACACGGCTGCGGGAGTATTTTTACGCGGACGACCATGAATTCTGGTACGGAGAACCATCCGCGCCGGACAGTTCCGACGAAGGGAAACGCTCTGACCGGACGGAGGACGCGAAGGAAACGCCGCCGGAGACGGGCGACGCGGATAGCCCGGGCGGCGCCGGACCGCCGGAACCGGACGCGGAGGATGCCCCGCAGACGGACGCCGCCGGCGGGAATCCCGCGGGAGAGAAAAAGGATTCGACAGACACAGGAGGCCTGCCCTCCGACGAAAACCGGAAAGATGAAATAAAGGATCGGCAGGCGCTGTCGCCGGAGGAATTAAAACGCCGGTGGCAGGAGATTTCGGAGCGGATCCGGGTAGAACTGGATACCATGCCGGATACCTGGGGCAGTTCCGACGGCAATCTGATACAGGCGCTGCGGGAGATCAGCCGGGAGAGATACGATTACGCTGAATTTCTGAGAAAGTTTTCCGTTCTCGGGGAGAATATCGAGGTCAACGACGATGAATTTGACCCCATTTTGTATACCTGGGCGATGAAACGGTACGGAAGGATGCCACTGATCGAACCGTTGGAGTCCAAAGAGGTCCGAAAGGTGCGGGAGTTTGTGATCGCACTGGATACATCCCAGTCCGTCGCCGGCGAGGTCGTGCAGGCGTTTGTCGCAAAGACCTGGAATATCATGAAACAGAGTGAAAATTTTTTCACTACGGTCAATGTGCATATCATACAGTGCGGCGCGCGGGTGGAGGAGGATCAGAAAATCACTTCGCAGGAAGAGTTTGACCGATATATGGAGGGTATGAGCTTAAAGGGCTTCGGAGGAACGGATTTCCGTCCGGTGTTCACATATGTCGACGGGCTGCTCCGCCGCCATGAATTTTCCAATCTGCGGGGGATGATTTATTTTACGGACGGCTATGGAACTTATCCGGCCATGCCGCCGAAATATGACACGGCGTTTGTGTTTCTGGATACGGGGCGAGAAACGCCCGAGGTTCCGCACTGGGCAATGAAGGTTGTGCTGCGGGAGGACAGTTTATCGTCTTAATCATATGTATCAGGGTATCGCGCAACCGAGCGCTGTAACAGCTGGTAAGAGGTGTTCGTATGAACCGTGATGATGAGAATGCTTTTGAGATAACAGACGGGGTGCTGGTAAAGTACCGCGGACAGGAGCCGTATCTTACGCTTCCGGACGGCGTGCGCACGATTGGGGAGAAAGCGTTTCAGAACTGCCGTTCCCTGCGGGAGATTGTGATCCCGGAGGGCGTAGAATCTGTAGAGGACGAGGCGTTTCTCTGGTGTGATAACCTGCAAGCAGTCCGGGCTCCGCAGACGCTTTGCCATATCGGGAATGACGCCTTTAAGGGAACTCCGTATTATAAGTATTACAGCGAAAATGAAAACGAATGGCAGGAGGATTTCCTGATTCTCGGCCGGTGTCTTTTGAAGGCAAGGCGCAATATACGCAGAGCGTCGGTGCCGGCCGGCGTGGAGGAGATCAGCGCGGACGCATTCGCGGAGAGGATCCTTCTGGATGAGATAACACTGCCCGGTACACTTTTGCGGATTGGATGGAGGGCTTTCCGGGAATGCTCCGGCCTGACCCGGATCCATATCCCCGGGAGCGTCCGGCGGATCGGATGGCGCTGTTTTAAGGATTGCAAGCGCCTGGCTGACATATCCTTTGAAAACGGGATCGAGGAGATTGAGGGAGGCGCGTTCTCCGGCTGCAGGGGACTGCACCGGATTGAATTTCCCGCATCCCTGAAAACGCTTCGCGGATGGATGTTTTTCGGCTGCAGCGCGCTGGTCGACGTGAAGTTTAACGGACCGGTGGAGGCAATCGGAGACTGGGCGTTCTCCGGCTGCAGTAATCTGAGCCGGATTAATCTGGAGGAGGGGCTGGAACGGATCGGGATCGACGCTTTTTATGAGTGTATTTCTCTCGAGAAGATTTCCATTCCTGATACGGTAAAGCGGATCGAAAGGAGGGCATTCTGCCTTTGCAGATGTATCCGGGAGCTGAAGCTGCCGGACGGCCTGGAATTTATCGGAGAAAGCGCCTTTTCGGGACTGAGAAGCATTACGGAGGTGTCTGTTCCTGCGTCGGTTTCGGAGGTGCCGGAGGATGCGTTTTCCCAGTGCGTGGCTCTTGAGCGGGTGGATATCGCCGACGGTGTCTGTTCGCTTCAAACCGGGGCGTTCGGGCAATGCCGTTCGCTGGCGCGGATACGTTTGCCGGATTCTCTGGAGCATATGGGGGCGCGTGTATTTTCCGGCTGCGCAGGTCTTGTCGGGATTTCCGTTCCGGTCGGGATATCGGAACTGGGCGAGGGCTGTTTTGACGGTTGTACGGCGCTGGCGGACGCGAATGGATTTGTCGTGGCGGACGGCGCATGCGTCGGCCTGTGCGCCCGGGGTTCTGAACTTCGTCTGACGGAAGGAATCCGGGAGATCCTGGGCGGCGCTTTTTCCGGCAAAAAGGAGATCCGGTTTATATATGTTCCGGAAAGCGTGGAGAAAATCGGTCCCCGCGCCTTTACCGGCATGGAGTCACTGCAGGAGATCGAACTGCCGCGGACGGTAGGCGAGCTGCATGAAAAGCCGTTTTCGCAATGCCACAGCCTGATCTCCGTCACGGCTCCGGGAATGGCGATCGGGGAGTTCGATGAGGAAGATCAGATTTTTGCCGCCATCGGATACTGCCGCGCCGCGGATCGATATACGGATGGAATCGCCGCCGGGTACCGGGAATACATCCGAAGCCATTTGGAAAAGACCCTGTCCGCCGTGGTCACGGGAAATCTGCCGGACGCCGCGACGTATATTTCCGGACATTTTGCGATTGGGACGGAGCTTTTTACGAATATGCTGGAACGCGCCCAGCGGGAAAAGAAGATGGAGATGGTCGCTGCGCTGCTGGAACACAGAAAAGCTTCCGGCAGCGAAATTGATGTGATGGCTATGTTTGCCATCTGAGCAGAAACGCCGGGACGGCTATCTTTTTCATCGGAGTAAAAAACGCCGGGACGGTCATGTTTTTCATCAGAGAGGAAACACCGGGATGGCCGGCAGTAATTGATTTTCAGGAGGAGCGCAATGAATATCGCTGAGGCAAAAGAACAGATCCGGGGAGCGCTGAAAGCTTATCTGACGAAGGATGAATTCGGATGTTATAAAATCCCCACGGAAAAACAGCGGCCGGTGTTTCTGATCGGTCCGCCCGGAATCGGAAAAACGGCCGTCATGCGGCAGATTGCCTCGGAGCTGGGCGTGGGTCTGATCTCCTATTCCATGACGCACCATACCAGACAGAGCGCCCTGGGCCTTCCCTATATTGTGGAAAAAGAGTACGGCGGAAAGACGTATCAGGTTTCCGAGTACACCATGAGCGAGATCATCGGATCGGTCTATGACCTGATGCGGGATACCGGCATCACGGAGGGGATTCTTTTCCTGGACGAGATCAACTGCATTTCCGAGACGCTCGCGCCCTGTATGCTGCAGTTTCTGCAGTTTAAGATCTTCGGACAGCACAGGCTGCCGGAGGGGTGGATCGTAGTGACTGCGGGAAACCCGCCCGAGTATAATAAATCGGTTCGGGATTTTGATATTGTCACGTGGGATCGCCTGAAACGGATCGATGTGGAGCCGGATTATGAGGTCTGGAAGGATTATGCTTACAGGAACGGCGTACATCCGGCGGTCATGACGTATCTTTACGCGAAAACGGATGATTTTTACCGGGTTCAAAGTACTGTGGACGGCAAAACTTTTGTGACCGCGCGAAGCTGGGAGGATCTCTCGGAGATGATAAAGCTGTATGAAGAAAACGGGCTGGTCGTCAACGACAGGCTGGTCTGCCAGTATCTGCAGGATCCGAAGATCGCCAGGGATTTTGCTATTTATTATGACCTGTACCACAAATACCGGAGCGATTATAAAATCGACGCGATCCTGGACGGAACGGTTTCCGAGGATATTGTCGCGCGGGCTTCGACGGCTAAAATAGACGAGAGGTTTTCTCTTCTGGGAATTATCTTTGGGGCGGTTACGACGAAAATGAGAGGCATCTGCGACACGGAGGATATGCTCGCCCGTCTGGTCAGGCTGGTTCGGCAGATTGGGCCGGAGATTGCGGACGGTGCTCCCGCAGCAGAGCTGTTGGAAAAATACTGCGGGGAAATGAGGGAGGAGATTGCGAAGGGCAGGGCATCCTCATCCCTGTCCCCTGAAAAGCAAAAGGAAACCCGCCGCGTTGCCGCGCAGCTCGAGTTGTACCGGGAAAAGATATTAAAAAAGAACGCCGGTGAGGACGATTTTACGATCATCCGGGAGACCTATGACGATACCCTGTTTTCTCTGCGGAGCGAGGTGGAGGAAGCGCAGCGGATTCTCCAAAATACATTTGATTTTTGTGAAAAAGCTTTTTCGGACGGCGATGAGATGCTGATTCTTGTGACCGAGCTCACGGCGAACTATTACTGCGCACGGTTTATCGGACATTACGGATGTGAAAAATATTATACGTATAACAGGGAACTGCAGTTTGAGGAGCGAAAAAAGAGTATCACAGACAGGATCGCCCGTCTGGAACAATTGGACTTAGATGGATTTGACAGGGAGGGAAGATATGGACAGAGATAAAATCCGGGATTTGATTCGTGAAGAACGGGATTTTTATATCCGGGAAGAGTACGGAAAGCTTCAGGCGGTCATGGGCGAGGAGTATACCAGCGGCGGGGTGACGTGCGTGTTTCACCCTTTGCCTGCGGCCGGACAGACGGAAGATCGGCCCGTGGGCGACCCATGGGAGCTTTCGCTCACGGAACTGGCACTTCTTCCTCATCTGTCGAGGGAAATCAACCGGTTTGGAGCGATCAGCCGGATGTCGCTGTTTTACGCATCTCCGGAAGACAAAAACCGGCTGGAGCTTCTGGCGCGTGTCGAGGAAATGCTGCTGACCGGAGCGGATCTGCGGGAGGCGGATGTTCGCGAGCTGGAGGAAGGGCACGAGGCTTTTCTGTGTTCCAGACAGGAGGAGGAAGTGGAGGTGATCCGCTAGTGGAAAAGCTGGCCATTGTTCCGGCGCGGGAGAACCTGCCGTGGTTTGAAGAGTATCTGCGGTGCCTTGGCGACGCGGATTCCGGATTTTCCGGCGAGTGGAAGGAAGCGGTTACGGCCTCCGCGCTGGAATTGTTTTTAAATATCTGCGGCGCGGACAGGGGAGAGGGCATGCTGACCGTGTCCGCCAGCCTGTCCACGGAGGGCGTCGGTCTGCAGTTTGTGCATGCCGGAGGATTATATAATCCCGTCCGGGATGACCGGAGTCCCTGTACGCATGCGAGGATGGATGAGATCTCTTATGAATTTAAATATGGAAGAAACGTAGCGGCGATTTTTAAAAAAAGATCTGGTACAGAGGGAAAGGAAGAAACAGGGAAATGAGCAGAACAATTAAAATCAACCGGACAGAATTGACAGCGGGAGCAGCCATCGGTATCGTGAAAGCGGCTTCCAGGAAAGATATCATCGCACAGACAGAAGCGCTGGCGGCCGACCCGGCTGTGGCGGCGATCGAGTGGCGCAGCGACGAGCATGACGATATCTTTGAGATTACCTTTAAGGAGGTGCCGTCCGCACTGAAAGCGGTGCGGGAGGCGGCGAAAGAAAAACCGTTGATGTTCAGCTTCCGGGATGCGGTGATCGGGGGAAAACACCCGGCAAAATATATGTATATCGCCAGGCTGGCTGTGCAGGCGGCAAAGCAGGGCACGGATCTGATCAGCGCACCGCTGCTCCCCTATGAGGATGCGACACGGTCGATTCTTTTTGAGGCGGCCAATTATAACCGGAAGTCGGTGTTGACCTGGATTTATCCGGATCGCATGCCGGAGGAAGATGAGCTTTTGAAAAAGCTGGACGAAATGAGCGGCTACGGGGCGGATCTGATAGAACTGGGCGCTCTGGCGCGGGAGGAGGATGAGGAAAAAACATTTCGGGATATCCTTGAAAAGTACGCGCAGGAGCACGACGCCGCCATCCTTATGTCTGTTCTGAGAGGGATCGGTACGGAAACGAAGGTGATTCTGTAGGATCGGAGGGCGGATATGAGAGCAGAACACGAGGAGAGGAAGGACGGCGCGATCACAACGGAGCTGATTCTGGAGCCGGAGGAGTTCGCGAAGGCGCTCCATGACGCGTATCTGGAACATACGGATAGAATCGTTGTGCCCGGATACGCACCGGGACTGGCGCCGCGGGAGGAAATCGAAAAAATATACGGACCGCGGGTCCTTTATGACGAAGCACTCGATCTGTGCATTCCCGCAGCGTACCGGCAGTACGTGAGGGAAACGCGTCTTCATCCCGTAGGGAAACCCTGTCTGCGGGAGATAACCTGGCGTGGGGACGGAGGCGTCCGTTTTCTTGTGGAAGCGGATGTATATCCGGATGCGACATTAGGTCCCTATAAAGGGATCCGGACCGATGTGCCGCGGGATGATGAGGAGAGATTTGCGGCGGACGTGCTGACGAAAGCCTGCAGAAATATGAAAACCGTCCTGCCGGATTCGATGACGGAAGCCCGCCTGGATGCCATGGAGGCACGGGAAAAAGCAGCTGCCGTGCAGGATCCGGTGTGCCGTATGTTGACAGAATGTGTTTATCTGCTGCGAGAGGCGTATCACGCGGCGGATGTACACCGGCCGATGTCTCAGGTTCGCGCGGAAGCCATGGATTATATGCTTCAGTCTGTCTCGGCAGACCAACAGGGAATAGAAATCGACTGTTTTCTTGCAGGGGTGAAAGAGTGCGTCAGGCGTTATCATGACCTTCCGGCGGATTTTGATCAGAAGCTGCGTGAGATTCAGACAAAGAGGGCACACTTAAAGTCGTCCATGAGCAACGATGAAATTTGTGACGAGATGTTTGAAACCCGGCTTGGGTCGATGGAACTCAGTGAAAAGCAGTGGAGAGATGAACACAGGGATCAGGCCAGGGATGCGGCGTTGTTTGATGTGCTGTTTACGGCGGTGGCGGATCGCGAGGGGATCCGGGTCGGCGAGCCGGAGGTATTTCAGGCAATGGAGCGGATTGCAGAGCAGTGCGCGGCGGATTTTGATGAGGTTTGCCGGACGTTGGATCGGGATGCGCTGGAGGCGCAGCTGATCCGGGACAAAGCAAGGGAATTTATATTGACGCACGCGGTCAGTACTGCCGAAAAATAACCGGTGCAAAGTTATTTTTGAACAGTTCCTTACTACAGATCCTCGGCAAGGCGAGCCTGATATCTTTTGAGGGCTTCCGGATCCCGGATGCAGTAGAAGCCGTTGACGGTTTCAATCAGCTTCTCTTTTTTCAGGCCGTTCAGCGACCGGATAGTGGTGGCGCGGTTGACGCCGATGAGGGCGGTCAGATAGTTGATGCTCAGTTTGCGTCGGATGAGGAGCTTTCCGTCGTAATCCGTTCCGTATTTGTCCGCGAAAGTAAGAAGCATCTTAATCAGACGCCAGGATGCCGGATAGAGCTTAAATTCCCTCAGCTCTTCTATGGAATCCAGAAACTTGTTGGCGGCGGAGAGATACAGTTCCATGAAAATGCGGGAATCCTGTGCGATCGCCGTCATCAGTTTTTCCTTCGGGATGCAGATTAACTCGCAGTCCGTCGCTGTGCGGAAGCGGATGGGCAGAGGTTTTTCCATCAGCATATTGACGTCCCCGAATATGGCGTTTTCGTCCATAAGGAAATGGAGGAACTCATTTCCACCGGAGGTCGTCTCCAAAGCGATGACCTCCCCGCTTTTTACGATATAGCAGCAGTCCGGAATCTCCTCGGAACGGTAAATATAAGTGTTTTTCGGAACTTTTTTCGCAGAACCAAGCTTTTCCAGACAGGGCAGAATAAAGTCCGGCGAAAGAATCCGGGAGGAATTCCACAAACTGACAGGTTTTACGTAGTTTGGATTTTTCATGACGGCAGTTCCTTCCTAAAATCCCTGAATAGAGTCCATGTACTTTTTGATAGCGTTGACGTCCGGAACACTGAGTTTCCCCTTTTCAGAGGCAATCAGGCCGAGAGAGCGGAGCTCCTTCAGCTTTCGGCTGACCGTAACGCGGTTCATGCCCAGAAAATCGGCGATCATCTGATGGGAAAACTTTTCCGTTATCTGTATCCGGCCATTCTCTTTTTCCCCGTAATGCTCGATCAGAAGCAGGAGAAAACGGCAGATTTGCCAGCCCGCATCCTGATGGTACCCTACGCGCTGGTATTCCATCGCGGAAAGGTGTTTGGCGGAGATGGATTCGCAGACGTCCATGACGATATCAAAATCCCGCCGCAGCGCGTCGGTCAGATCCTGTTTCGTGATTTTTACCAACTCGGAATCCAGCGCTGTCGCGAAAAAAATCGGACACGGTCTGTCAAACAGCAGAAACTCCTCCAGAAGCAGGGAACCGGGTTCCATAAAATTGTAGATCCGCTGCTCTCCGTTGAAGGAGAACTCATAACAGATGACGCGTCCCGTCCGGACAATATAGCAATATCCGGGGATTTCACCGGAACGGACGAGAATGGTTCCCTTTTTCAAAAATTCAGGCTGTCCTAATGCTTCCAGACGTTTGCTGCCCCGGGAGAGCGTCAGAAAACAGTCCATGAAATCGGTGGAGATGGTATGGGTGCTCTGTGAATCTGACATAAATGGTTTACCCTCTGATCGCTGTTAAAATGATTCTGTGCTGATGCGCATTAACATCAGGGAAATGCGCGAAAAACCAGCGGCTTTCCGAACTCGTTTATTTTCTCAGCCTAATATTGACATTATACCAGAAAAATAATAAAAGGGACAGGGAAAATAAATCGAAAAAGGTTGCAAATCATATTGAAAAACAGCAGAAAAAGGTTACAATGCTGTTATTGGAGGAGTTGCGGATTATGTTGGAAAGAAGCATTTATCTGATACCCCCGGCTAAAGCCGGGGGATTGTGTTTTTTGGGTAAAAGTTGCAAACGGGATTTGGAAAGTATAGAAAAAGTACAAAAAGAATACAAACGGATCGGCTATACTGTCTGTAATCAAAGGGGAGGGAGATGGAACCCATGAAAAGAATTCTGCTGGCGGAAGACAATGCGAATATGCGCGAACTGATCCATGATTATCTTTCCGCGAACGGTTTTGAGGTGGATACGGCGGCGGACGGACAGGAAGCCTGGGAGATGATTCAGATACGGGACTATCATCTGGTGCTTCTGGATGTAATGATGCCGCAGATGGACGGATTTACGCTCTGTCGCAAAATCAGGGAAAAAGAGAATGTGCCGATTTTATTTTTGACAGCCCGTGTGCAGGAGACGGATCAGCTTTACGGCTATCAGCTGGGGGCGGACGATTACATATTGAAGCCGTTTTCTCTGGCGGTGCTTCTCGCGAAGTGCCGCGCCGTTCTGGAGCGGGGACAGCGGGGCAGCGGCTGGCTGGAAGTATCAGGCATCCGTTTGCAGCCGGAGCGGAGGCAGGTGATGTGCGGCGGGGAGTATGTTGTCCTTCAGGCATTGGATTTCGAATTGCTTCGCTATTTTATGAACAATGCGGGGCGGGTGCTGACGCGGGAGCAGATTCTGTTAAAGCTGTGGGGTTACGATTATGAGGGAAGCGACCGGGCGGTTGATACACATGTCAAGAATTTGCGGAAAGCGCTGGGAAAATACGGGAAATGTATCCGGACGATCATCAAATCCGGTTATATGATGGAAACGCGGCCATGACGCGCCGGGTATAGATTTGTCCGGATAAGCAGTAAAGACTGCTCTGCGGATTTTGAGAGGCTTGTACGGGTTACTGTGACATACAGGGAGGAGATATTTGTGAAAGAATTCGGCAAATGCAAAAACGGAGGGAATGGCATGCGATTCTGGTGGAAGAATTATCAGACTGCGGTCTGGATTGAGGTGGTTTTTCTGGGAATCATGTTTATCTGCTCCGCTTATCTTTTTTCCATGGAGAAACAGAACCAGGAGGCGGAAGCGGAGTCAGTCATGACACAGATGCAGGAGGCAGTGGAGGCCGCGTCCGACAGCGGAAATGCGGCGGAGATTTTATATGCGGCTCTGGATGCCCTGCCCCGCACGGGAAATGAGATGTCGGACAGCTGCTATGAGATCGCAGCGGGTACTTATTCTTCGGCGGGATTCAGCAAAGGAACGACAAATGATAATATTATCTGCCGCTGGCAGAGCTTCGAGGATGGAGAAATCCTGACGGAGTATTTTGCGCTCGGAAAATATTTTGAAGACGAGATGACGGATTTTTTTGAGGAATACAGACAAAATCCGCAGTGGAGTCAACGTCTTTATATTTCCGAGATGGACGGTTATTATCGCGGAGAGGATAAATTTTATCCGATGCGGGTGGTGCTTTGTGACCGTGCTACGGGAGAGATTGTCTATGAGCTGACGAACAGTCTGTATGAAAACGAGAGATATACTTCGGTGATGGTAAGGCGTCTGACGGAATTGGATGAGACAGATACAGGATTGCAGGATTCGGATCAGATACAGGCCGGTTACCTTTCTGTTTACATTAACAGCAGTGAGTCACTCTCTGTGCCGGAAAAATACGATATGTCAGAGATGGAAACAGATTCCCGGGATATTTACGCTTCCGGAAGCCGATATTTTGTTCATCTGACAAACGCGAACCGCATTGCCGCGTACGAATGCTGTATTTCGGTCAATATCCGGAAGCTGACGCTGCATTCCGGGATTATCAAACAGTATATTCTGCCTATTCTGGTGCTGGGGGAGGCGCTGGCAGTTTTCCTGATCTGCGTGTATCTTTACGTAAAAAAAAAGCAGGAAAACATTCGCCGGTTGCGTGAGACATTTTTAAATGCTATCGCGCATGAGATGAAGACACCGACGGCAGTGATCAAAAACAGTGCGGAGTGTCTGGAGGCCGGACTGCAGCAGGAAAAGCAGACGCATTACATCGATATGATCGGCAGGGAGGCGGATCATATGAATGATCTGCTGAACAGTATGCTGGTCTATACGCGTGTGACAGACGCGGACTGTGAGATAAAAAAAGAACCGTGTTTATTGAAGGAGACAGCAGAACGGATTTGTGAGCGTTACGAGGACCTGATGCAGAAAAAGGAGCTTTCCCTGACATGGGATATTCAGGGAAGCGGGCAGGTGACTTCCGATGCGGCGCTCATGGAAATGGTCATGGATAATTATATCTCCAACGCGGTAAAATTCTGCAGTACAAAAGGCGGGATCCGCATCACGGTTTATGATCATGGCGTCAGTATATACAATGACGGACCGGAGCTTTCCGCTGAGGAATTGTCTCGCATCTGGGAACCTTTATATCAGGGCGATGCTTCCCGTACCGTGCAGGAAGGTTCTTCCGGCATGGGGCTGGCGATCAGTGAAGCGATATTAAAGATGTACCGGGCGGATTACGGAGTCAGAAACACGGCGGGCGGTCCGGAATTTTATTTTCATATCAGGTGAGAGCAACCCTGTCTTTGCGGCAGGGTTGCAGTTGTTTTGTATGCACAGGGGTGAATACGGAATATTGAACAATCTGAAAGTACAAAAAGAATACAAACGGATGTGATATTTTGTCTGTAGAGGAGGGGAGCGCCATGCATAGAAATTATCGCAAAGTTCGTTGGTTTATGGTCGGAGCGGCATTATTATGCCTTATGGGATTCGCGGCCTGCGCGACATCAGATCAGGAGGGGGAAACTGTTTCAGAAGTCTCCACAGATTCTATTGAGGATGCTGACAGTCCGGATACCGTGTTTTCTGTTGAGGATTATCAGGAAAAAATTTTGAGGGATTTGACTCCGATTTCTGTATGCAGGGAGCAATATGACACAGAGATAGAGACTGTGAGACATTCGGAATACTCCAGGATCAATTTTGAAAATTGCGAATTTGATAGTTTTCCGGAATCAGAAGACATGAAGCTTCTTGTTGCAGAAGATCACGGAATTACGGTGGAAGAGAGCTGGGATACGATAGAAAACTGGCTGGAGAGTATCGGGAAAAAGAGCGAAATAGATATGGAGACTGAGGTAAAGGTAGTTTCGACCGAGCTGGGGGTAGATGCGGGCGGAAACTATTATACTTTTTATAATCATATGTCCGAATTAAGTTCGGGAGAAGGCGCATTTATCGATAATAACCTGTGTCATATCCAGATTACTTCCGGTGGAATTTATTCCATGAGCGACGGAAAAATAACAGAATATCTGGGGAGTACTTCTTCTGCGGCAATGGATGCGCTGGGGTATTCCTACTCTGAAGAAGATGTTGTTGCGTATGGCAGTTACTCTGAACTGGCAAACGAAAAATATGAGCTGGCCAGCGGTGAAATGACAGTGGAGGAAGGGGCTGAGATGGTTTTGGAGTATTTTCGTCAGGGAACTCCATTTCCGCCGGAGGAGGGTGTGGAAAATGAAATCGCAGAGGTATGCGTATTTAAATTAAAAGATATTTATGCATATGAATACATCATGCGCCGGATATATGATGGAATTCCATTGGCATATATGCAGACAGGGTCCTATCAGATCAACGGGGATGTTTTTCCCGCTTGTGACAATAAAAATGCGTATGTTATGGATGATTCCGGGGTGACGGCGTTTTCCGGATATAATGAAGCAGAGAAGATGACAACGCTTTATTCTGAAAAAGAGATCATCGGACTTGAAGATTTGGCGGTTTTTCTGGACGAGAAGCTGGCTTCGCAGTTGAATATAAAAGCAGAGACAGCAGGCTTAGTGTATTATGCGGTAAATTTCCTTGATTCTGAAGATCCGGAGGAAAAAATCATTTTTCCGTGTTGGGAAATCCGCGGAGTAAATCAGATAAAGAATGAAGGGATTCGGTTATATGTGGATGTTTTTACAGGAGATATTTATTATTACACATATAGACTGGACACAGAAGAATAAAAGGGGAGAGAAACATGCTGCGCTGTATAAAAACGGAATTAATGAAGTGTCTGCATTTCCCCTTTGTCCTGTTAATGGTCGCGGGTGTGTTGACATTATGTTTATCCTCCATTGCGGATTATATAGACTCTCGGAATCTCAACCCTGCATAAAACATGGCTTTTTAAGACCCCTTTTTTTTAATTCCCCCCACTTTTTTCAAAAAAAACTATTGACAAATGGGGTAAAATGTGCGGCGCGCCTTGCTGTCTTTGCCTCGCCAGAGGCTGCGAGGCGCGCCCTTCAATCAAGAAGATATTTCACGCTTGATTGGAGGTGCACATATGAAACCTGTTAATTCCGGCGGCCATGCCGCCTACCAGGATCGTGTCCTGGCACAGCTTCGTAAATATTATCCTGATGCCCCAAATTCCCTTTCTTCTTCCACCTGGGAGATTATGGAAAAGTTCTGGAATCTTGACCTCTCCGAGGTCGATTCCATCATGCGGGACCGGTATTCTGTCTTCGGCCCTGAGCCAAGGCTCCCTTCCGATATGCTTCGATCCATCCTTGTTTCCGTGGAATTCGGTATTGTCTCCTATACCAAGTGGGCTGCTGACCTGAAGGAAAACCACCTTCATGCCATCATTTCCGGTTTTCTCGTTGGCGATACACCGGGCACCGCTACCTTTTACGACTTTCAAAGGCGGCTCTGGCTCTCTGATAAAAATAATATTTCAGATTCTGTCCATCCGCCGAAAGAAAAACCCAAAAAGCCATCTAAAAATGGAGAAAAAGCTGCCCCTGTTGAGAAAGTAACTGTCAAAGAACTCTTTGAGCGCTTTGAGCAGGATCCTCCCCATGATATGGAACCCTGCCGGATGCTCTACGAGATTTTCAGCACTCTCTTTCTCAAACGCTCTGCAGCCGATGGCCTGATTAATCTTTTTTCTCTTTCCCTCGCAGGCGATGGGACCCCCATCCGTACCGCCGCCAGAGAGCGAAAAAAACGTACCTGTGACTGCCTCGAAAAAGGAATCCATAACTGTAAATGCAACCGCACCTACAGCCAGCCTGACTGCAACATCGGCTGGGATTCCCTTCGGAACTGCTACTACTTTGGTTATGACCTGTATATGCTGACCGCTTCGGATTCAGAGAATGACCTTCCTGTATTTCCTTTTCTGGGACCCGCTTCCAGGCATGATTCCCATGGGTTCCTTTATAACTGGTTCTCCATGAAACAGTTTCTCCCCGAAGCAGTCGTCAAAAAGCTGCTTCTTGACTCCGCGCATGATGCCATGCCTGTTTATACATACTGCCGTGAACAGGGAATCACGCCATTTATTGACCTCAATGGAAAAGGCGGGCGGCCGCCAGTTTATAAAGATGATTTCACAATCAACAATGATGGCGTCCCCGTGTGCCGCGAAGGATATACCATGCGACGCGACGGCACGGAAGTCGATAAAGGCAGGACCAAATTCAAATGCCCGAAGATCAGCTTTGCAGGTGGAAAAATTACATGTACCTGTGAAAATCCCTGCTCGGATGCGAAATACGGCAGGACGGTTCATCTTGCCATGAAAGACAACCCAAGGTTATTCAATAACCCGCCGCGCAGCAGCAAAGAATGGAAAATGGAATATAATGCCAGAACCTCCGCAGAACGCTGTAATAAACGTGAGAAAGTAGACTATAAAATAGAAGACGGCAGATACCGTTCAACTAAGATGTGGTACTGCCGCCTGTTCTGCATCATGATGTGCCAACATCTTGATGCCTGGGACCCGCCAAAGACTTCACGCCTCAGAGATCTCTTTTAGCAGGCCGCTTATCTGAATAAGCAATACCATTATAAGCCATGTTTTGAATATGGTCTACTACTCTGCGCTCTTTTTTACTAAACTGCGCTATAACCGTTGCATTTTGGATAATATTTACTTTTCAATGTTCAGTCGGCCGCTGAAATTCGGCCGGGAGGCTCAAGATTCCGAGAGCCTATATTATGATTATACCGGAAAGAGTATTACGATTTTTGCGCTGATGCTGCAAACGGAAAAGGAGGCGGCAGCGGAAATCGGGAAAAGCGATCTGGTGATGTGGATGCAGGTGTTAAGCGGTTGGCTTCCGCTGCTGCTTCCTTTGCTTTTGAGTTTTGGATATCTGGTAACGTTATCTTCGGAGCGGCAGAGCGGGGAGACAGGATTTCAGCTGATCCGTATGGGGAATTTCAGATACAGTATATCTAAACTGACAGGGGGCGCTCTGGCAGGGGGGATTGGTTTTACGGCGGGATATGGCATTTTTGGACTTGTGATGATGTCGGTATTTCCGGGGTTTTCTGCATTTCCCCAGGATGAACAGACGATCTGGCTTCAGCTTTACGGGGGCGGCGCCGGAATAACGATATTTGTGGTGAAGAGGCTTCTGGGGATTTTTCTGTACGGCATGTTTGCGTGTGTGTTCGGTTTGGGCGCGGCCATTTTAATCCGGGATAAATATATGCTGCTCTGCCTGCCGTTTCTTCTTAATTATATTTACATACAGGTATTACAGAGATTACTGAATGAAAGCTTTTCAGGTGCGGGAGACCGGACAGAGCTGATTTCAGCCTTTTTTATGGATTCTGTTGTGAATATTTCCGGGAACAGGTACTGGTATGTGTCGATGTTTTTTATGCTGACCGTATATGCCGGCCTGTTTGTGGCGTTTTATATGGAAGTGCAGAGGAGAGGGTGTAATGGGTAATACAGCGGGCTGCATGATATGGCGCATATCATCTGCGGAATTCCGGCAGTGGTTAAGGAACAGCAGATTGATTATACTGGCAGTAATGGCAGTGTTTATTCATGTACAGGTTGTTGCCCCGCTGGCAGAATGCGCCGATCTTATGGGAGAACCGGTGTCGGTTTTGGAGGGATTTATTGCACTGAGCAATTCAGGGGTGGTGCTGTTGGTACTGCCGCTTTTGTTTTTAGTTCTTCTGGCTGATTTTCCGCAAAAAAGCGGAATACATCTGTTTTATCAGATACGCTGTGAGAAAAAAATCTGGATTGCGGGACAGGTGCTTTTTGCAGTGAAGGCGAGTCTTTTTGTGGTTGGGGTTCTCTTTTGGATCACCTGCCTCATGATGATGGGATGCGGAACATGGCAGATGGGATTTTCAGATGCGATGACACATTTTACATCCGCTTATCCGGATCGGACAGGAGATTATGTTGTTGAACTTGTGCCGGGCAATTTGTATCAGCAGATGTCGCTTCCAGAAGCGCTGGTTCATTCATTTTTTCTGCTGCTGCTTCATTTTATTGTAATTGCTATGATACTTTTAGCGGCTTCGCTTTGCAACCAAAAGTATGCGGGAGTGCTGATCAATGCGTTTTTGCTTATTATGGGAGTGGTCTTTATGGAGGTGAAGATGAAGGGAATGTGGCTTTTTCCCATCACACACATCGTCCCATGGGTGCATTATGAAGAGTATCTGAGCGAGATGGTTTTCCCGATGTGGGGGTCTTATGTTTATCTGGCGGCGGGAAGTATCGGGCTCATAGCGGTCAGCCTGATTGTATCGCGGAGATATCGGGTGCTGTAGCCGGAAGAAACGCGGGTTTTGCGAATGTGTGAGCAGGGTTGGACGCGCCACAGAGCGTCCAACCGCACAGGTCGAATGTTTTTAAGACGCAAAAAAGAAACGTGAGGATGGAAAAGCTGCGGAGATGTTTGAAATAAACGGGGTGAATAAAGTGATCGAAGTAAACAGAGTCTCTCTGACACTGAGTAAAAAAGAAATTTTAAATAATATTTCCCTGCGATTGGAAAGCGGGCACATTTATGGGCTGGTGGGAAATAACGGATGCGGGAAAACTATGCTTATGCGCTGCATCTGCGGTTTTGTAAAACCCACGGAAGGATATGTGAAAGCGGACGGAAAAATCATAGGTAAGGATGTAGATTATCTGCCGGATGCAGGCATTATTATTGAAACACCCGGATTCATTCCCTATTATAGTGGGTTAAAGAATCTGGTTGTGCTGGCAGGCATCAAAAACAAAATAACAAAAGAAGATATGAAAAAGGCAATGAGACAGACCGGATTGGATCCGGAATCGAAAATGCCGGTGAAAAAATACAGTCTGGAGATGAGGCAGCGTCTTGGCCTGGCACAGGCGATTATGGAACAGCCGTCGGTATTAGTCTTGGACGAACCGATGAATGGTTTGGATAAACATGGTGTGGCGGAGGTTCGTAAGTTGCTTCTGTCACTGAGAACGCAGGATAAGCTGCTTCTGATTGCCAGCCACAGCGCGGAGGATATAAGCATTCTCTGCGATCAGGTATATGAAATGGAAAATGGCGAAATAGTCTGACCATTTTTATAAGGGGCGACTATTATAAAAAGTTTGCCGGAGCTTCTTTCATATAAGAATTTTATAAATTTGATACTATGGAAATAGAGTAGCTTTTGTGTTATACTTTGATTGCATCACACATTAAAGAGGGCGGTAAAAATGAACGACTTAACATATAATGATTCCATGATAAACGAAATCAGGGAATTACTGATAAGTGCACGTCAGAACGTGGCGGTACAGGTAAATACCGAACTTCTTTCTACCTACTGGAATGTGGGCAGAATTATTGTAGAGTATGAACAGGAAAACAGGGAACGGGCAGGTTACGGGAGACAAACTTTAAAACAGCTTTCGAAAGATTTGACGCAGGAGTTTGGGAAAGGGTTTTCACGCTCCAATTTACAGAATATGAGGGCGTTTTATCTTGCTTATCCAATTTGCCAGACAGTGTCTGGCAAATTGAGTTGGTCGCATTATTGCGAACTTTTATCTATTTCCGACGTGGATAAACGCAGTTTCTATGAAAAGGAAGCTGTTAACTCTGGATGGTCAATACGGGAACTGAAACGCCAGATTTCCACATCGCTCTATGAACGGCTATTACTGTCAGAGGGAAAAACAAATAGAGAAACGGTACTTGCTCTTGCAAAAAAAGGAATTGAAATGGCTACACCTCTGGACATGATTAAAGACCCTTATGTATTTGAATTTCTGGGTGTGCCGGAGAATAAGCCTATGCTTGAAAGCAATCTTGAGAAAGCACTTGTGGCGCAAATAGAGAAATTCCTCTTAGAATTAGGGCGTGGCTTTATGTTTGTGGGTACGCAGCAGCGCATAACGCTTAACAATGTACATTATTATGTGGATATGGTTTTCTACAACAAAATTCTCCGGGCATATGTGCTGTTTGAACTGAAAACAGCCAAACTTACGCCGGAAGCAGTTGGACAACTCAATATGTATCTGAATTATTACACCGCAGAAGTAAACGATGAACATGATAACCCGCCAATCGGGATTATCCTTTGTACAGACAAAGATAGCATAGCTGCTGAATATGCTCTCGGTGGTCTGTCAAATACAATCTTTGCTTCCAGATATGTTTCCTATATCCCGAACAAAGAGCAGTTAATAGCACAAGTGGAAGCTGTTTTGAATGAATGGCATGAAAAGGGCAAAGAAAAAGCAAAAAATCCTCTGCCGAATGCTGAGACGGTGAAAGCCATTGAAGACGCCAGAAACGGCGTAGGGTTAAGCCGTGGTTTTTCATCTGTGTATGAGTTAATGGAGGATTTAGATACGGACGATTAAATATCAGACTGCTTTCAAAAAGGACTATAAGCTCATGAAGAAGCGCGGCTATGATATGTGTCTTCTTGAGAATGTTATTCACATGCTTGCTACAAATCCCCGGCTTAAGCCGGGGATTTATGTGTGCGTCGAATCCGGCAGCTGCGAATCAGCTGGCGGAAGCGTGTTTTGAGATGTTTGCTGTTTTAATCCAGCTTCCTCACGGCGTCCCGCACCGGCAGGATAAACGACGGCGATACGGACAGCTCATCGATTCCCATATTCACAAAGGTTTCGGTCAGTGTGGTATCCGCGCCGAGTTCGCCGCAGATGCCGACCCAGGCGCCGCCCTTGTGACCGTTTTCGATGACGGTCTGAATGGACCGCAGGACGGCCGGATGGTGCGGATCGTTGATGTTGTCCAGCTTCGCATTCTGCCGGTCGATTGCCAGCGTGTACTGGGTCAGGTCGTTGGTGCCGATGCTGAAGAAATCGACTTCGCGTCCGAGTTCTTCGCTGATCCAGACGGAGGCCGGCGTTTCAATCATGATGCCCACTTCCACGTCCTTGTACGCGATACCCTCTGCTTTCAATTCAGCTTTCACTTCTGCGAGGATTCGTTTACACTCCAGCACCTCCTGGACGGAGATGATCATGGGGAACATGATGGAGATGTTTCCGTAAGCGCTGGCCCGAAGGAGCGCCCGTAGCTGCGTGCGGAAGATTTCCGGCTGATCCAGACAGATGCGGATAGCGCGATATCCCATCGCCGGATTGTCCTCTTTTGCCAGACCGAAATAATCGACCTGTTTGTCCGCGCCGATATCCAGTGTCCGCACGATGACCTTTTTGCCGGCCATGTTTTCGGCTACGGTCTTGTATGCCTGGAACTGCTCCTCTTCCGTGGGGAAATCGTCGGATTCGAGATAGAGAAATTCACTCCGGAACAGGCCGATGCCCTCGCCGTCGTTTTGCAGGACGGAGGCGACATCTTTTACGCCGCCGATGTTGGCGTAAAGATGGATTTTTCGTCCGTTTTTCGTGACGGTTTCTTTTCCCTTCAGTTCTTTTAACAGCTCCTGCTTTTTCACATCCGCCTGCATTTTTTCTGTCATGGTCTTCAGGTATTCCGGATCCGGATCGATGGTCACATTTCCGGTATATCCGTCCACGATAACGGTTTTTCCCTTCCATTCATCCTGCACGTCGATGCCGATGATCGCCGGGATGTTCATGGTGCGGGCCAGAATGGCTGTGTGGGAATTTGAGGAGCCATGGCGGGTCACGAAGGCGAGAATTTTTGCTTTGTCCAGTTGGACGGTCTCGCTGGGCGCCAGATCATCCGCCATCAGAACGACCGGCTCGTCCAGGCTGCCCATGTCGGTTTCCCTGCCGCACAGTACGGAGACCAGACGCTCGGAGATGTCCTTGACGTCCGCCGCGCGGGCTCTCATGTAATCGTCGTCCATCTGAGCAAACATGGCGGAAAAATTGTCGCCGGTTGTCGCCACGGCATACTCCGCATTCACCTTCTGTTCCCGGATAATGTGGCAGATGGAGTCAACAAAGCCTTCGTCGTCCATCATCATCATGTGAACTTCGAACACGGCGGCGTTGTCCTCGCCGACTTCCTTTAAGGCTTTCTGGTAGATGCGTTCCAGCTGGCCGAGGGCGACGGTTTTTGCCGCCTCAAAGCGTTTGATTTCCTGCTCAACGTCTTCTACATGCTCCCGGCGCACGGAGTTTTCTTTTTTTTGATAGAGGTAAACCCTGCCAATCGCAATTTTCTTAAAAATGGATTTGCCTGTGTATTGTTCCATGTGGCTTCTCCTTTCAAAAATGAGGGTTACGCTTCACAGTCCCCCTCTTCACAGGTTGTATTGGCGTCTGAAAACAGTTTCTTACGTGCAGGCACGACGACTCTGTTTTCAAAAACCAATACACTGTGAATCGCACCTTTGATTACAGGTTTGCTTTCAGGAATGCCTGAATGCCTGCCGCGGCGTTGTCTTCGTCGGCTCCCTCTACGGTCACTGTGATGGTCATGCCCTTCTTCACGCCGAGGGTCATCAGCATCATGACGCTGCTGGCTTTTACTTTTTTGCCGGTGGCGTTGGATGTGATGGAAACTGCTGATTCGTAGTTTGCAATCTCCTTTACGAGCAGTCCGGCCGGGCGTGCGTGGATACCTTCGTTATCTTTGATTGTGTACTCAAATGTCTTCATAGTAAATTCCTCCTGTTATTTATGGTAGTGTTATATAGTAGTGTTAAATTGTTGCAATGTGAAAGGCTTCCTTCTGTCGTTCTTCTTCGGCTTTGTCCGAAATCTACAGGCGTATTTGTGTGGTATAGCGGATGCATCACGTCAATTGCTCCAATACCCAGTCTGCGTCGCCTGTAGTCTTCAGTGTTTCCAGACGATCCTCATCCTCCAGCATGGTGCAGATTTTTGCCAGAAGATCCAAATGTTCATCGCCGATGCCTGCGATACCGAAGACGAGCTGTGCTTTCTCCTCGCCGAAGTCAACGCCATCGGGATACTGCAGGAAGACGATGCCGGTCTTTTTTACCTGCCCCTTCGCTTCGGATGTGCCGTGGGGGATCGCAACGCCCATGCCCATGTAGGTGGTAGTGAGTTTTTCGCGCTCCTGCATAGCGTCGACATAGCTGTGGTCGACATAGCCGAGTTTTTCCAGAAGTTCACCGGCTGCCCGGATGGCGTCCTCTTTGGAAACGGGTTTCTGACCGAGCTTAATGCCGTCCGCGATAATAACCTGAGGTTTTGCCGGTTCTTCTGATGCGGCGCGTTCAGCTGTATTTTCTGTTTTACTTTCAATGACCGTTTTATCTCCCGAGGTCAGCCGCTCGTACAGATCATCCAGTGCCGGGTCCGCCAGGAAGTTTCCGATCGTGATCAGCTCCGCCTGCGGTGCTGATTTCTGCGCTCTGGCCGCCAGCGTTGTCTGTACAACAGCGATATCGCAGTCCGGCGGGATGGTATCTACGGATGTATTTGTTACGGAAATATCCGGCCGCAGGGCTTTGATCCGGTTGCGGAATTTTGTCGCGCCCATCGCGGAGGACCCCATGCCGGCATCGCAGGCAAAGATAATTTTTCTGACTTCAGAAGATTTCACTGTCACATCGGAAGTGACTTCTGCAGTAAGCCCCTTTGCTTCTGCTTTTCGTGACGCTACCTCCTGCTGTGCTTCCTCGAGACTCTTGCCGCCGGCTCTCCGGACAATGGGAGAGGCGATGAGGAAGGAGATCGCTGTTGCAATCGCCACGCCGATAATTACTTTCAACATGTCGGATGCCGGCGTCATCATCAGGTAAAGGATGATGGAACCGGGGGATGCCGGTCCTACCAGTCCGCAGCCGGTCAGGTTGAACCAGAAAATTGCTACGATATTACCCGCAATCGGTGCAATGATCACCAATGGATTCATCAGAATATATGGGAAATATATTTCATGGATACCGCCGAGCAGGTGGATGATGACAGCGCCCGGAGCCGAATCCTTTGTCTTTTTATCTTTACAGAAGAACATGTAGGCGAGCAGGACGCCGAGTCCGGGGCCGGGGTTTGGCTCAAGCATGTACATGATGGACTTGCCTGTCTCCGCCGCCTGCGCTGTCGCGAGCGGTGTGAAGATGCCGTGGTTAATCGCGTTGTTCAAAAACAGTACCTTCGCCGGTTCGATAAAAATCGCGACAAGCGGGAGCAGCCCGTTGTTTACCAGGATATTGACGCCGCCCGAAAGCACGACCAGCACGGCCGACATGATCGGACCGATGACGAGGTAACCGACGATGGCGAGCAGCATGCCGATGATGCCCGCGGAAAAGTTGTTGATCAGCATTTCGAAGCCTGCCGGCATCCGCCCTTCCATAAACTGGTCAAATTTTTTCATGCAGAAGCCTGCCAGCGGTCCCATGACCATGGCGGCCATCAGCATCGTGATGCTGGTGTCGCTCATGATGGCTCCGACCACCGCGATGGCTCCGACGATCCGTCCGCGTTCGCCTGCGACCAGCTTGCCGCCGGTGGAGGCGATCAGGATCGGGATCAGGTAGGTCAGCAGTGGACTGACGATGCTGTTAAATCCCTCGTTGGGGATCCAGCCGTTGTCCGTAAACAGCGCGGCGAGAAGGCCGAATGCGATCAGCGCGCCGATATTCGGCATTACCATTGCCGATAAGAATTTACCAAAACTCTGTACTTTTGTTTTCATGAGTAATTCTCCCTTACACAACTACTATAGAGAATTGCCCAAACCGAAGACTTTTAATCTGCTGCAGCAAAGGAAACTGTCAGTATTTCCCGGTATACCTGCCTGCGGACTATATCACCTGAACGCCGTATCTCTCACATTCCGAAAGAAATTCCTGCGGCAGTTTCCCATCGGAGACAATGATGTCCACATCTGTCAGACCGCAGATGGAGAAGCTGCATTTGATATCAACCTTTGAGGAATCCATAAGCGCAATGACCTGTTCCGACTGGCGGATTGCCGTCTGCTTCAGAATCGCTTCGTCACTGATGCCGCAGGAAAAACCGGACGATGCATGGTAACCGGTAATTCCGAGAAAGGCCTGGTCAAAATTGACCCTTTCCAGTTCTTTTATCGCGGAAAAACCGAATACGCTCTGGCTGTAGCGGTTCAGCATTCCTCCGGGGAGCATGACCGTGGGGGCGGACAGGCCGCAAAGCTCTGTTGCGCAACTCAGGCCGGTCGTGTAGATCAGATAGGACTGATCCGGAAACTGCCGGGCCAGTGTGGTCGTAGTGCTGCCGGAATCCAGAAAAATGGTAGTGTCCGGACGAAGCAATGTCACTGCTTTTTCGGCAATCATCTGCTTTTGGGAAATATTGCGGATGGACTTACGTTTCAGCAGATCGTCCGTTCCGATTACAACCTGTACGGATTTGGCTCCCCCATGTACGCGAAGAATCCGCCTTGCCTCGTCCAGACATTTCAGATCTGTGCGCAGCGTCATTTCCGAAACGTCCGGAAAGGCTTCCTTCAGCTGTGAAAAACTTATTGTTCCGTTGTCATCAATTAGTTGGGCAATCGCATTTCTGCGAGCTTCCATAGTATCCATATAGTTTATCCTCCTGTTCGTGTCAGGATTCCGCGAACAGGAAATCCTGACAGTTATTCTTCAGTGATAAAGTTTTGAAGCAGATATTCCTCCGCTTCAGGGCTCCACAGTCCCATATGCGCGTCCACGATGTCCGCCAGAGCAATCATTCGCTCATCCTGCTGTGCTTCGCCGGTTTTTCTCAGGTCCGTCAGCGCGGTCAGCGGCATGGCCAGATGCGTGTAGATCAGTTTCTTGCCGCCCGGAATCTTCGGCAGATTCAGCGTGGTGTCCGCTGCGGCGTCAAGACCGCCGATGTGAGTTACCATGACCGCGGGATTGATGCGACCCTGTTCGGTCAGCTGCAGGGATTCAATCATATCCTCCGTATTGCCTCCGGTGGTACCCATTACGTGTGTAGAATTGTAGTGGACATCATAAAAGTTCATCTCTGCACTGAATTTTTTGTCCGTCGGTCCGGCAAAAAAGTTCAGGCAGCCGTCACGGCCGAGAATGGCACTTGACTGGGTGATGACAGAGGCAACCGGAGCATAACAGAGCACATCGTCATATCCGGTGCCGTCGGTGATAGCCAGCAGATTCTGTACGGGATCCGAGGTGCTTCCGGTGTTGACAAAGAGAAGCCGGATGCCTTCCTTTGCGATTTCTTCAGGCGGGAACAACTGCGAGGCGCGATCGAGACGTTCCTGATTCAGGTCAGTTACAACGACCAGAGAAGGCCGTATATCACAGTGCAGCGCATAGGTCAGGGCGCCAAGACCCATCGGACCGGCTCCCGCCATGATAGCGAGTTTACCGCCTTCCCGTATGCCCATATGGTGGCTGTAAACACCCATCTTTGTGTGGTAGGCTGCGTGAAAGGCGCCGATACTGCAGGACATCGGTTCCGCCAGGGATGCCTCGTAGTAAGCCTTTCCTCTGTATTCCAGTAGACATCCGAGCTCCATGACCTCTGAGGGGATGACGCAGTATGTGGTGTTTCCTCCGAAAAACTCGTAGGAGTATCCCGGACTCCACATGGTTCCCTTGTAATTCAGTGCCGGCTGGAGTGTAAATTTCATGCCGGGTTTGAATTTTTCCTGATGATTTTTGCCGACCTTCACGATATCGCCCGCAAACTCATGTCCCATAATCGCGGGATGTTCGGCCACATCTTCATGTACGCGTTTGTGTTCCGTTCCCAGAATCGCGCACTTGTAGGTGGACATGCAGATGCTGTCGGAGACGACCTTTACCAGGATTTCATCGTCTGTGATCTCCGGGAGCTCAAATTCCTCCAGTCTGAGATCATTGGCGCCGTGAAGACGTACACCTTTTGCTTTCATTATACAAAACTCCTTTCTATCATAATCAATCTGTTTTTGTTTTACAAGTTCAAAAGTGATGAAGGATCACTTTCGGCAGAAGTTCTTTAACCGTTTCGTATTCTGCGGCCTGCGAGCCGTTGCACATCACGTTTGCCGCGCCCGTCGCGGTGGAGAGACGGGCTGCCTCCGCGAGAACCATGTCTTTTTCTTCCGCCAGGGCCAGAGCCGCCACCACGCTGTCCCCGGCGCCGACCGTGCTTCCGACCGGTACCCGCAGACCTTCCGCGTGAATCATTTCTCCTGCCGATACATACAGTGCGCCTGCACTGCCCATTGAGACGACAATTTTCCGGATGCCGTACCGCTTTTGAAGCTCGTGCGCCGCGCGTCCCAATTCTACCGGTGTGTTCAAATCTCTGCCCATCAGCGCGGAGAGTTCGTGATGGTTCGGCTTGATCAGATAAGGTCCCGCCTCAAGCCCTGCCGCGAACTGTTCTCCGTCTGCGTCCAGGATGACGCGCGCGCCCTTTTTGCCGCATGCGCTGATCCATTTGCGGTAGACGGTCTTCGGGCATCCCTGTGGGATGCTGCCGGAGAGGACTACGATATCCTTCGCTGTCAGTTTGCCGAGTACGTTCTGAAGAAGTTGTTCCGTAACTTCTTTCGGAACCTCGAAGCCTGGCTCGTTGATGTCGGTATTGGTGTGCAGAACCGGATCCACGATCTTCATGTTGGTGCGGGTTTCGCCCTCTGCAAACAGGAATCCGGTCTTAATCCCCATGGCCTTGACCGCGGCTGCGATTGAATATCCGGTGTTTCCGCCGAGGATGCCGACGGCGGTGCTTTTTCCGCCCAGCTTTGAGATAACTTTGGATACGTTGATTCCCTTTCCGCCCGGATCCGTGCGCATGCAAGTGATGCGGTTTACGGAATCGATGGTCAGGGACGGAATCTCGACCGTCTTGTCAAGCGCCGGGTTTAGTGTAACCGTGTAGATCATATAAAATACCCCCTTTCTTGTTGAAATGACAATTTTAAAACTTTTAATTCAACAATTTGTGATTATAAAATAGCTGATTTTTTACAGAAAGTCAATGGATATATTGCATAAAATTACCAAAGAGGATTTGTTGAATTTTACAAACAAAAGCAAAAAACTGTTGAAACAACAAATAATGCGTCGATTTCAGGAAGCGAAAATGAACGAAAACAATCGAAGAATATGATTTTAAGGGATGCGATTTTATAAAAAATTCAGAAAGTTTATAATTTCTTGCCGGGGTCTGACCCCATAAAAACATAAAAAAACAGGAGACAGTAGCATGTTCTCCTGTTTTTAACATATATGATGATGTTGTGTCTGACGTCGGAAAACCGGAATACGGTTTTCGCAGACAGAAAAACTCATGTCATATGATACGACTGGTTTTATACCATCGGTTTCAGGTCCGGGGAGATGGTCAGTTCCGCTTCCGTGGCAGCCTGAATCTCTTCTACGGTAAACTCAGGGTTGTACTCGGTCAGCACCAGACCGTCCGGAGTCACTTCGATCACAGCCATCTCGGTCACGATAAGATTTACCTGTCCTTTTGCGGTCAGGGGAAGTGTGCACTCCTTTAAGATCTTCGGCGCACCCTTCTGGGTGTGCTCCATCGCAACGATCACCTTTTTGGCGCCGACAACCAGATCCATCGCGCCGCCCATGCCCGGAACCATCTTGCCGGGGATGATCCAGTTCGCGATATTGCCCTTCTCATCTACCTGAAGGGAGCCGAGTACGGTAGCGTCCACGTGTCCGCCGCGAATGATGGCGAAGGAGATGGAAGAGTCAAAGAACATACCGTCCTTCTCGATACCCGCCGGCTGTCCACCTGCGTTTACAGTGTACGGTGCGTCGTCAGAGTCCGGATCAACGGCAGACAAGCCGATAAAACCATTCTCGGACTGCAGGGTAATCTTAATGGTCGGGTCTACATAGTCAGGAACCATCGTCGGAAGTCCGATGCCGAGGTTTACAACATCGCCGTCATGGATCTCTTTTGCAACACGTTTTGCGATAAAGGGTTTAATCTCGCTTCTTTCCATCTTATGCTTCCTCCTTTAATACTAAGTAATCAACGAAGATGTGCGGGGTCTCTACATAGTTCGGTCCGATCTCGCCGGCCGGAACGATCTTCTCGACCTCTACGATAACGGTATCTGCTGCGGATGCCATCAGTACGTTAAAGTTGCGGATGGAGCCTTTATAGCGGATATTGCCGGACTCATCAGCGATATAACCCTGAACGATGGCGACGTCGCCGCGAATCGCCTTCTCCAGAAGATACTCTTTGCCGTCCAGTTCGATGAGCTGTTTGCCCTCCAGAGTAGTCGGTGAGGAGCTGTCCGCAACGATCGTGCCGACGCCGGTGGGTGTCAGAAATCCGCCCAGTCCCGCGCCGCCCGCACGAACCTGCTCGGCGAGTGTGCCCTGCGGCTGAAGCTTCAGATCAAGAATGCCTTCATTATACTGCTGTCCGCATTCTTTGTTCAGACCTACATGTGTCGCGATCAGTCTCTTTACCTGATGGTTTGCGAGAAGACGGCCGGTGCCTTCGTTCAGGAATCCTGCGTCGTTACATACAACGGTCAGATCCTTTGCCGTTACTTCATGTACGATTGATTTTGCTGTTCCGTTTGTCATGAAGCCGCCGATCAGTACGGTATCGCCGTCTTTTACGAGAGCGCCTGCTTCTTTCGCAGAAATAACTTTTGTCTTAGCCATTTCTTTCCCTCCTAATGAATGATGAATAATATGACTGCCTTGAAACATCGGTTTTCAAAGCATAAATCTATTATAGCATCTTAATTGATAAAATCCAGAAAAATTGTACAAAAAGTGGGAAAAAATGTATGAAAAATCAAGGCTTTGGTAAAATTTTACATAGAAATCAAGGGAAATCAAAAAAACCGGGCACATAAATTGTGCAGTTTTCAGCGATACTTCTTGCAGCCACCGTATTTCGTGTTGACAAGATTCGGCTGTTGGGGTAAAATGCATGGCATAAATCGGACAGCGTGGAAAATAGTGGAAGTCATGCGCGCGAATATAGCGCATATATGCAGAAGACGTACACACGGGTTTTAAGCGTTGGCGAATGATATAAATTTTGATAAAGGAGGATGATACTTATGGCAGCAACGATCAAAGAATCTGCAGATACAACCATTATGAATGAAGAGGTTGTGTCCGCAGAAGAAAAAAAGGCGGAGGCAAAAGCAGCGAGCGCGAAGGCAAAGGCGGCGAATAAAGAGGCCGCGAAGAAAAATGCCGAGGCGACCGCGGCTGTTGTGAAGGACGCTGCGGCGAAGACGGCAGAAAAGACGAAGAAAGCGACGAAAAAAGCGGCTGATACGACGAAGAAGAATGTGGAGAAAGCAGTCACATCCACGAAGAAAGCGGTTAAGGATTCTGCTGAGACCACGAAGCGCAAATATACCAGAAAGCCGATAAAGACTGTCGTCCTGCAGTATATGGGCGAGGAGATCAGTGAGGATGTCCTGACAGAGCGGGCGCTGGCGCAGTTTGCGGCGACAGAGGGCGCCGTATCGGTAAAAACGATCACACTCTATATCAAGCCGGAGGACAAGGCGGCTTACTATGTGATCAATGATCAGTATACCGGATGCGTAGAGTTTTAGTATCTCATTTCGACCAGACAGTGAAGCAGATAAGAGGAACGGTTGTATCCTTTTGTCTGCTTTTCTTTTGCTGGAATCGAATCTGTTGAGAGTGAACAAAAAACGGAGCAATTTTTACAAAAACCAATACAATACAATGCGTCTATGGAGCTGAGCGATGTGCAATAGTCATAAAAATGTTTTGTATAACAAGCAATACATTGACAAATGTGAACAAAAGTGCTATAGTCATAGTATCATCTTGTTTAAATAAGAAAGGAGAAGTTTATTATGTCAGTATTAAACAGATTTCAGGATGAGCTTAAATCCATCGTTTCCTCTGCGGACAAGTTTGAGGGCGACAAGAAGATCAACTATGAGGTTGATAAGACCACGAAGTTTATCGGACAGCTGGAGCAGGTGATGCGCGCAGACAATCGCCAGGAGGGCGATGCGATGCTGGCTGAGATGATTGCGGGTGAGCATGTAAAGTTTGCAAAAGAGCTTACCGAGATCATGAATTCCGAGAATAAACATATCGGTGATTCCAGAATTTACGCTCTGATTGATTCGCTGAAGGCATTCCAGATTGAGCTGGAGCGCATTAAACGCGCAGGTTCCCGCGAGGAGGGCGACAGACTGATCATGACTATGATCAAAGAGTAGTGCCATACGAATGAGATGCTGCCGCCCATGGGTTTGGGCGGCAGTTTTTTAATCGGATTTATGATTTGGGTATTGAAAAAGCAGACTGTTTATTATATAGTTGAAATGCAGTTATATAACAGTTTTTACAATATAAAGGAGAGACTTATGAGAAACATTACATGTTATACGGGGACATCGCCGGAAGGAAAGCAGGTATACATGCTGGATGATACGACACCGACCACGCTGGTGATTCGGGAAGGCAATGTCTACAAGCTGGTGCGCGGTATGTTTGGAGTCAGTGAGGTCACCTATGTGAGAAGGACCCATGACTTTAACGGATTTCTGTATTATCTGGACAAGTATATGGAGGAAGGTTCGGAGCAGATCGTTCATTTTGTCGGTACCGCCGATGAGCTGCTTGCAAAAGAAAAAGGCAACAAGTATATCAAAGCGGCAGTAGAATATCTGCAGGCTGCGGAATAATCACGAAATATACTGTATGTTTTTGAACGCATGCAGATAAAAAAGCAGGAGAGCCGATCACAACGCTGGCTCTTCTGCTTTTTAGTCTGCACTTTTATTTTTGCGTTTATGATTGCTGCGCATTTTCTGACTCCGGATCACCTGCTGTGGCAATGATACGGGGATCCGTCTTTTTGATGTGGTTGCCGATGATCTCGGAGACATCGCTGACAGTCACGAATGCGGAGGCATCCACGCGGTGGATCAGTTTTTTCAGATCATAAATCTCCATGCGGGTCAGAACGCAGTAGAGAACGACCTTTTCTCCGCTGATCAGACCTTCGCCGCGCAGGATCGTTACAGTTCGACCCAGCTGCTGATAAATCAGTTCGGCAATCTTTTCACCCTCGTCAGTGATGATCATGGCGGCTTTGGCCTGTTCCAGACCGGTCTCCACCCAGTCGATGATTTTTGACGTGATAAAATAGGTCAGCAGACTGCACATCGCACGGTCAAAGCCGAACAGGAAACCAGCGATGACATAGATGACCACGTTGAAGAGCAGCACCGTCTGGCCTGTCGGAAGCTTGAATCTGCGGTTCAGCAGGATGGCGACGCTCTCCGTGCCGTCCAGACAGCCGCCGAAGCGGATGACGAGCCCTACGCCGACTCCAAGGAACACGCCGCCGAAACAGACGGCCAGAAGCAGCTCGGATGTGGCGTTGACCCACGGTTCAAATATTTCCAGAAATACGGAGAATATGACCATGGCGTAGATGGATTTTACGATGAAAATCTTCCCCAGGATCCGCGAACTGATGATCAGAAACGGTATGTTCAGTGCAAAAGTCAGAATACCCAGCGGGAATCCCGAGAGGGTATTGATCATGATGCTGATGCCGACTACGCCGCCGTCCAGTATGGTATTCGGAACCAGAAACTCTTCGATGGCAAACGCGGCGAGAATCGCGCCCGCTGCCAATAATACAAAATCTAAAACGCCGGATGTTTTTTTGTTCTCTGAATGCAAGGCTGTTCATCCTTTCTTTCTGTAACTGTTCAGTACCTTCACAGTTTCCCTTCTTATTATTTTTCGAAGCCTGTCGCATCGCACAAGTCTCATGTCTGACGTAATCCGGGAAAGCTGTTAATTCATGATCGCGTCTGCCGTGGCGGTGAATATCGCTGTCAGCATATCGTCCGTGGACAGATCGGAATACCAGTATTCGTCTACATAATCCCAGAAGATATCCACAGCCTCCTCGTCCATGACGGAGTCTATATCATAGCCGTTTACGTAAACCATGTAACCGATGTCGTTGTCCGAATCTTCCTCCGCGAAATAGATGTACAGGAAGGTGCCTTCATTGTCGATGTTTTCCTCATACCAGTCGAAAGCAAAGTCCTCCTTTTCGGAATCGGTCGTCAGGGATGCGTCGTATGCCTTAAAATAAATGTAAGGCTGCACGCCTGTGGCATCATAAAATGCCTCCAGACTCTCACCGGTGGTCTCCGGGTCCTCTATCCAGCCCAGTTCGTCCAGAATGCAGTCGCTGGTGAACGCAACGCCGGTGTCGGCTTTTTCGCGGGAGGAGACTGTCGTGGAAGTGCCTGATGTACCGGAAGATGAGGATGCGTTATTTTGGGAATACGTGTCCTCGTATCTGTCATTTGTCTCATAAGCTGTCGTGTCGGAATCGGTAAAAGCGGAGAATCCATAGCGTACGCTGTTTCCCAGCCTCGATACCCCGGTTGTCACGAGAGCTATCACAATGACGATAATGACTACGATAAACGGCATCACACACCCGCCGCACCCGCCGCGGGGACCGTAGCCATATCCGCCGAAAGGCCAGAAGCGGAAGCCGCCCCACCATCCGTGCCGCGGAGGACGCCCTCCGGGAGGAGGTCCGCCCGGCCCGCCTGGTCTGGGCCCGCCGGGACCGCCTGCACCGCCGGGTCTGGAGCCGCCCGAATGCCCGCCGCCGGAACGCCCGCCGCTGCCGCCGGGTCTGGAACCGCCCGAATGTCCGCCGCCGGGTCTGGAACCGCCCATACCGCCGCCCATGGAATGTCCGCCACCGGAGTGACCGCCGCCCATGCCGCCCATACTGCCGCCACCGCCTGCTCTGCCCATATGAATGCCCTCCTGTTTCATAAAAGTGATCCGGTACAATACGCTGCAATTGCTTCTGCAGAGGATGTTCCGAATGAAAATCTGTTGTTATACGGTTGTTCTATGCAAAACTTTTGTGTGCAGGGAAAGCATATCATGATTTTATGCTTTGGAAAAGAGCATTTAAAATTATTTTACATATTTTTAAGATACTTTTTGAGAGCATTGATTTTTCTGTGGAGAAGGGTGATAATGAATTTGTAAATCACGGAACGATTTTAAATGGACTTCTCCTCGTAACGGTGAAGATACTAATCAGTTACATGTTCGTTTGCCATGAAAGGAATACGACAGATGACATCAATACAGGAAACTTTATTTACTCTGCAGGATGCCGCTTATCAGGCATTCAGCTCGAAATTAGTCCCGACGGTTGATCCCGGAACTGTGATTGGCGTGCGTACGCCGACGCTTCGTGCATATGCGAGACAGCTGGCAGGGACAGAGGAAGAAGCGGCGTTTCTTCTGGATCTGCCGCACGATTATTATGATGAAAATCAGCTGCACGTCTTTCTTATCTCCCGGGAGAGGGACTTTGAGCGGTGCCTGGAGAAGGTTGAAGCTTTTTTGCCTTATATCAACAACTGGGCGGCCTGCGATCAGCTTTCGCCGAAGGTATTTCAGCGACATCGGAAAGAATTGCTTCCTCATATAGACAGATGGCTTTGTTCAGACCACACCTATACGGTTCGGTTCGGCATCGGGCTTCTGATGCGGTATTTTCTGGAAGATCTGTTTGAACCTGAATATCCGCAGAGAGTGGCTGCCATTCGCACGGAAGAATACTATGTCAATATGATGATCGCATGGTATTTTGCCACGGCGCTCGCCAGACAGTATGATGCGGTGCTTCCATTTATAGAGGAGAAACGGCTGGACCGGTGGACGCATAATAAGGCAATCCAGAAGGCTGTGGAGAGCAGGCGGATCACACCGGAGCAGAAGATATATCTGAAAACATTTTTCAGTAGGGGTTCTGAATAATTATTCGAGAGCAAAGTACTGTTCATCAAACAGTTCCCGAAATGTGTAAATGTACATAATGTCCGGATTATTACAGAAATATTACAAAAAAATATGAAATATTTCTGAAAAATGTCTTTCTGTATTGAAATCTGAATGTATTGATGTTATACTGTGAAAGCAATCTGATGATAACACAACGATTTCGATAGAGAGACAGGAGCAGGTATATTTTATGAAGAAGAGACTTATAGCGCTTGGCCTGATTGTAGTCATGGTTTTTGGCGGCACTCAGATGGCAGGTGCGACAGGTTTGTCAGAGGCAAAAAGTAAAAAAAGCGAGGCGCAGAGCAATCTGAATTCCGTACAGTCACAGATCAGCAGTATTGAGGCACAGCAGGCAGACCTGCAGGAACAGATTGACGCTCTGGATGCCGAGCTGGTTGAGGTCATTATCAATATCAACACGACCAAGACTGATATCGAGAATAAAAAGATCGAGCTGGCACAGGCTCAGGCAGATCTGGAGGTCGCCAAAGAGACTGAGGAGGAACAGTACGAGTCCATGAAGGAGAGGATCTGTTACATGTATGAGAACGGCGACTCCTCTTTCCTGACCGCGCTGATGGGAGCAGACAGCTTTGCAGATGTTTTAAATAAGCTGGAGAGTTATTCGACGGTATACGAATATGACAGGAGTCTGCTGGTTGAGTACCAGAATACCAAGCTTGAGGTTGAGAATCTGGTGGCTCAGGTAGAGGAAGAGGAAGCCCAGCTGGAGGAGATTCAGGCTACATACGAAGAACAGCAGGCAGAGTTAGAGACCATGAAGGCAGCGAAGAGCAGTGAGCTGGAGGATTTTGATGCGAAGCTGGCTGAGGCCGAGAGTCTTGCGGCTCAGTATGAGGCGACGATTGCTGAGCAGAATGAGATCATTGCAGCGGCACAGGCCGCGGCGGCTACGACTACGGTGGGGTCTGTCACGAGCGGTTCTTCCAGCGTCTCCACGAGCAGCAGTTCGTCGAGCAGCAGCACGAGCAGTGATTCGAGCAGCAGCACGAGCAGTGATTCGAGTAGCAGTACGAGCAGCTCTTCCAGCAGCAGTACTAGCAGTTCTACGGCGAGCGGTTCCGGTTCCGCGGTTGCGAATTATGCCTGCCAGTTTATCGGCAATCCATATGTATATGGAGGTACGAGTCTGACGAGCGGATGTGACTGTTCCGGATTTGTGATGAGTGTGTATGCGCACTTTGGCGTATCTCTTCCGCATAGTTCAAGTGCACTTCGTTCCGTGGGCTATGCTGTGTCTGTATCAGATATGCAGCCGGGAGATATCGTCTGCTACAGCGGTCATGTAGGTATTTATGTGGGGAATAACACGATTGTTAACGCTTCCAATTCCAAGCCGTATCCGGCGGGAGGTATTAAGTATACGAGTGCGACCTACAAATCAATTATTGCGGTACGGAGAATCTTTTAGTGCTGTAAATATAGCATGAATAAAAGTCAGAGAAAGTTCCGATGCAGTTCTATGAAGGCTGCATCGGTTTTTTATGTGTACAGGGGCGCGTAAGGAAATTTTTCCTTTTATTTTTTTCACAGATATGCTATCATAGTTTACGTATTTATTGCTTTAACGCTTTAAAGCGTTCGGGCGATAAAATAACGGATAAAATACGTCTTCAGACGCTGAACTCGTGGTATTTAGAGGGGTGTGCCGGAGGACAGAATGAAGGAGAAGGCTATGATAGCAAAACGTTTACGGAAATCTCTGGACGCAGCAATCTGTATCCGGGATATTTTTGAAGAGGGGAAGAAAATGGCCGCCGTCTACGGCAGCGAGAATATTTTCAATTTTACAATCGGTAATCCCAGTGTGGAACCACCGGCTGTTGTTAATGAATCTATGATCGAGATTCTGAAAGAGGAAAACTCACTTTCACTGCACGGTTACCCGGCGAATGTCGGTTATCCGCAGGTGCGCGCGCATATTGCGAATTATCTGAATGAGACTTTCGGCTGCAGTTATGATGAGGATGGTATTATCATGACGGTCGGAGCTGCGTCCGCGATTGCCATGATCGCCAACACACTGTTGGATCAGGGGGATGAGGTCGTCACTTTCGCACCTTATTTCTGGGAGTACAAGAGCTATGTGGAGTCTTTCTACGGGAAGCTGGTTCCTGCTTACTGCAATATGGAGACCCTGCAGCCGGACCCGGAGACTTTCGAGGCAGCGCTTACTCCGCGCACCCGTTTTGTGCTGATTAATACGCCGAACAATCCGACCGGTGCTGTCTACACGGACGCGTCGATCCGCGCGGTGACAGATATTCTGAAGAAAAAACAGGAGGAGTTCGGCCATCCGATTTACCTGGTGTCGGATGAGCCGTATCGGAAGCTCGCCTATGATATTGAGGTACCGTACCTGACACATTATTATCCGAATACGATCGTTGTCTATTCCTACAGCAAGGCGCTCTCCATCCCCGGCGAGCGGATTGGCTACATAGCGATGGAACCCTGCGTACAGGATATGCGTGACCTGTATGCCGGTCTGACGGCTTCCATGCGGTATCTCGGCATTGTCAACGCGCCGACTCTTCAGCAGAAGATGCTGCTGAAGTGCGTGGACGCCTCGGTGGATATCAGTATTTATAAAAAGACCAGAGACATCCTGTATGACGGATTGCGTGAGATCGGTTATACCTGTATCCATCCGGACGGTGCGTTTTATCTGTTCGTAAAGGCGCTGGAGGATGATGACGCCGTATTCTGTGAGGCGGCAAAGCAGGAAAAAATCCTTATGGCGCCGGGTACCGCATTCTATGGGCCGGGATGGGTGCGTATCTCCTACTGTGTGCCGGACGAGGTCGCGTCGAGGAGTCTGCCGGCGTTTCGGCGGTTGTATGAGCGATATCAGGGCAGATCGGAGGATAACTGATCTCTGAGATGCGGTTTTCTATCCTGTTTCTTTCCGGATATGAACTGAGAGATACTGTATCGGATATGTCGGCGAACGTGCAAATAATGAGAGTGATTATATATTATTGTGACTGGGACAAAAAAATCGAATCTCATGAGCTGCTGAGACTGGCGATCAGCCGATATATCGGGCGGGAAATCAAAGAAATTACCGTTTGCCGCCGGGAAGATGCGGACAGATCGTATACGGGAGAATTCCGTCATCCGGAAGGTATTTCAGAGGCCGCTGAGCGGGAAGGACAGGGTAAGCCGTATGTGAAAGAACTGCCGGAGGTACATTTTTCTATCTCACACAGCGGCGATGTCTGGGTTTGTGCGGTCAGTGATGCAGAGGTCGGTCTGGATCTGCAGACCTGTCACACGGGGGACGGTGAGAAGCTGGCACGGAGATTTTTCCATCCCTCTGAAATACGATGGCTGGAACAGCACGGATTTGATGCGTTCAGCAGATTGTGGGCATATAAAGAGAGTTATGTCAAATACACCGGCGTCGGCTTAAAAGACGGACTGGATTATTTTTCTGTGGTGGATGAACTGCCGGTTATGCAGCGGGAGATTCCCTTTCGGGATGGATTCTGGATGGTTTTGACCGGCAGTTCGGATGCCGTTTGCGACAGTTCTCTTTACTGTCTGGAGTGATCAGGGAAATTCCCCATAAACTGTTCAGTGTTTTCACAGTTACGGGGAATTTCCCTGATTATGGTTGGATATCATAGTATTTCCGTTCTCCGCTTTCCAGCGCCTCGTAAAATTTTCTGGAATCCTCCGGATCCTGATGTGTCAGCAGGCTCACCACGATCATACACACGAGCGAACCTGCGAGCCCGAATGCTCCGTACCAGGACCCGCCCAGATCCCACACGAAATAAGTCATCAGTACGAGCACCGTGCCCACGATGGTGGAAACGACGGCGGCCTGTTTTGTTGCTTTTTTCCAGTAAATGCCGAGCACCAGGATCGGGAACAGCGGCATGACGATGGCGATGGCGAACATGATCAGTGTGAAGATCAGATCCGGCGGGTTGATGGCGAACAGGATGCTGATCAGTCCGACCGCCAGGATGACGAGCCGCACGGACAGCAGCTGTTTTTTTTCGCCCATTTTTATCCCGAAGGTGTGATGCAGCAGATCCTCCGAGATGATGGAGCCGGTGACCAGCAGAAAGGAATCTGCGGTGGAGATTCCCACTGCGACGGCACCGACAAAGAAAAAGATCATCAGGACGACAGCCATATTCGGATGGATGTTCTGAATGATATTCTGGATCAGGTAGGGAATGATGTATTCCGTCTCATCCGTGCTGAGGCCGGGCAGCAGGGCGATGCTGACCAGACCGATCATCATGGTTCCGGTCCAGACAAAAGCCTGCAGAAGCGGCGTCAGAAACATCAGCTTCCGCTGGGTGTTCAGATCCGAGCCGGAGTATCCGGAGCGGATAAACACGTGGGGCAGCATAACGGTCCAGCCGATGGCGCAGCTTAAGGGGTATCCGAAGCGTGCACTGTAGGGAACCCAGCCGTCCGGACCGGGGTAGGAGAACCATTCATTGGTGTTTTCCCAGATGGTGGATACGGCGTTTCCAAGAGAACCGCCGAAGGCGGTAAACAGGCAGGCAAATACAATGATCCAGAGGATGGAGATATAAGCAAGTCCCTGGATGGTGTCTGTCAGCGCAATGGATTTTAATCCGCCGATCATGACATAGGCGATGATCACAACACCGACGATGATTACGACCTGCCGGTATGCTATGGCGCCGCCCGTGGCAATCTCTGCGGCTTTAGAGATGGCGATCAGGACGCTGGCGATATAGGGGAAGGACGCGCTCAGAAAAATGAGTGCCAGAAGTACCCGCAGCAGCGGACTTTTGAATCGGTCATAGTAAAAGTCAGCAGGGGTTGTGTATTTCCGGGTGCTGTTTGTGATCCATACTTTGTTCATGACAAAGTGTACGACGACGGGAAACAGGCAGATGTAGCTCAGCTCCGATGCCCAGTATCCGATGCCGCCCCGGTAGTACGCGCCGGGACCGGCGAAGAAGACCCAGGTGCTCATCAGGGAGGCGATGTAGGTCATCACCAGAATCGGCCATTTGATGCTGCCGCCCGCCGTTGCAAAGCCACGGGCGTTTTTTTGTTTTGAACGCATATTCTCTGTCAGTGCAACGATCAGAAGAAATGCGAGATATAACAGGAAGGCAATCCATACGGTAGAGCTTTTTAACATGACATATCCTCCTTCGTTATTTCTCTGTCTGTTGTCTGTGTCGGCAGAGATGTTTTTGGGTCTGTTTCCGGCATCGGCATTTCTGCACCGGAGGAGGATTTTTGTGTCTGCGAATCGCGCAGGCGGTAGATCCGGCATATCTTTACCAGACCGATATAAACGGAAATCCACAGAGGGATCAGCGTCATCAATCCGTGGATCAGGGTTGCCTTCGCGTGGCCGTAGGCCGGCACAAAAGGCAGGTTGTAGCATGCGTAAAAGATAATGACGGCTGCAAGCCATATTTTTTCTGCTCTTGTCAATTTCATGAAAATATCCCTTTCATCGTTCTGCGTCAGGACAAATATCTAATGATATAATTTACTTCTCATTGCAGTTCTTCCGCAGCCCGCAGCACGATGGCGTGAACCGTGTTTTTAGCTTCTTCATCCAGCATACACGGAACCGGAAGCTTTCGTAATGTGTCATATGTTTCCAGTGCGCGATCCAGAATTGTTTTTTCCTCGTCGCGAATATCGCGCAGATATCCTTTATAGAACAGCTCCGGCCGATGTGCATCGCGCAGATGATCCAGCGTGTGATCGCTCATCAGATAACCGTCCTCATCGTCTCCCTCCAGAAGTTCCTCGAAATCGAGCGTCTCATCATCAATGACGAGCCCTGCGCGGAGACGTCTGGCGATGCCGAAAATCTCATTGTCGATGATCAGCGTCAGCGGATTGATGGTCTTGGCTGTTTCCATCTGGCCGGCGCCGCCCAGCACGCTGGCATCCGACATGGCCATCATGTGGATGAGGGAAGTGCGCTCGATCATATTCTGTCCGTCGAGGGTCATGCTGTCTGTTCCCGTGCCGTAAGAATGACAGGGGATGCCATAGCCCTGTTCAAACACCTGCATGCAGATGAGACGTCCGAACGTAATTTCCGTGTTGGACTGCAGGGTATAAGTGGTCTGCATGTCCATGGAGAACAGCAGTGGAGTGGCGATGACCGGCAGTCCCGGACAGAGCAGCTCGAGCATCACAATCTGGGCAAGCACGTCAGCGCAGGCCGCCAGAGCGGTGCCCTGTGCCGTGACCGGTGTGTTGGCTCCGGCGGTCGGAAGTGCGCAGGGCTGGACCGGAATGCCTGCTTTTGCGCATTCATATAAAATCTCGGCGTCCATATATTTGAACTTTAAAACCGGGACGCTGCAGGAGATAAAGCTGCAGATCGGCTTTTCACGCAGCCTGTCCGCTCCGCCCGCGGCTGCAGCGCACATTTCAATCAGATATTTTGTGTTATCCGTTTCATAGGGCTGGATCCAGATATGTTTTCTGGAAATCTGAAGTGCTTTTTCCAGTGTAAATACATCGATGGCTTTTCCGGGAACGCTGTCGTCACAGGTGGACGGCAGTGCCACATAATCAATCTGGTCCATCTCGTTCACCAGATGGAACCATTCTGCGGTGTCCGCCAGTGTTATATAGTGTTTTTCACCTTCCACGGGAAGATAATTCGGCGCGCCGGTACAGGTTCTGGTGTAAAAGCTTCCCCCGGGATGTGGGAAGGTCATATTACAGGTCTCATCCGGTGCATAGAGCGTAAAGGTATGGGGAACGGCGGCCAGTGCCCGGTCAATGACTGCTTTCGGGAAACGAACTGTGTCGCCCGTTACCGTGCATCCGGCGGCGGCCAGTTCCTCCTTCATTTTCGGATGATTCATGTGTGCGCCGCGCTCTGACAGGAGGCGCTCCATACGGTTTTTGAAGAGCGTAAGCTCTTCGGGTGACATGACGTTGTATTTGATTCTTCCCTGCATGATGCTATGGTGTCCTTTCAGTGTTTGATTCGTAGCGGTTCAGTATCTTCACAGTTACTTTGATTCTATCTGCCCGGTCGGGTACGATTTCTATTCTACCACAGATAAGAGTAAAATCGTAGAGGTTAATTTTCGCCGGATAAAATCAGCTTTACACTGGAAACGATTTTTTTTATAATAAAAAAGAAACATAGTTTATATGGACGAATCAAAATTTATATCAGGAGGTACTATATGAAAGATGACAACTGTATTTTTTGTAAACTGGCGTGCGGAGATATCCCGTCAAACGTGATTTATGAGGATGAGATGTTTACAGTCATCCTGGATGCGAGCCCGGCGACGAGGGGACACGCGTTGATCCTGCCGAAGACGCATGCCGCGAATATCTATGAGCTTCCGGATAATTACGCTTCAAAAGTGTTCGTTCTGGCTAAAAAGCTCGCTGCGCGGATGACAGAGGTTTTAAAATGTGACGGTTTTAATATCGTACAGAATAACGGAGAGGTGGCGGGACAGACTGTATTCCACTTCCATATGCATCTGATTCCGCGCTACATCGGAGACGGCAATGAAGAGAAGCTCGGATGGAATCATGCGGAACTGAGCGCGGATGAGATTGCCGGGATTGCCGGGATGCTGAATATGACGGATATGTAATGACTGAAATGCACCGCGCAGAGGCAAAACCGCCTTCTGCGCGATTGCAGGGATACGAACGGAATATATCGGTATTATTTCTTTTTCAGCTCTTCGATCAGACCGACGATAATTTCGATGGCATCTGTCTTCCGGCTCTCTTTCATAGCTGCGGTATAATCTTTTCGATTCTCCCACACGGAGGAAATTGCCTCGGAAAGGGAATTTTCGGACAGATGCTCCTCTTCGATCACATAGCTGAATCCCTGTTTCTCGAAAGACCTCGCATTCAGAATCTGATCGCCCCGGCTGGCAGCCTTTGACAGCGGGATCAGGATGTTTGGTTTCGCAAGTGCCTGCAGCTCGCAGATTGCGTTGGCACCGGCGCGGGAGATGACCAGATCGGCGGCTGCGAACAGGTCGGCGAGCTCTTCGTTAATGTATTCATACTGTACATAACCGGCAGTTCCGGCAAGCGCCGGATCCAGATTCCCCTTGCCGCAGAGATGGATGATCTGCCAGGAGGTCAGAAGCCCGGGCAGCAGTCTTCGGACAACCTCATTGATCACCTGTGAACCCTGGCTTCCTCCGATGATGAGGATGGTCGGCCGGTCCGGGGTCAGCCCGGTGTATGTACAGGCTTTTTTCCTGTCGCCGTCAAGCAGCTCCCGGCGGATGGGTGATCCGGACACGACTGCTTTTCCTTCGGGAAGATGGCTTAATGTCTCCGGGAAGTTGCAGCAGATCCGTGTGGCCGACGGGATGGCAAGCCTGTTGGCGAGTCCCGGCGTGATGTCTGATTCGTGGATGATCACGGGGATTTTTGCGTGCTTTGCGGCCAGAACCACCGGAACGCTGACAAATCCTCCTTTGGAGAAGACGATGTCGGGTTTCAGTTTAAACATCAGATGCCGGGCCTGCAGATATCCTTTCATCACCTTAAACGGATCTGAAAAGTTCTTTGGGTCAAAGTAACGGCGGAGCTTTCCGGAAGAGATCGCATAATACGGAATGTTTTCTTTTTCAATCAATCCCTTTTCAATGCCATGATAAGAACCGATGTAGGAAATCTCATAGTCCAGCTCGCGGAGCCGCGGCAAAAGGGCAATATTGGGGGTTACATGTCCGGCAGTACCGCCGCCGGTGAGAATGATTTTTTTCATGTGTAATGACCTCTGGTTCAATATGATAATGATGGCTGCGTCAACAGTCCTGTCTGTTTCAAATCAGTTCACTCCTATTATAGTATATGTTTACAAAAAAAAGTCAACCGCTCTTTCTGTGATTTTTTATGGTAAACGACTCATGTTTCCGGGTCGAGGAATATTTTGTACATGATGGTTCAAAAGAACGAAAATGATTTAACTGTAAGAAAAATGTCGGAATTTGCGGCGAAAAGACAGCCTGTCCCTCTTTTTTCGAAGAAATAATTCTGTTAAACTGTACAAGGCGGACAGAATGGTCCGGCGGAAAGGAGGCGCGAATGGAACAGATACTTTATCTGGTCAATTCATGGTACGTGCCATATGCCGATGAACTGATACTCGGTTTTCTGGTGTGTACGCTTTTACTTATGATAGCCGCGCTGTTTGCGGTGCGAAGATGCCGGAGACAGATCCGGGAACTGACCGAAAAGACAAAGGAAATGACGAAACTGGCGCTGAGTCAGAGCAGTATGAACACACAGCGGGAGAAAAACCGGATTCAGAAGGATACAGAAGAGAATATCAACGGGAAAACGGTCCTGTCGCCGCAGAATGAAGAAATTTTCGGGAGTGTGATACAGGAGATTTTTCCGTAAAATATACGAAAGATCAGACGGAACGGGAAGTCTTTCTTGAAATAAAGAGGTCTGTTTGGTACAATGAGCGTAGGCAATGAGCCGTGCAGCAGATGACAAACTGTGCGCGGCGGAGTACATGATAACATATGTAGCAGATTACAGAGCACAAAGGAGCAGAACATGGGAAAAATTACATTTGATTACAGCAAGGCGGCTTCCTTTATCAGTGAGGAGGAAGTGGGGTACATGAGCAGACTGGCACAGGACGCGAAGGATGTGCTGGTTTCAAAATCCGGAGCGGGGAATGATTTTGTCGGATGGATTGATCTTCCGGTTGATTATGATAAGGAGGAGTTCGCCCGCATCAAACAGGCAGCGGCGCAGATTCAGAGCGACTCGGATGTCCTGGTCGTCATCGGTATCGGCGGTTCTTATCTGGGTGCGCGGGCTGCGATTGAGTTTCTCCGCCATGGTTTTTACAACAACATCTCAAAGGAGCTCCGCGGGACGCCGGAGATTTATTATGCGGGGAATAATATCAGCGGTTCTTATCTGAAGGGTATTCTGGATGTGATCGGAGACCGTGATTTCTCGGTGAATGTGATCTCCAAGTCCGGTACGACGACGGAACCGGCCATAGCTTTCCGGATTTTCAAGGAGCTTCTGGAAAAGAAATACGGAAAAGCAGGTGCTGCGAAACGCATCTACGCGACCACGGATCAGGCGAGAGGTGCGCTGAAGGGTCTTGCCACAGAGGAGGGATATGAGACTTTTGTGGTACCGGATGACATCGGCGGACGGTTTTCCGTGCTGACGGCGGTCGGCCTGCTTCCCATCGCAGTCAGCGGAGCGGACATTGATCAGCTGATGGCCGGAGCCGCGGCCGGCAGAAGTCTTGCCCTGGAGACTCCATTTGAGGAGAATGACGCGATGCAGTATGCGGCGATCCGCAACATTCTGCTTCGCAAGGGAAAGAGCGTGGAGGTGCTGGCGAACTATGAATCGACCCTGCACTATATCAGCGAGTGGTGGAAGCAGCTTTACGGAGAGAGCGAGGGCAAGGATCAGAAGGGTATTTTCCCGGCGTCCGTTGATCTGACGACTGACCTGCATTCCATGGGTCAGTTTATCCAGGACGGCGCGCGGATCATGTATGAGACCGTGATGAAGATCAAGTCTCCCGCGGACGCACCTGTGATTCGGGAGGAGCCGGCGGATCTGGATGGACTGAATTATCTGGCGGGGAAGGACATGAATTTTGTCAATGACTGCGCGATGAACGGAACGATTATGGCACATACAGACGGCAGTGTGCCGAATCTGCTGGTAAAGATTCCCTCGCAGGATGAATATTCCCTGGGACAGCTGTTCTACTTCTTTGAGTTTGCGGTGGGTGTCAGCGGATATCTGCTTGGGGTGAATCCGTTCAATCAGCCCGGCGTGGAGAGCTACAAAAAGAATATGTTTGCCTTGCTCGGCAAACCCGGTTACGAGGATATGCGAGCAGAATTGTTAAAACGTCTGTAAAAATTCAGAAGGCATGATGAAGGCAAAAAATGGGGTGAATTCATGGAATTCGCCCCATTTTTCTGTCAAAAACAGGCGGATTTTAGGGATGAATCCCCATTTTGCAGAAAAAACTCTTGACATACCTGAAATGCACTGTTATAATCCTTGAAAAGTTTTGTAACAAATCTGTAATATTTTTAACAAAAATGAACAATATATTGTATAAATGTAATCATTTTACAGATTTGGGACAAAATGAAATATAACAGAGGTTCGCTTCATGCGGATCGCACAGGAGGTCAAATGAAATTCAGAAAATTGGTTTTGGAATGCGGCATTATCGCAGCTTCATTCGCAGTAGTATCCGTTCCATCGGCCGTTTCTGTCAGTGCCGCAGAAATTGTTTCCGGAACATGGAATGCCGAAGCAGAGCAGGACAACAGCGGAAGCAGTGAGCTTATGCAGGATTTACAGGAGAAAAGTGAGGAAGACGCAGCTGCTAAAGCGGCTGCCGCGGAGGAGTCATCCGCGGAGGACGTATCGGAGGAAGAACCTTCCGAGTGGGAAAATAAATTACTTGTTGTTGTGGAGGAGGACTCCAGTCTGAATATCCGCGCGGCGGCCGATACGAACGCCGACGTAGTGGGAAAGATGTACAGGGGTTCCGCCGCGGAGGTGATCGAGAGGGGTGAAGAATGGTCCCTGATCGTATCCGGAGAAGTCGAGGGATATGTAAAAAATGAATATTGTGTATTCGCAGAGGAAGCTGAGGCACAGGCGGAAAAGATCTGCGATACGGTGGCGACAGTGACTGCGGACGGTGTCCGTCTGCGGAGCGAGGCAAATGTGGAGTCCTCGATCTGTGAGGTGCTGGATGCGGGCGACGCGCTGACCGTATGGAAATCCGAAGAGGAAACAGATTCCGCGGCAGAGGATGAGGCGCAGAGCGCGGCAGCCGGGGAAGCGGATGTGACGGATGGCATCTCTTCCGGCGCGGATTCCGGGGAAGACGCGCAGAATAACGGCTGGGTTGCGGTAGAGTATGGGAATATAGTTGCCTATATTTCTGCTGATTATGTGGAAGTGGAGCTCCAGACAGGCGAGGCGCTCAGTATGGAAGAGATTTATGCTCAACAGGCAGCAGCGGCTCAGGCTGCTGCAGAACAGGCGGCGGCAGAGCAACAGGCATCTGCCGAAACCGTGACGACGAGCACCGGTACAGCCGTGAGTGCATCCGCGGATGATGTCACGCTTCTGGCGGCTCTCATTCAGTGTGAGGCCGGAGGAGAGAGTTATGACGGTCAGCTGGCGGTCGGCGCGGTTGTTATGAACCGGGTGAAAAGCGGTTCTTTCCCGAACAGTATTTTCGGTGTGATTTACCAGAGCGGTCAGTTTGCGCCGGCGTCCAGCGGAAAGCTGTCCCGTGTGCTGAGCAGCGGAAGCATTTCATCCAGCTGTTATCAGGCGGCGCAGGCAGCCATCGGCGGAGCGGATAATACCGGCGGAGCCAAATATTTCCATGTGGGATCCGGAAATGGTACCGTGATCGGGAATCAGGTGTTTTACTAAAAAACAGATTCTTTTGAAGAGTTGATGGATGTGTCAAAAAGACCGGAATCCGAGGAAAAATCGGATTCCGGTCTTTTTTCTTCCCGCGTACAAGCGTTTTTTTATTGTAAAAATGGATAAGATATAGTATATTGAAGACGTATTCGTGAAAACCATGAAATGGAGTGAGATACAAAAAGAGGAGTCTGGGCATGGGCATGAGCTTTCTGGAGCAGCCGCAGATGTTATGGCTGTTGGTTTTTATTGTGATGGTGGTTGTAGAGCTGGTTTCTATGGGCCTGACATCCATCTGGTTTGCCGGCGGCGCTCTGGCGGCGCTGTTTGTGAGTCTGCCGGATACTCCGGTTCAGGTACAGATTGTGGTATTTCTGATCGTGTCTTTTGTTCTGCTGCTTCTTGTAAGACCGTGGGCGAGGAAGCATTTCAATCATGAAAGAGAGAAGACGAATGCGCAGAGCCTGATCGGTCAGTCCGCTGTTGTTATTGAGGAGATTGATAATGTACACGCAAAGGGGAGAGTGTTGATCCGGGGACAGGAATGGTCTGCCCGGAGTGTCAGGGAGACAGAATGCATTCCCGTGAATACATCGGTCAGGGTTCAGGAGATCAGCGGTGTGAAGCTGATCGTGGAAAAGGCGGACGTATGAGCGAGATGACGGGAACGGATCTGCGGCTGCCGTATCGGCAGTAACGTCATAAAAACGAAAGGGGAATTATATGTTTATAGCAATTATTGTGATTGTCATTATTATTGTGATTATTCTGGCCTCCTGCATCAAGATCGTCCCGCAGGCGAATGCCTACGTCGTGGAACGTCTGGGCGCTTATCAGGGTACCTGGGAGGTAGGACTTCATGCGAAAGTGCCGTTTATCGACCGCATTGCAAAACGGGTGCTTTTAAAGGAACAGGTCGTTGATTTTGCGCCGCAGCCGGTCATCACGAAGGATAATGTCACCATGCGGATTGACACGGTCGTCTTTTTTCAGATCACGGATCCGAAGCTGTTTGCTTACGGCGTGGAGAATCCGATCATGGCGATCGAGAACCTGACGGCGACGACACTGAGGAACATCATCGGTGATCTGGAACTGGATGAGACACTGACCTCCCGTGAGACGATCAACACCAAGATGCGGGCGTCTCTGGATATCGCGACGGACCCATGGGGGATCAAAGTGAACCGTGTCGAGTTGAAAAATATCATCCCTCCGCAGGCGATTCAGGATGCCATGGAGAAGCAGATGAAGGCGGAACGCGAGCGGCGAGAAGCGATTCTCCGTGCGGAGGGCGAGAAGAAATCGACGATTCTCGTAGCCGAGGGTAAGAAGGAATCCGCTATCCTTGATGCTGAGGCAGAGAAACAGGCAGCCATCCTTCGCGCACAGGCAAAGCGTGAAGCGACCGTACAGGAGGCGCAGGGTCAGGCCGAAGCGATCTTAAAGATTCAGCAGGCAAATGCGGACGGCCTTCGTTTCCTGAAGGAGGCAGAACCGGATGCGGCGGTTCTCCAGATTAAAAGTCTGGAAGCCTTTGCGAAGGCGGCGGACGGAAAGGCGACCAAGATTATCATCCCTTCTGAGATTCAGGGGATCGCGGGTCTGTCAAAATCAATTGTGGAAGTGGCGACGGATCTGAAGGAAGATAAAAGATAACTGTTCAGGACAGTACTTTGCACCTGATGAGAAATACGTATGGTGACGTAGTTACACAAGGAAAAGTATATAAGGAGTGCAGATATGGTAAGTTTACAGGGAAAGAATTTTTTAAAGCTGCTGGATTTTACTTCGGAGGAAATCACATACCTGATTGATCTGGCAGCGGATCTGAAAGAGAAGAAAAAACAGGGCGTCATGCATGATACGCTTCGCGGAAAAAATGTGGCGCTGATTTTTGAAAAGACGAGTACGCGGACGCGCTGCTCTTTTGAAGTGGCGGCATTTGATCTGGGGATGCACGCCACGTTTCTGGATCCTTCCGCTTCCCAGATCGGTAAGAAGGAGAGCATCGCGGATACGGCGCGCGTTCTGGGACGCATTTATGACGGAATTGAGTATCGCGGTTTCGGTCAGAATATCGTGGAGGAGATCGCGAAATATGCCGGGGTTCCGGTCTGGAATGGTCTGACGAATGAGTTTCATCCGACGCAGGTGCTGGCTGATGCACTGACAATCAGGGAACATTTCGGCTGTCTGAAGGGAATCAAACTGGTCTATGTCGGCGACGCCCGTTATAATATGGGCAATTCCCTGATGGTACTCAGCGCAAAACTGGGTATGCATTTTGTCGCCTGCACGAATAAAAAGTATTTCCCGGATTCACAGCTCGTGGATACCTGCCGGCAGATCGCGGCACAGACCGGTGCGACGATCGAGCTGACAGGGGACGCTGACGCCGGGTCGAAGGACGCGGATATTATCTACACCGATGTCTGGGTTTCCATGGGCGAGCCGGACGAGGTATGGGAGGAACGGATCCGGGATCTGACGCCGTATCAGGTGAATGCATCGCTGATGAAGAATGCGGGTCCGCAGTGCCGGTTTATGCACTGTCTTCCGGCTTTCCATGATTTGAAGACTACCATCGGGGAGCAGATACATAAGAAATACGGACTGGATGAGATGGAAGTGACCGATGAGGTGTTTGAAAGCCCGCAGTCGATTGTGTTTGATGAGGCAGAGAATCGGATGCATACGATCAAGGCCGTGATGCTGGCGACGCTCGGAACTGCCGCAATATAAGATGTACGTAACGGTACAGTACCTTCACAGTTACGGGGAAAGGTCTGTTTAAAATCGCTGTCCGATACGCAGAGCACAGCCTTAAAAACTCTTCGCAGTGCCGGGTGAGTGTCGGGTGTTTTTCGGAAGAACAGATCAGTGGTGAAAGACTCAGGTGGTTCATTTATGAGAGAAGAAATTTTGCGGCTCCTGCAGGAGGCAGACGGATTTCTATCCGGACAGGAGATCAGTGAAAAGTTCGGCGTGACCCGGACAAGCGTCTGGAAGGCGATTCGCCAGCTGGAGGAGATGGGCTATGAGATCGAGGCGGTGCGCAACAGAGGGTATCGTCTTTGTTCAGAACCGGATTTTCTGACAGCGGAGCGTGTCTGCGAATATCTTGACACTGTGTGGGCCGGACATCCGGTTCTGGTGTATGATTCTGTGGATTCCACCAATAACGAAGCGAAGCGCCAGGCAGAGTCGGGAGCCGGCCAGGGTCTGCTTGTGATCGGTGAGCAGCAGACCGCCGGCAGAGGGCGGCGCGGCAGAGCCTGGGATTCGAAAAAGGGAGAGGGGATTTTTATGTCCCTGCTTCTGAAGCCGGATCTGGAGCCATCAAATGCGTCTATGCTGACCCTTGTGATGGGGATGGCTGTCCGTGACGCCCTGGAGATGAGCGGCGTATCGGGGGTTCAGATAAAATGGCCGAACGATATCATTTGTTCCGGCAGGAAAATCTGCGGTATCCTGACGGAGATGAGTGCCCAGGTCGACTATGTCAATCATATCGTGATCGGCGTGGGCATCAATGTTCATAATCAGGAGTTTCCGGAGGAGGTACGGCAGACGGCGACATCTGTTTTTCTGGAGACCGGCATCCATGTCTGTCGGGCCGGACTGGCTGCACAGTGTATGAGACAGTTTGAGAGATATTACGCGCGGTTTCTGGAGACGCATGATCTGAGCGCTCTGCTGGAAGAGTACAATGCCTGTCTCGTGAACTGCGGCAGACAGGTTCGTGTACTGGATTTTAAAAAGAATTATACCGGTATTGCGAAGGGAATCAATGCGGAGGGCGAACTGCTCGTGGAAACGGAGAGTGGATTGAGACGTGTTTCCGCCGGGGAGGTTTCCGTTCGCGGCGTGTACGGATATGTATGATACAAGGGGACGGAAGTCATGTACGATGAAGAAATAGTGCTCTGCGCATCCAGCGCATACACGAAACAATTTTATCTTAATCCGGAGTTTGACGGGCTTCCGGAACAGGTACGGGAGGAGTTGAAAATTCTTTGCGTGCTGTATACGGAGGATGTCGGAGGCATACTGGTGATGAAGTTTGACGCGGACGGCAGCCTGCAGCTGGAGACATCGTCAAACGAGGGAGATCTTCTGTACGATGAGATCGGCAGTATTCTGAAAATCAGGCAGATACAGGATCGGCAGGCCGAACTGCTGGAGTCCCTGGAGCTTTATTACAGCGTGGTGTTTCTGGGAGAACCGGAGGAGGATGAGTGAGAATGCTGCTGACAGTCGATATCGGAAATACAAATATCACGCTGGGTGTTTTTCAGGGGAAAAAGTTAATAACAACATTCCGCATGACGACGATCCAGACCCGGACTTCGGATGAATACGGTATGGTCATGTGTGAATTGTTAGAGCATAATGAGGTCAATGTCTCTGCAATCACGGATGTGATCGTTGCTTCGGTGGTGCCGAATGTGATGCATTCTCTGACAAATGCCATTTTGAAATATGTACATGCAAAGCCGATCATTATTGAGGCCGGGATCCGGACAGGCATCCGTGTTGCCGGACGCAATCCCCGCCAGGTGGGAGCAGATCGGATCGTGGATGCCGCAGCGGTGTATGAACTGTACGGAGGGCCGGCGATCGTGGTGGATTACGGGACGGCGACTACATTCGATCTGGTGGATGAGGACGGGACATTTACAGCCTGTGTCATCGCGCCCGGTATCCGTACTTCGGCGCAGTCGATGTGGAGCATGGCGGCGAAGCTCCCCGAGTTTGAGATCAGGAAGCCGCAGACGATTCTTGCGCAGGATACGATCGTCTGTATGCAGGCGGGTCTTGTTTACGGACAGATCGGTCAGACAGAGTATATCATCCGACAGATGAAAAAGGAATTCGGCAGAGATGACGTGAAGGTGGTTGCCACCGGAGGACTCGGCAGGCTGATCGAAAAGGAGACAGATCTGATCGATGTGTATGACCCGATGCTGACGCTGCAGGGGATGCGTCTGATTTTTGAGAAGCAGAAGAGATAAGCGGGAAGAAAACAGACGATGTTCTGCCCTGATGACAGGGTGAACCTGTTTTGAGAATCAAAAGAGAATAAATTCAAAAAATAAGAACAGAAATAAGAGACAGAAAACAGATGGAAACCTTGACAATCGGAAACGTAGTTTTAGAGAACAATCTGATATTAGCACCCATGGCAGGAGTCACAGACCTGCCATTTCGTTTGTTGTGCAGGGAACAGGGCGCAGGGCTGCTCTGCATGGAGATGGTCAGTGCAAAGGCGATTTTTTATGGAAACAAACATACAGACAGACTGTTGGAAATCCATCCGGAGGAACAGCCCGTCTCTCTGCAGTTGTTTGGTTCTGATCCGGACATTCTGGCGGATATGGCGGCGAAAATCGAGGAACGGCCGTTTGCAATTCTCGATTTCAATATGGGCTGTCCGGTGCCGAAGGTGGTGAATAACGGTGAGGGATCGGCGTTAATGACAGATTCCCGACTGGCAGAAAAGATTTTAAATAAACTGGTGCGAGCGGTGAAAAAGCCTGTGACAATCAAAATCCGCAGCGGATTCGACGAGGATCATATAAACGCGGTGGAGATCGCGAAGATTGCCGAGAACTGCGGCGTGGCTGCAGTTGCAGTACATGGCAGGACCAGGCAGCAGTATTATTCCGGGAAGGCGGACTGGGATATCATCCGTCAGGTGAAGGAAGCGGTTTCCATACCGGTGATCGGGAATGGGGATATTCGCTCCGCGGAGGATGTTTTGCGGATGCGGGAACAGACCGGTTGTGACGGATTTATGATCGGCAGGGGTGCACAGGGGAATCCGTGGATATTTCGCCAGATTCTGTACAGACTGGAGACAGGAAAAGATCTGCCGAAACCGTCCGCGGAGGAAGTGGCGCAGATGGTATTGCGTCATGCCCGGCTTCAACTGGAAGTGAAGGGAGAGTACATCGGAATTCGTGAAATTCGAAAACATGCAGCATGGTACACAGCCGGATACAGGAACTCTTCCAGATTGCGCGGAAAGATTAACGAGGCAGAAAATTATGAGGATCTGGAAAAGCTGTTTCAGGAGTTTACGGCGACGAGCTGAATCACCTGTAGGGTAAAGTGTCAAAGTAAACACTCATGCGCTGCTGTCGCAGCGCGCCAACTTCTATGAAAGTCGATTGCTCCGTGCTTCGCACTCCCGCAATCGCCGCCGGTACTCGCAATCCGCGCTATCGCGCTACTTGCTCGTACCGTCTTGGTCGTCGAATATCCAGTCATCTGGGTGTGCAAGCACCCCATCTGACTGTCTATTCACGACACTTTCATAGTAAAAACAGTTTTGAATAGTTATTTTTATTCCGCATATCTTACAATGAAAGCGTTACTGTACTTACAGTGTGGCAGAGATGTGTCAATCAGAAAAGCAAACGGACAGATGGGAGAAAAAAGGGGCGGCTGCATTCCGTGAGAAAATTTTCCCTGCCATCAGGAGGGTGATTGCGGCGTGGCATGTATATTGGACGGATCATTTCAGAAAAAGCAGAACGTCAGATATTTCCCGGCCGTCGGAAGAAAGCCTGTGGGAAAACCCTTATCTATTGTACAGCAGGAGCGTCATCGAGCAGGTTTTGAAACAGAGAGGTCTGGATTATCGTACGTTCTGTCCGATTTTGATCGACACGGACAGCCCTGGTCAGGTTTTCGGGGAGGATGATGATGTAGATCAGGTCCTCTTACAGCTGGAACAGGGGCTGAATTTTCTGGAAATCTGTACGGATCGACCGGACTATTTTGCAGATTGGAAAAATTGCATGGAGGAGGAGTACGGTCTGATCGTACGCATCATCGGGAAATCGCGGGAATGTCCGTTTTATGGGAACATGGTTCTGGACTTTGAGCGCAATCAACCGATGTGGATGGACCGTTTCACGGAAGATGTGATCTATCTGCCGTTTCAGAAACAGAAGTGGTACGCGCAGTCAGATGAAAAACAGGATGAAAAGTCGGGGACATATATTCTTGACATCAATGTTCCGATTGGCTATAATAGGGTAATTGTCAAGGCTGAAGCCTTACGTGTATCGACAGGAGGAGCAGATAAATGAGCAAAAAAAATCTTTTGACATATCAGGGATTACAGAAGCTGGAGACAGAATTACAGGACTTAAAAGTGGTTCGGCGCAAGGAGGTTGCTCAGAAGATCAAAGAAGCCAGAGAGCAGGGGGATCTGTCCGAAAACGCAGAATACGACGCGGCGAAGGACGAGCAGCGTGATATCGAGGCACGAATTGAGGAAATTGAGAAAATTCTGAAGAATGCCGAGGTTGTTGTGGAAGAGGAGGTCGATCTTGACGCCATCGGCGTCGGATGTCAGGTTCGGATTATGGACTGTGAGTTTGACGAAGAACTGGAATATAAGATCGTCGGTTCCACCGAGGCGAACAGCTTAAAGGGAATGATTTCGAATGAGTCGCCGGTAGGAAAAGCGCTTCTCGGCGCGAAGGTGGGAGAAACTGTTGAGGTGGAGACACAGGCCGGCGTGCTGACCTATAAGGTGCTGGAGATTCAGAGATCAAACTGACAAGTTACTGAGCCGGATGCAGGATATGCCGGTGAATGAGTATGGAAAGCAATCATGTGCTCGGGAAAGTTGAGGAGAGAAGATGGGTGAACAGAAGAAGGAAAATGCGCCGGGACAGGATCTGAACCAGATTTTGAGGAATCGCCGTGAGAAGCTGAAGGCTTTGCAGGATGCGGGAAAGGATCCGTTTCAGATCACAAAATATGATGTGACACATCACAGTGCAGAGATTAAGGCACATTATGACGAGCTGGAGGGCAGAGAGGTTTCCGTTGCCGGGCGTATGATGTTCAAGCGTGTGATGGGAAAGGCTTCTTTTTGCAATGTGCAGGATCTGCAGGGCGGCATTCAGGCATATGTCGCCAGAGACAGTATCGGGGAAGATCCGTATAAGGATTTTAAAAAATATGACATCGGCGACATCATCGGCATCCGGGGTGAGGTCTTTAAGACAAAGACAGGTGAGATTTCCATCCATGTATCCGAGATCACACTTTTGTCAAAGAGTCTCCAGGTATTACCGGAGAAGTTTCACGGTTTGACGAACACAGACCTCCGTTATCGCCAGCGATATGTTGATCTGATCATGAATCCGGAGTCTAAGGAAACCTTTATGAAACGTTCTCAAATCATCCGGGAGATTCGTCGATTCCTGGATGACCGCGGATTTATGGAGGTGGAGACGCCGATGCTGGTATCCAATGCCGGCGGTGCGGCGGCGCGCCCGTTTGATACCCATTATAATGCGCTGGATGAGGATGTAAAGCTTCGCATTTCGCTGGAGCTTTACTTAAAGAGGCTCATCGTGGGCGGCCTGGAGCGGGTCTATGAGATTGGGCGGGTGTTCCGCAACGAAGGAGTGGATACGCGCCATAATCCCGAGTTCACGCTGATGGAACTGTATCAGGCTTACACCGATTATGAGGGTATGATGGAGCTGACGGAGAGTATGTTCCGGCATCTGGCGGAGACGGTCTGCGGCAGCAGCAGGATCACGTATAACGGAATCGAGATCAATCTCGGCAAGCCGTTCGAGCGCCTGACGATGAACGACGCGATTCGGAAATATGCAGGTGTGGATTTTGACGCGGTGGAGACGCTCGAAGAGGCAAGGGAGCTCGCGAAAGAGCATCACATCGAGTATGAGGAACGCCATACGAAGGGGGAGATCATCAATCTGTTCTTTGAGGAGTTCTGCGAGAAGGAACTGATTCAGCCGACCTTTATCATGGATCATCCGCTGGATATTTCGCCGTTGACGAAAAAGAAACCATCTGACCCGGAGAAAGTGGAGCGTTTTGAACTGTTTATCAATACATGGGAGATGTGCAACGCGTACTCTGAACTGAATGATCCAATCGACCAGAGAGAACGCTTTGCGGCGCAGGATGCCGCGTTTGCGGCGGGAAACGAGGAGGCCAACCATACGGATGAAGATTTCCTGAACGCGTTGGAGATCGGCATGCCGCCGACGGGGGGCATCGGGTATGGGATTGACCGGTTGGTGATGCTGCTGACGGATTCTGCGGCGATAAGGGATGTTCTCCTGTTCCCGACGATGAAGAGTATTGATAAGTAAAACCACAAGATGTAGTGCTTTGATAATGAATAGAGCACATTATATTGTGGTTTGCGACAAAAGAAGAACTGGTACATGTACCAATTTTGTACCAATCGGTGCAGGCTTTATACAGATTTATAAAGAGATCCACAGGATGAACGGAAAACATCCTGTGGATTTTTCTGGTTTCAATCGTTTTTGTATCTGTCTATGAGTGCTGGCAGGGCTAAGATATACCGGAAAGCCGCAGGGGCGTATTATGAGAAAAAATAGATCTTGATAGTAAAATGAAGGAGCCCCGCGGCTTTTCCCGGCTATTCGAAACGTGTTGCGATATTTCGTTATTAATTATTTGTTTTTCTGACCATGTGCTACAGATTGGCACTCTCAGTTATAAAAATTTCCAGACTTTTCTTCGGAATTCTCCATACATTTCCCAGACGGAACGCTTTCAGCTTCCCGCTGTTCACTAATTCATAGATGCGGTTCTTGCCGGTCCCAAGGACTTCTGCTGCGTCATAGATACTTAATATTTCCGGATACTGATCAAACATGCTTCCTAACCTCCTGTCTTTCTTTTTTGTATTACTTTTATGTTACCTGTTTCCTAACAAAATAATAAAAAAATTTGAATGCTGGAGCCGTTAGGGGCTCAGCAGGACAGGAGGAAGAACATGAAAGTTCATGTGAGTTTGGATGACCGATCTTACGCAGAGAAACCGAAAGGGAAGGAAATCATCGGAGTGAAGAGGCGCTGCTGTGATAACTGGCAGGAGGTAGAGTTAAGAGAACTGGCAGATCTTGTCGGAAACAGCGGACATGCCATGGTCCCAGGCCACATGGTTGGCGGTATGAAGTCAGAGAAAGGTAAAATGCCAATAGAAAGTGTTTTTATGACACTGAGTGTGCATGATCATT
>JAJQEU010000117.1 GCA_021201535.1 Clostridiales bacterium | reverse complement strand
CGTCATAGTAGCTGCCCTCTCTCGGGGTCGTCAGCGTCAGCGCGTTGCCGTCCTCATCGGTCAGTCCGAGGCTGTTGATATAATCAACATACGCCCATGCCTCCAGTTCCTGCAGACGCAGCTTGAACTCAGACAGAGTCCCCGGCTCGGAAGCACCCATCTCAGTGTAAGTATCTCCGCCGTTCTCAGCGGAATCATACCACCACCATGCATAGGCAAGGTCCGCGTTCTCCAGATCCGCGATCGGGCAGTAGCACTGCGCCGCGTAGATATTGTCCGCGTATTCGCTGGAATAGGTATCGGTCTCCTCGTCATAGGTCACGCCGAGTACACCGGTCTCATACATGTACGGATAATACTCGCTCATGTTGCCGGAAGCACCCAGAATCGAGCTCATCTGGCCCGCGCCGGAAGTACCGACAGAAATAATTGTGTCTGTATTGCCGGGGAAAATATCCGTGTTCGCTCTCAGCTCGATCACGCCCGCCTTCAGGTCAACCACCTGTGTCGGGGATTTACCCGTGATATAATCGCCGCTCTCATCCGTCGCGTTACGGCTTCTCGCACCGGCGGATACATAGATCATGCCCTCGTCGATGTAATCCGTGCTGCAGGATCCCGGAGAACTGGAATTCCATCCCGCGCAGTTATTCTCATAAATGATCGGCGCGGTGTCCGCCGTATAATCACCGATTACAGCATCGTGATCGATACCGGTCACATTGCCGTCCTCGTCAATGATCAGATATGCCGCCGGTACGTAGACGAGCATCGTCTGATAACTGGTGTTTGTGATCTCCGTGCTGGTGTAGACACCCTGGTAGGTCTTTGTTACATTACCTGACCAACCGGTTGTTTCCGTGTAAATAGCGTCTCCGTTCTCGTCAGCTGCCGCCAGGAAATAGTAGGATCCGTCGTCGCTGGCTACCCATGTGTAAACGCCGGCCTCAATACCTGCGGAGTAATCCAGATACGTAGCCGCATCAATGCTCACCGTTACAGGGCCTTCGGAAGAAGCCGCCTCAGCCGGTGCGATCTCCTCAACCCATTCAATAAATGTTCCGGTCGAGGTACCCTCATTCGAGCCATGTCCCATATTCCATACCAGAGAGTAATCTGCATCCAGGCCGGCCGATTCCGCCGCCAGGCAGAGATTGTATGCAATGGTAAAGGATGTATGCTGATCTGCTGTACCATTTCTGGTGCGCCAGTGTTCTGCCGGATCTACTGCCTCAAGACCATTACTTCCAAGCATAATCTCAGTCGCGTTCATCAGATCTGCCTGCGCTATGATATCTTCATCCAGTCCTTCTTCAATATACTCATCCACCTGTGATTTTTCTTCATCCGTCATCAGCGCCGCATATTCGTCATAATTATCTTTCAACACCTGCGCCACGGAATCAGAATAATGAACGCCTCCCGCTTCCGTACCAAACGCATCGTTCTCCGCAGATTTGTCCAGCGTGTCAAAGCCCGGGATATCCTTATTTCTGGTTAATCCGGTTCCCTCCAGAAATCCGGCCATATCTGTAACAGACCATGTCCCGTCCTCATTCTGCACCAGCCAGTCCGCACTATCCTCATATGCAGTTGCCGGATCAATTCCGTCTTCCGCCACAAGAGCATTCAGAGCATCTGACATATTCTGAAGAACCGAATCATAATATGTACCTTCCCTGGGTCCCTCCAGAGTCAGCGCATTGCCATCTGCATCTTCCAGCCCCAGACTGTTGATATAATCGACAAATGCGTATGCCAGATCCTCCTGCAAGGCCAGCTGGAACGCGCTAAATGTATACCTGCCTGCCGTAGCCGTGAAATTGCCATCCGCATCCACGGTGGAATCATACCGCATCCACGCATAGGCAAGATCCGCATTCTCAATGTCAGCAATCGGGCAATAGCACTGTGCTCCAAATACACTGTCGTCATAAACGCTGGTGTAAGTTCCGTCCGCGCTCTTTTCAACGCCAAGGACACCGGTCTCATACATATAAGAGTAATACTCGCTCATATTTCCGGATGCGCCCAGGATCGAACTCATCTGACCTGCGCCGGAAGTACCCACAGATACAATCCGATCCGTATCCCCGGGGATGACATCCTGATTGGCGCGCAGCTGAATCACGCCTGCTTTCAGGTCTACCACCTGTGTCGGTGATTTACCGGTAGGATTGCCTTCCTCATCTTCAGCATCCCGGCTTCGGGATGCCGCGGAAACATAGATCATGCCTTCCGCTATATAAGAAGTATTACATGATTTCGTCGTTCCTGATTTCCAGGCACCGTTATTATTTTCATAAATAATCGGAGCCGTATCCGCGGTATAGCCGTTTATCTCCGCCTCACTGTCAATACCGATAACATTTCCCTCTTCATCTACCGTCAAATAATCTGCCGGTACATAAACAATCATGGTCTGATACTCAAGATTGGTTATAACAGCACTTGTATATAACCCAATCGAAACCGTTTTTGTACCAGACTCAACCGTCGCAGGTTCTCCATCTTCGCCCACTGACGCCAGATAATAATAACTGCCGTCCTCACTGGCAAACCAGGAATAAATCCCCGCCTCAATACCTGCCGAATAATCCAGATATGCCGCATCCAATGTGGAATTGTCAATCTGGTCCGCATAGTCTCCGGCATCCGGTACTGCTGTTTCACCCGTCCCTGTGTCGACAGTGTCCTCCACGTCACTGTCCGTGGAACCGGTTCCTGTGTCTGTGCCTGCGGCAAAGGCCGTCGCCGGCAACAGCGAGAACACCATGGCTGTTGTCATAGCCAAAGCTGTCACGCGTTTCACGTTTTTTCTTTTCATGCCCCATTTTCCTTTCTTGAACCTCTATGTATAGTTTACCTGTTTACTTTATCATAACAGTTTGACGTAAAAAGGCCTGAAATGTGTCACAAATATGTAATTTGTGCATTTTGTTTTGATTATTCGGTAAATCCACCCTGTTCCTGAGCATTTTGCGCAATCGCATCCATGTCTTCCGTCCGCATCATGGCAAAATCGTTTATTTTGTAGGTTAGTTATCGCTACCTGTTGTGCATTTTCTCTTTTGCTGTTATAATCAAATTCGTACTGTAGTTGAGACAAAAACAATGTGTTAATGCAAGGGGCTGCTTTATGAATACGACCATATTAATCTGCGATGACAACATCGCGGTACATGAAAGTCTGTCTGTCTATCTGAAGGAAGACCATATTGATATTTTCTCCGCCTATACAGGAGAAGACGCTCTGAATATCTTCCGTCAGCATGACATCTCATTTATCATTCTGGATTTGATGCTTCCCGGGAAATCCGGCATAGATGTTTTAAAGGAAATCAGAAAAACGAGCGACGTACCTGTCCTGATCCTGAGCGCGAAGAGCTCCGAATTTGACCGCATCCTCGGACTGGAGCTCGGCGCGGATGATTATATCGCCAAACCGTTTTCACCCCGGGAGATTGCTACCCGGGTTCGTGTGATTTTAAAGCGTACTGCGAAAAAACAGACCGGCAATTATATGAGTTTTTCCAATCTCACCATCGATACCTCCTCCTACACGGCCTCGATCGACGGAGAGATACTGGATCTCACACCCAAAGAACTAAACATTCTGGCCTGTCTGGCTTCCGCCCCCGGAACGGTCTTCTCGCGCGAGCAGATTCTGAACCGGGTCTGGGGATACGATTACTACGGGGATACGCGCAGCGTTGACACACGCATCAAGCACATCCGGCAGAAGCTCCCTGAGCATGCACGGTTTGCCATCCGCTCCGTATACGGTGTCGGATATAAGCTGGAAGAAACATAATTGTGAATCTACTGAACCGTTATGAAGAAAAACTTCGCGTTCTGCTCCGGGGATGATGCAGCAGCGCTGTCAGGAATTGTCACAAAACAGTAGGAGAGATTATGAAAAAGAAACTGCTGTCGCCAGCCGGATTCATCTGTGTCTGGATTTTAATCTATGTCGTTGTATTGGTCTGCGGATCCGCTCTGTCTGTCCTGATTGTTCTAAACAACAATACGGATTTTTTATCCATCGCCCGACGTGACATGAACTATTATACCGAACACGGAGACTTTAATCCGGAAGTAATCGTCAACAGCGGCAACAATCTGATTTATACATCCGATGGGGAAAAGGTTGACACACTTCTCACGATAGAGCGCGACTCTGACTTTGATTATGATTTTTATGCACAGAAATATCTGGCGAAAACACAGTCCGGCGAAACCGTCTACACGATTCTTTTTAATACCGGGCTGCAAGATGACTTTGCGATCGCGATCGCCATGCCCATGGAAGACGGACAGATGTTTCTCTTTCTGCGCGAATTTTCCTCCCTGAAAACCATGCTTCAGGTATTATTTCTTTCCTCCACGCTGATGGTAATCCTTTCTGTGATCTATACCGCCCTCATCATCAGGAAGAACCGCGAGATAGAGCAGGTACAACGCGAATACATTGACAATGTCAGTCACGAGCTGAAATCACCGATCGCCTCCGTCCGCGCTCTGACAGAAACCATGTACGACGGCCTTGTCCCGGAGGAAGAAAAAAGGAAGAAATACTGCGAGATCATGCTGAATGAGCTCCACAGCCTGGAGCACACAGTATCCGATATGCTGGAGCTTTCCCGCATCCAGAGCAAACAGATCGACTGTCAAAAAACCACCGTTGCCGCCAGCGACGTATTTTTTCCGATCCTTCGCAAATATGAAGCACTCTGTGAGGATATGGGCCTGTCCTTCACCTGGACACCGTCGCCGGAACTCTGGCCCGCGCTTTATACAGACAAAAGCCTTGCCGCCCGCCTGACGGATATCCTGTTGGACAATGCGGTAAAATTTTCCGGCGACGAGGGAAGTGTGGCCATCAGATACAGCCATGATCTGAAACGAATCACCATATCTGTAATAAACAGCGGCCGCCCGATCCCTGTGGAAGATCAGCCGCATATTTTTTCCAGATTCTACAAAGGAGACAAATCACATAACGGGAAGGGCAGCGGTCTGGGGTTCGCCATCGCACAAGAGATTGCCGCTTCCCTGGATGAAAAGCTATGGCTCAGCAAAAGTAACGCAACGGGCACCGAGTTCTGTTTTTCCCTGAAAAAAGGCTGATCCGCCAACTTTAAAGAATGATTTCCTGTGACAGGAAAACGCCCGGCCTCCCGGCCGGGCGTTCCCTGTCACAGCCCCATTCAACCATGACATGTCAGTATAACAGATTTCATGTAATAATTCCTCTTTGTATTTCCCCCAGTACCCCCATACAGTTTTCTCACTTGCCTTCTCTATTTGAAAGAACGGCCGATCTCAAGCCCCTTCTCGAACGCCTGCTTATTCAGCGGCAGCAGCTTTGCCTTTTTCGCGAGCTTGTGCTCAATGGTCCCCCACACGACCTCCGGCGAAACCACCTCGGTATAGCCGACATAAACGCCGAGCATGATGACGTTCAGCACCTTCGCGTTGCCGAGCTCATAAGCCATCTCCGTAACCGGCGCCTTCACCACCTTCACATCGTCGCGCGTGATCTCGCTCTCATCCACGATCGAGCTGTTGATAAACAGCGTGCCGCCCGGTTTCAGGGTGGGCAAAAACTTCACAAGGGAAGGACCGTTCATCACGATCAGGTCGTCCATCACGTCGCCGAGGGGCGCGCCGACCATATCATCAGATATCACCACGAAGCAGTTCGCGGTACCGCCGCGCTGCTCCGCGCCGTATGACGGGAAGAACGTAACGTTTTTGTCTGTGGAATCACAGGTCGCGGTCGCAAGGAATTTGCCGAGAGTCATAACGCCCTGTCCGCCGAATCCGCCAACACATAAATTTGTTTCCATAAAATTCTTCCTCCTCCTTTTATTTGTCTCTCACTACGCCGAGCGGGAACTCCGGCAGCATCTTCTGCTCGATGAAATCAAGCGCGTCGAGCGGCTCGAGTCCCCAGTTCGTCGGACAGCTGGTCACGATCTCAACCATCGAAAAGCCCTTTCCGTCGATCTGGTTCTGGATCGCCTTTTTGATTGCTTTCTTCGTCTTGATACAGTTCTGCGGCGTGTTGCAGCTGGTCCTCTCCAGATAGGCCGGAGCGGTGAGCTGGTTTAAAATCTCGCACATGTGCATCGGGTAGCCGTGTTCCTCCGCGATACGTCCCTTCGGCGCGGTGGAAGCCCTCATACCGATCAGCGTGGTCGGCGCCATCTGTCCGCCGGTCATACCATAGATACCATTATTAATGAAGATAACGGTGATGTTCTCGCCGCGGTTCGCCGCGGAGACAGACTCCGCCAGACCGATGGAGGCAAAATCGCCGTCGCCCTGATAGGTGATGTAAATCGAATCCGGATTGCTCCGCTTCATACCGGTAGCCACGGCACAGGCACGTCCGTGCGGCGCGGTGATCGTATCATACGCGATATAGTCCATGTGAAGTCCGCAGCATCCGATCCCTGTGATCAGAACGCTTTTATCTACAATATCCAGCTCGTCGAGAACCTCCCCGAGCAGCTTGATCACGGTGCTGTGCATACAGCCCGGGCAAAATCCGGATACTTTATCTTCCTGAATTGTTTTTGTTCTAGAGTAAACTAATTCCACTGACGTACCCTCCTAATCTATCTAAAATTTTTCTTGCAGATCTGATCACTGCCTCGCGGCTCATCACGTTTCCGCCGGAGCACAGGCATGTCTCAATGACCGCGCGGTTCTTCACGCCGATCGCCACATCCTCATAATACTGCGCCGGGATGGACATCTCCACGTCGAGAACTGCTTTGCAGATATTGTAATCAATGTTGTCAAACGATGTATACGGGAACGGGCTGACCGTGATCGGACGGATCAGGCCGACTCTGTATCCCTGTTTGCGGAGGATATCCACGACAGATTTGCAGATACGTCCGCAGATGCCGTACGCGGTCAGGATGAGCTCCGCGTCTTCCACCAGATACTCCTCCACCCGGATGTCCTTCACCCAGCTGTCATACATCCGCGCGGCATCCTCGTTCCATTTCTGCATAACGGCGGTATCCCACTGTCCGGGCTGAATCCAGGAGCGGTTCACATAATCGAGCTTGTGCCCGATGCAGGCCCATTTTTTCTTGCTTTCTTTGATCGCAGCGATCTCCTCGTCCGTCTTCATATCCGGAAGCTCCACCGGCTCCATCATCGTACCGATCACGCCGTCCGCCAGAACCAGTACCGGGTTCATATCCCTGTCCGCGTAATCAAAGGCCGCGTATGTAAGGTCAACGGCCTCCTGTACCGTGGACGGAGCCAGAACGATCATCTTGAAGCCACCGTTGCCGGAAGCCTTCGTCGCCTGAAAGTAATCCATCTGTGCCGGCTGAATCGCGCCTACACCCGGACCCCCGCGCGCCACATTACAATATACCAGAGGCATACGCGCCGCCGCGGCGTAGGAAATGCCCTCGCTCTTCAATGCGATACCCGGGCTGGATGAGGACGTCATCGCCCTGGTTCCTGCGGATACCGCGCCGTAAACCATGTTTACGGATGCCACTTCTGACTCACCCTGCACGAACGTGCCGCCCACTTCCGGGAGTCTCCGTGCAAAATACTCCGGGATCTCGTTCTGCGGTGTGATAGGATATCCGGCGAAAAATCTACAGCCGGCTCTTACTGCTGCTTCCGCGATCGCTTCACAGCCCTTCATCAATACTCTTGCCATAATCTTTCAACCTCCTTATTTGTAGATCTCTATCGCGCCGTCCGGACAGATGCGGCCGCACATGCAACAGGCGATACAGGCATCCATGTTTACCGGTTCCACATACTCGTAACCCTTGGAGTTCACCTTTGTTCCAATCGCCAGAACCCCCTTTGGGCAAAACCTGATGCAGTAACCACAACTCTTACAGCGTTCTGATCTTACTACGATTTTTGCCATTTCAGTTATTACCTCCTCGTATCCATACTGAATTTATTTACGAAACATCGACTGCTTTGCGCACTGGCCTCCGGCTCTCACGTATCCTGACATGGAAAAGATACAGCATCTCCGGACAACAGTTCACGGCAGTCCATGTTAAGCACATAACAAATCTCTGAAAACAGCGTCTCCCGGTCAGCCTTTCCCCGGCAGCGGCGGTCCGCCCGGACTGTACTGTTCAAACTTCAGCCACTCGTAAGTCAGGTAGAGATGCACCGGCATCACCGGCACATCGGACTGATCCCGCACCGCCTCATAGAGATCCTCCCGCACACAGGCAAAATCTACGGCGATGTACGGGTTCACCATCTCCGCCATCTTCCGGCTGCCCTCGACAAACTCCCGCTCCGTCGTCGTGAGTCCGTTGTTCGGATTGTTGACCATATGCAGCCTGCCCAGCTGGATGTGGGACACGCCCAGAATCTTTGCCAGCGTCTCGTCGATATGGTCGATGTCATTGGACCATGGCCGGTAAGCGTTCAGTACATAGTAAACAATCGTCTGATCCTTATTGATCTGCGGCGCGTAACCGCCGATCGCACGGGCGCCTATATGATCCCCGCCGATGTCCAGAATCACATAACAGTCCGGATCACGCAGCAGACGGTTCACGCCGCCCACCTGGGTCGGCGCATCCATGAACTGCTCCTCATAATGAAAGATCACGCCCAGAGCCTCGATCTCCTCCACCGCGTCCCTGGAGCGAAAGAGCGGTTTCGTCATATCCAGATCAAAATAATGAACCGGCCGGTCGCCCAGTTCACTCAGATATTTTGCAAAATTGAGGGAAACCTCGCTCTTCCCGCTCCCGGCCTCTCCCAGAAAAACAAAATTCACATGATCTCCGATCAGCGATCGCAATGCGTCAAACATATCGATAACTCCAAACCTGTAATAATTCGTGTCATGTACGTCATCATACGTACTTCGCAGCAGGTGCGAACTACTGTCCTGAACAGTTACAATATATATTACCCTGTAATCCGCCCGGATATTTCGCAGTCAAAACAGAGTCTTCCGTCAAACTCACAATATCAAATCCGAAACTCTCGTCACTGTGTATATGATACTACACTTTCATGGATTAGTCACTACTTATTTTCAACAAAAATATATTAAATATCTTGCATTATATAGGATTTTTTCCTTACCTGATAAAATTTTGTACAAAAACCGCGTTGATGCATAAATTTTTGCTTGCATTTTACTCCAACATGATATATAATCATTGTTGCGTCACAAAACAGACGCATCTCAGGTAAATATATGCGCCTTTAGCTCAGTTGGTAGAGCAGTAGACTCTTAATCTATTTGTCCAGGGTTCGAGCCCCTGAAGGCGTACGCACCGGCAGATCACAGGATCTGCCGGTTTTGTATTTATTATTCCTACATTGTGAAAATGATAACACTCTTTTTCCTTGAATTTTACCTGAAAAGCGGTACAATAGAAACATAAAATATATTATATGGAGGTAACAAACCAATGTTCAACGCGTTAATTCAGAAATTAAAAAACGATCCCAAAACCATCGTTTTTACAGAGGGCACCGATTCCCGGATTCTGGAAGCTTCTTCCCGTCTGCTCGCCGGTACTTTCCTGAAACCGATTCTGGTAGGAAATGTAGATGAGGTAAAGAAGGCCGCTGAAGACGCCGGATATAATATTAACGGTGCGGATATCATTGATCCCGAAGCTTACGACAAGATGGACGAGATGGTTGAGACCATGGTAGAGCTCCGCAAGGGCAAGATGACGGCGGACGACTGCCGTGCCGCACTGCTGAAGGGCAATTACTTCGGCACCATGCTGGTAAAGATGGGCGTTGCAGACTGCCTGCTGGGCGGCGCTACATACTCGACCGCTGACACGGTTCGCCCCGCGCTGCAGCTGATCAAGACCAAACCGGGCAACAAGATCGTATCTTCCTGCTTCATTCTGGTTCGTCCCGCCGCGACCGGCGAGAACGAAGTTCTGGCTATGGGTGACTGCGCCATCAACATCAAGCCCACCGAGGATGATCTCGTAGAGATCGCGACCGAGACCGCAGCCTGCGCGAAGATCTTCGGCATCGACCCGAAGATCGCGTTCTTAAGCTACTCCACCCTGGGCTCCGGCAAGGGCGAGGACGTAGACAAAATGCGCAACGCCTGCGCGAAGGCAAAGGCTGCCGCTCCGGAGCTTGCGATCGAAGGCGAGCTTCAGTTTGACGCAGCCGTTTCCCCGAATGTGGCAAAGACCAAATGCCCCGGTTCCGAGGTTGCGGGACACGCCAACACCTTCATCTTCCCGGACATCAACGCCGGCAATATCGGCTACAAGATCGCGCAGCGTCTCGGCAATTTCGACGCTTACGGCCCGATCCTGCTCGGCTTAAACGCTCCGATCAACGACCTGTCCAGAGGATGCAACGCGATGGAGGTTTATTCCATGGCGATCATCACGGCAGCTTTGAACTGATTCAGATTCTGTTGATTCACAAGGACTTTATAAACAGAGCGGCGCATGGTTTTCACGCGCCGCTCTGCTTTTTCTCTCTGTCATTTCATCCGGCACAATCCATTTCCGCTCCGGATGATAACCGGTACAGTTCTCTTCTGTTCCGGTTCATGCCTCTCCGTTCCCTTTATCTTTCTTCCCTTCAGCCTTATCAAGAGCAGCCATCGCCGCACAGTATCCCTGATCCTTTTTTCTGCGGTCGAACGCTGCCGAACGCATGACGCCCATCGTTTCGCTGACTCCCTCAAAAAGGTTCGCCGTACCCGCCTTACTCGCACTGTAGTTGCGGGCAAAATCTGCCTGAATACCGAGGGTGGAAGCCTCCTTCACCGCATCCATGTTAGCTCCGAGGAACACAAAGTTCCAGCTGTATTTATCCTGTTGATGCGTGATCATTTCCTTTATCTGCGCCCTTGTAAATTCATGGCTTGAATTCTCAAGCCCATCCGTGGTAATAACAAAGATCACTTTCCCCGGACGCTTTCTTTCGGGCGTATCATTCAGTCTGGCCCCTACCGTGTTGATCGTCATGCCAACCGCATCCAGCAGCGCCGTCAGGCCGCGGGCAAAATATTCTTTGTTCGTCAGCGGCTTTACTTTCTGCAACGGCAGGTGGTCATGCAGGATTTCGTACTTGTCATCAAATAATACGGTCGTCACTACGGCCTCACCCGGCTCTTTTTTCTGCTTCTCAATCATGGAGTTAAACCCGCCGATTATGTCATCGGTCAGCCTGGACATGGATCCGCTCCGATCCAGGATAAACACAAGCTCTGTCAATGTTTCTTTCATTTGATTTCTCCTCCCATACCTATTCATTCGGCTTCATGCACAGATTGATAATCAACACAATCCAGGAAAAAAAGACGCTCAATAACACCCACTTCACTACATCGCGGTTCTTCTTTTTCGCCAGACGATAATTTCCCGCAATATTTACCTTTTTTATCTCTCTTTCGAACACATTCTCCTGGCACAGCTTCCGAAGAGGTTTGGGAATCTCCTTGTCCTTGGCAAAAGCAACCAGCTTAGCCTCGGAACCGTCTTCTTTACTTTTAAACGCGTTCCATATCACCGTGCCCGCTCCGCCGAACAGCATCGCCCAGCTGATCAGCGGCACCCAGCTCAGAGCCACTATCAGGATAATAATCACTCTGTTGCATATCTTGTTCACAACCTTGTTTAAACCGCTTCGGACGGCCGGACTCATCACGATATCCGCACTCCTGATCAGCAGGCTGTCTCTCGCAGCCATCATATCGAGATCCTCGATGGAAAACTCAGTCACACCGTTCTTATCGCAGATCTTCTTCAGGCTGACCGCCAACTCTTTCCCGATCACATCGCCGCACCAGGACAGAAGAATCTGTTCCATCCGGTTTCCCGTCATGCTATCTATCTGTTCCGGACTACAGTCACGCTCAATGGCAAGCGTCATATCATTAAAGGTTTTATACTCCCCGTTCTGCCATTTTTTTACATGTTTAAGTACCATCTGCTCCATCTCTCCGCCGAGCCAGGAACTCAGCTCAGACGCGAGTCCGCTCAGATTTCTGCGGACAGTCTCCGGCACTTCCTCCTGAAGCACCTGCGCCACATCCAGCTGAAAGGATACGGACTTGTCGTTGGAAGGTCCGACAAGCGCCAGGCCCTTTGAGATCGCGCGGGACGGATCCATGTCAAAAAACAGCGCCGATTCCGGGAGATCGGTAAATACAGATTTAATTACTTCCGATACAACCGGCATTTTAGACGTGCTGCCGGTCAGGATAATCCTACCGACCCGGATACCTTCGTCCCGCATCGTCCGTCTCTGCTCCGACATAAAATCCTGAAACAGCTCTTTCCAGCTCTTCTCTCCCATATGCTCCGCCGCTGCCGCAGGCAGATCCGCATTTTTTCGAAGCACATCTGCTATCGGTACCGTACAGATCAGCTGATCCAGAGTTGCTTTGTCCAGCTTCATCGGCTGGAAATTCCCGAAAAAAATATTTGCTTTTCCGCTCTTGTAACTGTAAATCTGTTCTTTCGCGCCGCGGCAGAACATGGTCAGCGTCTTATCCAGCGTCGGGTTCGCGCACACAAGCTCCTGATATACCGCCAGATTTTCCCTGTCCTTTAAAAGCTGATCCAGATACCAGTCCCGTATGATCAGATCAATCCCCCTGGCTCCCAGATAATTATTCCCGCTGTTATACTGGTGATTTCTGGATTCAGGAGACATGGCCGTGATATCAATGGTCGAAGAGCCGACATCGATCAGAAGCGCGCTGCTTCCCTTCTCCAGCCTGTCATTCTTTCCCTGATCCCTCACATACAGGAACGCAGCCCTGGACTCCTCCGACATAACGAGGGAGGACGGTACGCCTTCATAGCTTCCCTTACCCAGGATGCTTGTCCGCAAAATCGTCTTATAAATAGCCACGTCCAGATCATCCCACCGGGTCGGATGGCCGACACAGAATACAATCTCTTTGCAGCCGGACACTGCTCCCCGAATGCGCTCACGATAGGATTCCTCGCTGAAGATCGCGTTTGTGAATGTCACGACGCAGTAGCGCAGCTCATTCATCTTTTCGGAATTACATTCCGGACAAACAGACGCGTCCGGCCACTGCTTCGCCTCTGAAAAAATCCGGAGAAGCCTCAGTCTCCTGTTTTCATCCAGTCCTTCAATCAGATCCGTCGGCCTGCGTTTGAAATTGATCCGTATATCGACGGCAGACTCCGGATCATTCTGGATACTGTGGGCAAAAATAATTTCGCCGTCCCTGTCTCTGACAAATATGGTCGGCAAAGCCTCTCCCGGCTTTTCGCAGTCGGGCATCGGCATGTCTGAAAAATCCGTACGTACCGTCCGACTTGGGAAATCCGTATCCGTCACAACAATATCGGTAATACTCTCGCCGTCGCCGAGATCATATCCCAGAAAATCTTTTTTATTTCCCATATCCGCATCTCCATCCGGCCCGGCTACGATGCTTCAAACCGGAGCCCCTGCAAAAGAACTTCTCCCTCATAAACCATACAGGGTTTATTTCCGCACCGTTCCGGCTGTTCTGTCTTCAGTACCGTAAACATTTTATTATCTCCGTCATCATCCCAGACAGCGGTCACATTCATCACATTTAAAAGCTCATGCAGGCTCTTACCGGTTTCCGAATCCTCCTGTTCCCTGCCCAGCTGCCCCAGCATATACTGAATCTGCTCTGCCATTGACCTGCGCAGATACAGCAGTTCGTTTTTTATACTCGTTTAATTCACCGACAGCTTCTTTTCCGTCCAGCACTTCCGCCGTTCCATCCGCATTTTTATTCATGGATTCTAATTTTTGAGCCATCTCTTCAATCATTCTAAAATCCTCTTTCGTTTTTTATTATAAACCGGCGGAATCTGACCTTCTGCAACTTTTTTTCACCTCTCACAAGCAGTATACAGTATACCCCCCCCTGTCAATATTAAATAATTCCGAGGTAATAAAAGCATGGTTTTTATACATATTTCCCAAAACACTGTCCGTACAAAGAAATACCATCGTTAAAACGGAGCCATCTTTATAATTTACAACTTGCTTTCAGCGCATATTTGTTGTAGCATAAACCTAACCCGGATAAACCGGAATAGAAATTTTGCCATTTTGCACAAAAAATCGTTTGTAAGCGCCTAACACGATGAACCGGAACAAAATCCTGCCATTTTGCGCAAAATCATTGATAAGTGCCTGTAGGACATCGGGATCAAAAGGAGAACGACACGCATGGGAATTTATTTAAATCCGGGCAACGCCGAATTTCAAAGCATCCGAAATGATATTTATATTGATAAATCCGAATTAATTGATTTCATTAACAGTACCATTGACACGCCCAGACGCCTGACCTGCGTCAGCCGTCCCAGGCGTTTCGGAAAATCATTCGCAGCCAGAATGCTGTGCGCTTACTATGACAGAAGCTGTGACTCCCGAAAATTGTTCGATGATCTTACAATATCAGGATGCGCCTCTTATCCGCGATATCTGAATCAGTTCCACGTGATTTATCTGGATCTCACATGGTTTATTTCGATTACAGAAGATATCCGCATGGTCGTGTCGGATCTGCAGAACCGGGTAATCCGTGAATTAAAAAAAGCATTTCCCGGAAGCATCGAAGATGAAGAGGCTTCCCTTCCATCTGCTTTATTGAGTGTTGCGCAGGAAACAAAATCCCGATTTTTTATTATCATTGACGAATGGGATGCCCTGTTTCGTGAAGCAAAACACAATCCTGACCTCACAGAAAAGTATCTTCTTCTTTTACGCGGACTCTTTAAAGGCGGAAATACAGCAAAAATGATTTCCGGCGCCTACATGACCGGCATTCTGCCCATAAAAAAATACGGTACAGAATCTGCCCTGACAGATTTTCAGGAATACACTATGACAGCTCCGGATATGCTGGCGCCGTATGTCGGATTTACGGAATGTGAAGTTCGAATGATCTGTGACAAAAATCAGATGGATTTTTCTGAAATGAAAAGATGGTATGACGGTTATTCGTTTCCCGGATATCCTTCTGTATACAGCCCCAACTCTGTAACCTCCGCCATATACCGGAAAAACTTCCGAAATTACTGGACAAAAACTGAGACCTATGAGTCTTTAAAAAATTATATCAGCATGAATATGGACGGTCTCGCGGACGCTGTCATAGCCATGCTCGGCGGTCGGAGTATACCCATTGATATTCTCAGCTTTCAGAATGATCTGGTCAGTTTCCGAAACAGGGACGATGTTTTAACCCTGCTTATTCATCTGGGCTATCTTGCATACGATGAACGAGAGAAAACCGTATATATTCCGAATCTGGAAGTATCCGATTCATTTCGACTGGCTGTTCAGGATGCCGGCTGGCAGGAAATCGGAACCGCATTAAGAGAATCTGATGATCTGCTGAACGCGACAATACGGGGTGAATGCGACACAGTCGCCGACTCGCTGGAAAGGATACACGAGTCTGCTTCTTCTATTTTACAGTACAACAATGAAGCGTCTTTAAGCTGTGCGGTTACGCTTGCATACTATACAGCAAAACGGGACTATATGATTATCCGGGAATTTCCCACCGGAAAAGGATTTGCCGATCTTGCCTTTATTCCCCGTCGGCATACAGACAAACCACCCATGATTATCGAACTGAAATACAATCAGTCCGCGGACAGTGCGATACGTCAGATAAAAGAAAACCGATATGATGGTCAAATGAAAGAATATATGAATGATCTGCTGCTGGTCGGAATTAATTATGATAAAAACAGCAAATCAAAAAAACATACCTGCGTCATCGAGAAAGCGTAATTGTCGGGTGCGCTTACAAGTCACATCCTCACCAACCAGCTTTACGCTTTGTATTCGTGCAGAATGTGACTTGCAACAGCACGCGTTATTTATAGACAGTTCCCCATTCTCTATCCTCGCCCCATCTCCTGCTCCAATTTCCGGAAAATCTTCCGGATCATAATAATATTAATGATAAATGCCGACGCGCAGGCAATCGGTCCGTTCCACAGGATGCCGGTCACCCCGACAAAGACGGGCGCGATGATGGCCGGCGGAATATTCAGGATCAGCTGCCGCAGACAGGAAGACAGCGCGGAATACCCGGGGCGTCCCACCGCCTGAAAGCAGGTCGGAATGACATTGTTCATACCGTCCAGAACACACAGCAGCAGGAACACCCGCAGACAGAGCACGGAAAACTCCACATACAGATCCGACTCGGAGCCGAAGATCGATATGATCTGCTCCGGGAACATCTGGAAGAAAAAGGTGGCGGCCACTCCGCAGAGCATCGCGATTCCCACAGACATTTTGATCGTTTTCTTCACCCGGTCAAGGTTGCGCGCGCCGTAGTTGAATCCGATGATCGGCAATGCACCCGCGGCGATGCCGTTCATGATGGCGATCAGGATATTATTGATCTTCATCGTCACGCCCATGGCAGTCAGCGGGATATCCGAGCCGTATTTGGATTTCGCGCCGTAGAATACCAGCAGCTTATTTGTCACGATCATGATGACCACAATCGACATCTGGATGATAAAGCTGGAGATACCCAGCTGACAGATACGTCTGACATACGGCAGCCGGATCCGAAAATTTTTCTTTGTGATCCGCACCTGCCGGAAACGCCTGAAATAAAACAGAAAAATCACAGTATTCGCCGCCTGTCCCAGTACCGTCGCGATCGCCGCGCCGCGCACGCCCATATCAAGCGGAAACACAAAGATATAGTCCAGCACGATATTTGTCACGCAGCCGGTCAGCAGCCCCGCCATACTGTAGCCCGGGCTGCCGTCCGCCCGGACGATGCTGGACATGCCCGCAAAAAAGACGACCATGGGCAGCCCCGCCACGATCACCCGTCCGTAATCCATGGCGTAGGGATAGATCGCTTCCGTGGCGCCGGTCAGCCAGCAGAGCGGGCTTAGAAAAATCGAGCAGACAACGCCCAGCACGATACCGCCGATCACGGCACACAGCACAGCTGTCCCCACACTGTTTGCCGCCTCCTCCGGCTTCTTCTCACCCAGCTTCATGCTGTAGAAGGCCGCGCAGCCGTCCCCGAACAGGAACGACACGCCGAGCGCAAGTACAGTGAGCGGCAGGATCACCGACGTCGCTCCGTTGCCGAGATAACCCACGCCTCTGCCGATGAAGATCTGATCCACTATGTTATAGAGCGCGTTTACGATCATGGAGATACAGCTCGGGACCGCGAACCTGCGCAGCAATCTGCCGATCGGCTCCGTGCCGAGAGGGTTCTCCGTCTGAACATTTGAAACTTCGTTATCCGTCATCCCTGCCTCCTTTTTGCGTTTCTGAAAATCCAATGGTATCCGCGTGCCCTGATGATTCTGCCATCAGACCACTGCCTCCACCAGAACCTTATCTCCAAGACAAATTCTCTTAAGCCCGATTTCCTTTTTCTTATTAAAATTAAAACTCAGCATATACCCACAATCCAAATGGTAATAATCCAGATACTCCATCAATTGTTTTTCTCCCCGGGAATTATACGCATTGCCCCGCCAGATTTTGAGTTCAATTACATATTGTTTTCCGCCATAATCAACAATAACGTCTGTTCGCTCCATATTACGCGTTCTGGACTCGATATAATAATTTCCCATTCCATTGATGATCGGACACAGATAAAGCAGAAAATATCTCCGGCCGTCTTCCTCCAGAAAGCTCTGCGGCCGATCGCCGTACAAATCATTAAAGCTCGTTACAAACCGTTCCAGTATCAAATCCATATCGAGACCGTCACTCTTTACAAACTGATACTTATCCCGTGTTCCAATGGTATACATCCTGCTTTTCTGCATTTCCGGCGAAGTAAGGAACATATTATACAAACGAGTCTCAAAAATACGGTTTGCTACTACCACTTTCGTATTTTCAACTTTAACAAATCCAAACATCAGGGCGACATCTATCGCTTCCATATCCGGATTATAGGCAATTTCCTTTCCGGTCATCAACAGAGAATATAGAAAATCTTTTAAATCAGGATAGTTTTCCACTTTATCTGTCAAGGAGTCAAATAACATATTTTTCTCGGAAATCAGACAATTTACCGCTTCCAACACACCTTTCCGGGTCCATGCAGACGCTTTATCTGAAAAACTGTCCATCTCCGGAATCTCCTCATCTATTCGCTTACAAATGTCAGATACCAACACAGGATATCCGGATGTATAATCATAAATAATTCCTGCTACCATCTCGATATCCATCCCTGTCATATAATCAGCTTCATATTCGCAAAGCATGCCCTTAATGTCAGCGGCAGAAAAACTCATATCCAACCGAAAATCAGCCGCAATGTTCCATGGACTGTTAAACCGATGCTCCGATTCCGGACGCAATTTTGATTTCAGATTTTTAATATTATATACTCCTGCGAGAATCACAGATTGAAACGTTGCATTGATCTCTCTTTTCAGATAATATCCGCGCAGCTGTGCCAGAAATCCCAGAAAAACCTGATAATTTGACGCGGTATCTACCTCGTCAATGATAAGCACCACCGGCTTTTCCGCTGTACGACACAAAGAACTCAGGGAGCGAAACAATTCCACAAGACCGTAATTGTAATCATTCATCTCAACTTCTGCATGCAGCCTTTGTAACACATTCGAGTCTAATCCGCGCACAGGAACCTTGTCGTTTCTGACTATTTCCAATAAATAATCTGCAAAAGCAATAGAAAAGCTATGCTCATCGCAAAATTTATTGTCACTCATGAGTTGAAAATCCATAGATATGACAATGTACTCCGACTCCAAATAAGAAGACAGACAGCCTAATGTCGTTGTCTTTCCGTACTGCCTGGCGCGGTTCATAACAAAATAATCGCCATTTTCAATCATGGTTTTTATTTTGAAAAGCCTGTCGTCTATATTCACCATATAATGTCTGGATTGAACACAGCGTCCTGTAATGTTAAATCTTTTTCTCATTTCCGAACACCCTCTTATAATACTTATCCGCCTGATACATGGCAGCCACGGTATTATGTCCCAGCACGCGGTCTTTTGCAACCAGCGTCGTCACCAGCGCGTCGGAATATTTATAAAACATGCTGTCATGCCCCACACAGAGTCCCACCAGAATGTTCAGATCCGTGTGCCGCGCATTCAGGGACTTCGCCTGCAGGATGGGATTGCACATATTAAAACCGACCGCGTTGCAGCGCTCCGGGATGCCCACATCCGCCTTTTTCTGCGTGCCGCCCTTGCACGCGGCCCCGTACACTTCAAAGCCGTGGCTGCGCAGCACCTGCGCCAGCACCCGCGCCTCGGAGAGCAGGCCCACGCAGTTCGCGATCCCGATCCGCTTCGCACCGATCTTCTTCGCAAACTCCACGGTCTCCTCCAGACGGGTCATTTTGCAGTAGTTGTCCGCCTCGACCTCCGCGGCGGCGATCGTCACGCGGCGGATATCTTCCTTCTTATATTCCGCCATCGCGTCTGCCAGAAGATCCGGATCCATATGCGTGGACGGACAGAAGGGCGGGTATTTGCCATCCTCCCAGTTGCAGTTTCCCACGGTACAGTCGATGCAGCTTTTCTCGATTCCTTCCATAACAAAACACCTCTCCGTTTCCGGACTTATGATATGCCCGGCTGATTCTTAAATCTCCGTTCCTGATGATTGGCAGATCACCGGATCAACCATTCGCTTTTCCGGAAATGATCCACGGCGCCGGCTCCTGCTCAAAGGAATTTTTATGATTCAGACGGGAAACCGACACCTGAATGGTCTCCGTATCGCCGATTCCGTACTTCTCAAACAATTTTGCCATCCCGGCCGCAACACAGAAATCGAGCGTGTACACCACCACGCTGATCTGCGGGTTCAGCTTCACAAGACAGGCAATCTCCTGCTCCATGCTGGCCGATGCCACCAGAAATACCAGAGACGGAACAGCATGTCCGCGCATGGTCTCCTCATCCACATGATCGATCACCTGAATATTGTGAAGTCCGAAATGCTCGATATTCTCCTCGATCGTCATGCGGTCGTCCTTATTATACTCCACCGCCAGCACCGATCCCTCGTTCGCAATGATCCCCGCCTCAATCGCAATGCTCTCGCCGCTGATCACGCAGATATCGTCCTGCTGCCCCACGTGCATCTTGTTAAAGATCACGGAACGGATCTCGCTGCCCACATAGTGGATGGAACCGCGGCGGAAATTGTGGTTGTCCATGCCGATTTTGTAGGTATTGCACATATTCTCATTCACGATCAGCATACCGGCGGACGCGTTGATCCCGCGGTTGATCATATCGCTGATCTTATCGTGCTTCACCTCGCCCACCGGCTCTGAGCCCTCGTTATACCAGACATCGCAGTCGCCCAGACCGGCATTCCACATGCGGTAAAAAATGTCCGGATTGCCCGCCTCGGTAAAGACAAGCACCGCCTTGTGCGACTCCACGGTCGGAATCACGTTCTTGTTTTTCCGGGTGATGTCCAGCATTTTCACTTTTTCCAAATCAATCGGTGTATTTTTCGCAAAATACTGAAGCCAGGATAAAATAATCTCGTTTGTAAAAATCTGTTCTGTCATCTTAACCTCCGTAAAATCCCTGTAAACAGTTCCTGTTTTCTCAGATAAGGCTATTATACTATCTTTATGAAAGAAACGCTACAACAAATACAAAAAGAATGTCAAAACCCGGATCCGGGTTTTGATACTTACATAACCTCAAATCCTCTGCAGTCTTGAAATAATCTTGTACGAGAAAATGACACAATCTGTCGTAAATTGTATCTGTCCATTATGGTTATCCTGTCTTTTATGATCGCTTTGTGTGTATTGTTATTTTTTTAACA
>JAJQEU010000062.1 GCA_021201535.1 Clostridiales bacterium | reverse complement strand
AGGTTATTTCACTGTTCAGTTATCAATGTCCGTGTCGCTGTTTTCGTGCGACAGCCAGATTATAATATCATGACTGCCAGATATTGTCAACAACTTTTTTTATTTTTTTACGCCGATATATTATACTGAAATACTTCTTTTAACTAACTCGTCTTATTTAACAGAAGCTATATCGGATTTTATGCAAAAAAATAACGGAGAAAGAGGGATTTGAACCCTCGCGCCGCGCAAACGACCTACACCCTTAGCAGGGGCGCCTCTTCAGCCACTTGAGTATTTCTCCGTTTCGTTATTTCATTAATATGACATAACGCATTTATAAATATACTAAATGAACGACAATTTGTCAACCGCAAAGATAATTTTTTTAAAGATTCCTCTTTACCTTTACCTTCTCTTTACTCATATCTCAATGCATCGATTACTTCCATTTTTGCCGCTTTTTTCGCCGGATAGGATCCGAAGAAGATTCCGATCAGCATGGAAAATCCGACGGACAAAATGATAGCAATTCCGGAAGGGCGCACATTCAGCACGATATAACTGGAAAAATCCGCATAATAGGTATTGATCAGCATCATTGCCACCCTACCCAGAAGAAATCCGAACAGAAGCCCCAATAATATTCCAATCACACCGCCGATGACACAGAGCACGACAGACTCAATCAGAAACTGCTGACGAATTGTCCTGTTTTTTGCTCCCAGTGCTTTTCGGATGCCGATCTCTTTTGTTCGTTCAGTGATGGATACCAGCATAATATTCATCACACCGATACCTCCTACAACCAGAGAAATCGCAGTAATCACGGAGATGGCGATCGTGATCACGTTGATCACGGTATCAATTGTCTCCAGATCCGCCGATGAATTGTAACTCCAGATTGTCCAGTCCTCATTCGCACTGTATACGTCTTCAAAGTAGGTGTTTATCTCCTCCTCTGCCAGAGTCGCGTCTGCTCCCACCTGTAAAAGAATCGTGACATATTCATATCCGTAGATTTCCTCTGAGGACATTGCGTTCGCAGTTGTAACAGGAATATAGACAAAAGTCTGTCGGTCTTTTTCTGCAACAGATGTATCCTGGCCAAATATAGCTACATCATATTCGTACACACCTACAATGGTAAATTTCCAGGAATCACCCTCACTTGTTTCCACCTCAATCTGCTGACCAATCGGGTTTTCCTCTCCGAAATAATAATTCACCATTAAATCTGAGACCAGGCAGACACGTTTTTCTTCTGCCATATCCTGTTTTGTAATATTTCTCCCTCTGACAAGATTCAGTTTCGTATAATCGAGCTGACTGTCCGTTACACCTTCCACGTAGACATTCGCATAGGTATCGCTGTTTTCATAAATCTGACCATCGGCCAGCCATGTATTGGCAAGATATCCGGCAACTTCATCCGGGTATGTCTCCTCCAGTTCATCCATCATTGAGGGCGTGATATAATCCTCTTCATCCATTGAGGGATATTCCCAGGTCTCCCACTCTTCATCATCCAGATCATCCGGCCAGATTGCCTCTACATAAACATAAATTGTATTTCCCCCCAGAGAGTTCATCGTAGCGTTCAGTGTACTGCGAATGGACGCACCAATCGTTGTAATCGTGATCACTGCCGTAATACCGATAATAATGCCAAGCATGGTGAGAAACGATCGCATTTTATTTGCGGATATGCTCTGGAGAGCCTCTTTTATATTTTCCAATAACATAATTGTGCGCCTCCTTCTTAATCCGATGTAACAGGACTGTCACTGAGCGCTGCGATTTCCTGTTGATCAGACGTGATCAGCCCGTCATTCAGTGTCACAATACGCTGCGTTTCCGACGCCAGTTCTCTCGAATGTGTGATCAGCACCACAGTTTTTCCCTGTTCTTCATGAAGCCTGTGAAAAATATCCATAATCAGATGCCCCGTTTTTGAATCCAGTGCTCCTGTCGGTTCATCCGCCAGAATGATGGACGGGTCGTTGATCATCGCTCTCGCGATGGCAATTCTCTGATTTTGTCCGCCGGACAGTTCGTTCGGCCTGTGTGTGGCTCTGTCCTCCATTCCGACCAGCCGCAGCATCTCCATTCCGCGTTCCTTTACATTTTTATTTTTTTCTTCACAATATAAAAGAGGGAGCGTCACATTTTTCAGTGCATCCGCCCTGGCTATTAAATTAAAATTCTGAAACACAAATCCGATTTTTTTATTTCTGACACTACTTCGAACTACATCATTCATCTGGTTGACGTCCTGACCATCCAGAAAATAATCCCCCTCAGTCTGACGATCCAGTATGCCGATAATATTCATCAGTGTACTTTTCCCTGAACCTGATTCTCCAACAATCGAGATAAACTCTCCTCTCTGTACCGATAAATCAATACCGTGCAGAATTTCCAGTTCATTGGGCTGACCGATATAGAATCGCTTGATAATATGTTTCATCTGTATCATTTGAATCTTTAACATACGCATCTCCTGTCTGTGATTCAGCCCACGGTAATTGTGACAGATTCGCTCTCATCTATATCATCATCCGTATAAATACTGCCTTCAAAAATATCACCTTCCATGATTGAATAATCCATAATGATATAATCACCTTCCTGCAGGTCTCCTCCGGTCACCTCCGCATAATAATCCAGTTCTTCTCCAATCTCGATATCTTTACGAACAGCAATATACTCCAAATCTGCATCATTTTTTTCCGCAACCAGGATATACGCCTGTCCTTCTTCATCATACTGTACCAGGTCATAGGGAACGCAGAGCGCCTTCGATTTGTCTGAAAGTATAATTTTTGCCTTCGCGGACATGCCGCTGAGCAGATCGCAGTCGTCCAGTCGAATTTCCACGGAAAATCCGCTGCTGCTGCCTCCATACTCATCTACAGACTGAGAAATTACATTTACTACCCGTATGATTTCGCCATCAATCTCCTCATCCGGAAGCGCATCCGAAGTGACCACCGCCCGCATACCTTCCTGCAGACTTAAAATATCTTCCTCATCTACAGAAACTGTCATGATCAGCGTATCCACATTCTCCACAGTAACTATCGTAGCATTGGGCGTATTGATATCGCCAACCGTAACATTGACTGCAGTGACAACACCCGAGGTCTGGCTGACGATTTCACAATCATTCAGTTCAGCATATAATGCATCCAGCTGTGTCCGGGTAGCGGTATCATCCGTCGTCGAATACTGTTCCATATCAATCGTATTCTGGGCGGCATAAATTGCCTCATCTGTCGATGTTTTAACAGTATTGTAATTCGTTTTTGCTTCCGTCAGGGCGGATTCGGCGCTGCTTACAGAGCTTTTCAGATCAGACAACTGCATACTTAAATCCGAAATCTGTTCAGACAGAGACTCTTTTTCTGTTTCATCTGCCGATGTATTTATCTGATTTGTCAATGATATAATCTGATTATTTACTTCATCATAAGCTGCTTTTGCTTCATTGTAAGCAGTCTGAGCGCTGGAAATCGCCTGATTTGCAGCCGTCAGCTGCGTCTCCTGATCCGCCTTTGCCTGCGCCAGCGCACGCTGATTCTGCGCAGATTCATTCGCCGCCAGGGCCTCTGCATTTGAGATGGATTGTTCCAGCGCATTGATTTCTGACTGAATCGCTTCCTGGTTCAGCGTGACAATCACATCTCGGACTTCCACCTCATCACCGACTGCAACATTAACCGTTAAAACCTGTGAGGACGCAGAAGAGGAATAGTTCATACTGGATTCTCCGCTCACGGTTCCTTTTAAGGAAATATAATCAGACAGATCCCTCACCTGTGCTGTCTCCAGCTCCACATTATATGATTCCTCGACCATGCTGTTCAGACTCCGCCGCGCAAAAACAACAAGTATGACCACTACGACCACAATTATCGCTGAAATAATCAGCAATTTCTTTCTTTTTAAAATT
>JAJQEU010000026.1 GCA_021201535.1 Clostridiales bacterium | reverse complement strand
AAATAAGGGGATTCTACTCCTTTTTTATTCTAAAAGTGTTTAAGACCGGATTATAACAGGTAAATCGAAAGTCGAAACCATACTTTTAATATAAAAAAAGTATGGCATCGGTTCAATACAGAATATAATCCTTGAGATCAGATCTTTTCTGGATATTCAGTTTATTCAGAATGATAGAAATATACCATTTCACGGTATTTATTTTGAGTCCCATGTGATCGCAGATTTCTTGATTCGTCCAGCCGAACGCCGCCAGCAGAGCGATGGAAAATTCTGTCGTCGTGAGGTTATCCGGCGCCATGCTACCGGCGACTATACAGTGAATCTGACGCCAGCTGCGGGAAAAACAGCGGGCAATGCCGATGATGTTCTTAAAATCCTGCGGCCAGTCTTTTTTCAGCTCCGCTTCAAGCAGGCCTCCGAGCAGCCGGTGATGCTCACCGAAAATCTCGACCAGGCCATCCCGTCGGGCGAGCTCCCAGGCCATCCGTATCTGGGCCTTCGCTTCTTTTGTATCCTTTAAACCTATGTAATCCATGGCGGCAGCCACATGGAGGTAAATCATGGGAATGGGGCAGGTCTCCGGCTGAAGCGCCAGCGCAGTCTGGACAATCCCGATGCTTCGGCCATAATCTCCGTGTAAATAGGCAGCATGTGCCTGCAGATAGCAGATAAAAGAGCGAAGCCCCGGCGAGAAAAGCAGGAGGTTTTCTGAATCAAAATAGAATTCTTTTTTTAACGGCAGATGAAACAGCACAGAAATAAAACAGGCGCCAAAAGAAGAGGCCGCCCTGAGTCGGGGCGACGACTGATTCATCCTGTTGAGATCATTGAAATCTTCTCTCAGCTTTTCCAGCATCTGACGAGTCCGGCGTACATTGTCCCCGGAAACGGAAAGCCACGCGAATGCATAGACAAAACAGGCGGACATGCGCCGGATCAGATCGGCATCCTCCAGATACGGCTCCGTCAGCCGTATGGTTTCCCGCGGATAACCCCTGAAATAATAATACTCTCCCATCGCGATATCGCGCAGGCGGCCATCCTCGATCGCCCGCACCGCCTCCAGGCAGTGTCCGGGCAAAAACGAACAGCTCATCAGAGGCATGAGATTCTGCAGCTCTATGTCCTGCGTCTGATCGTCCTCTGTAAAATTGTCCTTCATGTCTGCAGCTGTGCGCATATGATCAGCTCTCTTTCCGCCATGCCGCCGGACGGTCAGAAAAATAACCGCCGGTCGGTTCTCAGACAGTGAATCATTGTATCCTGTCAATCACTATACGAGATACTAGCACTGCGCAAAACACAATGTCAATCATAATCTAAATTTTAACAAATTGCCGTTGAATTTTCACAAATTTCCGCACAAACCTCACAGTTTTCTACCGCTTTACCCCTCTGGTATCGCGGCTTCCGATGCGCAGACGGTTCAAAACCACTTCCTTCCCGCCCGCTTCCACGGACGGGCTGACATCCTGGCGCAGAATCCACGCCGCTTCCAGCGATTCACCCGCGGACATACGCATCCCGCGCACGCCCAGCGCGCCCTTCTTTTTTTCCGGAATGTCCGCTGCCGCGATGCGGAGAAAATAGTTTTTATCCGACTGCATCACCAGCGTCGTCTCCGCATCCGCCTCCCCCACACAGAGCAGGCGGTCGCCGTCCGCCAGCTTTGTCGCCGCCGTCGTGCGCTTGGACACGTCAAACTCAGATCCGTTCACACATTTGATCATGGAGGCTCTGGAGACAAACAGGACCCGTCTGTCCCTGATCCCGGACAACGGCAATATCGTCACGATATTCTCATTACTGCTGGAATAGTTGCAGATATTGTCCACCGGGATCCCCTTGTCGCGGAATTTTCCGAACGGCACGTCCTCCATCTTCACGAGATGCATCTGCCCGGTATCTGTAAACAGGCACAGCCGGTCGTCACTCATACAGGAGACGGCCAGACGATTCTCCGCGTCTGCGGCTTCCCGGTTTTTCTCATACACGGACGGGTCCAGGGACCGGACATAACCGAACCGGTCCATCAGCAGCACGACAGGAACCGCCGCCTGCTTTTTTTCCTTATAAACGGCTTCCTTCGCGTTTTCGATCACCGTTTTCCGGGGCGTCGCAAACTCCTTTTTCAGCTTTCGCAGCTCCTGCATCAGCACCCTGGCCATCGCCGCGCGGCTGCCCAGCACCTGCTCGTAGAATTCGATGCGCTTCAGCGTCTCGTCGTGCTCTTTGATCAGCGCCTCGATCTCCAGACCGATCAGCTTGTAAAGACGCATCTCCAGAATGGCTGTCGCCTGACGCTCCGTAAAGCGAAGCATCGACGCCGTCTTCTGCGAGAGCTTTGATTTGAACCGGATGCCGTCCGTGACGCCGTCCACCAGACAGGCCTTCGCCTGTTTGATATTTTTGCTGCCGCGCAGAATCTCGATGATCAGGTCGATCACGTCACAGGCTTTGATCAGCCCCTCCTGGATCTCCTGCTTTTCACGCTCCTTATTCAGGAGCGTTGTATATTTGCGGGTCGCCAGCTCAAACTGGAACTGAGCGTTGTGCCGGATGATTTTCACGATCCCCATCGTCTCCGGCCTTCCGTCCGCGACGGCCAGCATATTCACGCCGAAGGTATCCTCCAGCCGGGTCTTTTTGTAGAGAAGATTGCAGATATTTTCCGCGTCCGCGCCCTTTTTCAGCTCGATCACGATGCGGATGCCCTCCTTCGAGGACTGATTGGAGATGTCCACAATGTCCGTCGTCTTCTTTGTCTCGACCAGGCTGTAGACGTCGTTCAGGAATTTGCCGATATTCGCGCCGATCATGGTGTACGGAATCTCCGTGATGACGATGCGCTCCCTGCCGCCCTTCACCTTCTCGATCTCCACCCTGCCGCGCAGACGGATCTTTCCGTTCCCGCTCTCGTAGATAGCCGGAAGCTCGTCCTTGTTGATCACAATGCCGCCGGTCGGAAAATCCGGTCCGGGGATGATGGCAAGCATCTCCTCCGTCGTGATATCCGGATCCTTCATGTAGGCGATCACTCCGTCGATCACCTCGCCCAGATTGTGAGGCGGAATGCTGGTCGCCATGCCGACCGCGATGCCCTCCGCTCCGTTGACCAGGATATTCGGCACCTTCACCGGGAGAACAGACGGCTCCTTCTCCGTCGCGTCAAAATTCGGGATAAAGTCAACCACATTTTTATCGAGGTCAGCCAGATACGCCTCCTGTGTGATCTTCTGCAGCCGCGCCTCAGTGTAGCGCATCGCCGCCGCGCCGTCCCCCTCGATGGAACCGAAATTGCCGTGCCCGTCCACCAGGGGCATCCCGTATTTAAACTCCTGCGCCATCACCACCAGCGCGCCGTAGATGGAACTGTCGCCGTGGGGATGATACTTACCCATGGTGTCGCCCACGATACGCGCACACTTTCTGTACGGCCTGTCATAGCGGATTCCCAGCTCGTACATATCGTACAGCGTCCGGCGCTGCACCGGCTTCAGGCCGTCCCGCACATCCGGAAGCGCGCGCGCCACGATCACGCTCATCGCGTAATCGATGTATGATTTCTGCATGATCTCGGAGTATTCCGTGCGGAGAATCTGTTCCCCTGCTGTAGCCATGTTCTGTCCTCCTGTATATCCGTATTATTTTCGCCCACATACGTACGGTTTTGCCCTTTTTGCCGTTTTCGTCCGTATTTTTCCCGGCAGCGTACGGACTGTTTTGCTATTTTTTCTGATTTAGTCCGTAGGTTTCACGCCGGCGTACGGACTGTTTTGCTATTTTGACCGTTCTAATCCGTATATCTTCCAAAAAACTACGGACTGTTTTGCCCTTTTTGCCGTTTTCGTCCGTATATCTCATCAAAAACTACGGACTGTTTTGCCCTTTTTGCCGTTTTCGTCCGTATATCTCATCAAAAACTACGGACTGTTTTGCCCTTTTTGCCGTTTTCGTCCGTATCTTCTCCCCACGTTATTAATTTCCCGCGATTTTCTGCCTGAGGCCGCTTCATTTTTCCACCGCGTACGACTTCGCGGGCTTCCCAGGACACGCAGAGACATACAGATTTCATCCCGCATCTGTAAAATGTAAAAGCCCTTCTCACACGTCCAGCTCCGCCTCATTCGCGTGCTCATAGATAAACGCTTTCCGCGGCGGCACATCCGTCCCCATCAGCATCTCCGTGACGTCGGAGGCCATGCGCCCGTCCTCGATCCCGACTCTCTTTAAAATACGCCGCGCGGGATCCAGCGTCGTCTCCCAGAGCTGCTCCGCGTCCATCTCGCCGAGACCCTTGTAGCGCTGCAGTGTAAAGCTGCCTTTATGTGTCTTTCGGTAGCGCTCCAGCGCCTCGTCGTCGTAGAGATACTCCTCCTCGCCTTTCGACGGAATCACCTTGTACAGCGGCGGCATGGCGATGTAGACATGTCCCTCAAAGATCAGCTCCGGCATGAAACGATAGAACAGCGTGAGAAGCAGCGTCGCGATATGCGCGCCGTCCACATCGGCGTCCGCCATGATCACGATCTTGTCATAGCGCAGCTTCGTGATGTCAAAATCGTTGCCGTACCCTTCAGAGAAACCGCAGCCGAACGCGTTGATCATTGTCTTGATCTCCGCGTTCGCCAGCACCTTGTCGATGCTTGCCTTCTCCACATTCAGTATCTTCCCGCGAATCGGCAGGATCGCCTGAAAATTCCGGTCCCGGGCCGTCTTTGCCGAACCGCCCGCGGAATCACCCTCGACGATAAAAATCTCACATTTCGAGGCGTCCCGGCTCTCACAGTTCGCCAGCTTTCCGTTGGAATCAAAAGAAAACTTCTGTTTAGTCAGAAGGTTTGTCTTTGCCCTCTCCTCTGTCTTTCGGATCTTCGCCGCCTTCTCCGCGCAGGAGAGCACGGTTTTCAGCGTGTCCAGATTCTTATCGAAATAGAGCTGTATCTCCTCGGTGGTCACCTTCGCCGTCACCTTGGAGGCGTCCTGATTGTCCAGCTTAGTCTTCGTCTGTCCCTCAAAGCGGGGCGACGGATGCTTGACCGAAACCACCGCGGTCATGCCGTTTCGGACATCGGCACCGGTGAAATTCGCGTCCTTCTCCTTCAGCACACCGATCTGACGCGCATACTGGTTCATGACCGTGGTGAGCGCCGTCTTAAATCCCGTGATGTGCGTGCCGCCCTCGGCGTTATAGATATTATTGCAGAACCCGAGAATATTCTCATGGAACTCTCCCGTATACTGGATGGCAGCCTCGACGGTGATCCCATCGCTCTCACCCCTGAAATAGATCGGCTCATGAAGAGCTTCGGACTTTTTATTGATATCCCGGACGAAACCGACGATGCCGTCCTCCTCGTGGAACTCGATCTGTTCCGGCTCCTCCGGCCGCAGATCTTCGTAGAAAATCGTCAGCCCCGGATTGAGGTAAGCGGTCTCGTGCAGCCGACTTTTGACCTCATCCTCCTTAAAACGGGTTTTCTCAAAAATCGTCGGATCAGGGAGAAAATTCACCCTTGTCCCGGTCTGCTTCGTCTTCCGGATGACCGGGAGGAGTCCGTTCACCAGCTCCTGTGTGGGAATCCCCCGCTCATAGCGGTCATGATGGACAGCCCCGTCCCTGCTGATCTCCACATCGAGATAAGTGGAAAGCGCGTTTACCACAGAGGAGCCGACGCCGTGCAGACCGCCGCTGGTTTTATAGACGGAATCATCGAACTTCCCTCCGGCGTGCAGCGTCGAAAAGACCAGCCGAGCCGCCGGGACGCCCTTCTCATGCATGCCGACCGGAATCCCGCGCCCATTATCCTCCACTGTGCAGGAGCCGTCTGCCTCCAGCGTCACACGGATCTGATCGCAGAAGCCCGCCAGATGCTCGTCCACCGCGTTGTCCACGATCTCGTAGATCAGATGATTCAGTCCCTTTCTCGAAACACTGCCGATGTACATGCCGGGGCGCTTCCGCACCGCCTCCAATCCTTCCAGGACGGAGATGCTTTTTTCGTCATACGCTGCCTGTTTTGCCATTCACTCACCCTTTATCTCAAACAAAAACTGCAAACATTTGTTCTTTACTCAATATTTTGATATTCTAACATATAAAAAGAAATCCCGCAAGCATCAGGTCATGCCATGTGGGATTTCAGTCAGTTTAATTATACATTATTAATCTGATTCGACAATCAAAACCTCTTTCCCCCGAAACGCAAAGCCGTATTTGCGTATGTTTCTGATACCCCTCGCTCTCAGATCGGCTTCGTAATTCATACGTTCTATCTGTTTCAAAGCCCGCCCCGCAGTATCCGAAAGGCTCTCCTCTTTTCCTGAATCGAACACCTTAAACTCTATAATGATCCCATCCTTTGTCTTATCCATCGGCTCGATGGAAACATCATACCGTCCGAAACCGCTTTCTCTGTTTGATGTCAGGATATGTGTGCGGTTCAGATCCGCGATCAGTCCAAGCGTAAATCCATGATAGAATTGTTCCGCTTTGTCATTTTCTGTCGAAGCATTCCCCACATCAAAATAGCTGAACGTCTGCATCGTCACCTTCTCCATATACCGCTGCATGCCTTCGAGATTGCCAATCAACAGCATACGGACAAAATCCGTATACTCATCGTAGGACTGCGCAAACCACTTTTTTACAAGTTTATAAAATGCCTCCCGCACCTCATGATTGGTCAGTCTGATTTTATATCTGTCATCCTGCGGCTGAATGATCTTCACATAACCGGTAGTCAGAAACCAGCTCCAGATGGTTTTCGAATCTCCCGCCAGCTCGGCATATGTGATCGATTCATCAATCTCTGTGACAACAGACTCCCCTTTCAGCAAAACTTCAAACTCATCTTTTACCCTGATGGAACCTTCCCGCACCAGTTTACCGACCAGCGCGTTGCTGCTGGTATTAACCCAATACGGAGCAAACTTCCTGTCCCGCAGATAGTTTAAAATGGACCACGGATTATAGATGCCCTTATGCTCTCCAAACTGAAATCCATCATACCAGTCATCGACCTCCCGCTTTTTATCCGACAGTCCGTAAAAAGCTAACGCTTCATATACTTCCTGATCTGTAAATCCAAAACAGGTCTCATATACCGGCGACAGGGTCGTCACAACACGCAGATTATTCAAATCCGAAACGACTGACTCCTGCGTAATCCTCGTAATACCTGTCATCAATCCCCGGTCAAGGTATGGATTATCCTTGAATGCGGCATGAAACATGCGTCGGGCATACGCGATCGCGTCCTCCCAATAACCGGCCGTATAGGCTTCCAGCATCGGCGTGTCATACTCATCGATCAGAATCAGGACTTTTTTCCCATAATGGCGGTACATATAACCGGACAGTTTAAAAACAGCCTCCATACATTCTTCATCCGTGATAACCCGGTCAACTACGTTTGAAAAGTCCCTTTTCTCCGCCTCCTCCAGCTTTTCTGATCGCAACAGATATCTGTGACGCAGATAGAGAGCCGACATGATACGTTTCATCTTCGCCGTCATGCTCTCATAGCTGTCCTGCTTCACATCCGCCAGGCTGAGATTGATAACGGGAAGAGTTCCCTGCATCGCACACAGACTCTCATCCTCTGAGATCAGCAAACCGGCAAAAAGATCTCCCCGATCCTGATACTGATTGGAAAAAAAGTCTCCACCATGTTCAGCGTCAACGTCTTGCCGAAACGTCTCGGTCTCGTGATTAAGGTCACCTGATCTGCACTTCCATACCAGTCGCTGATAAAATACGTCTTATCTACATAAAAGACATTTCTGCCGATGATATCCTCAAACGCGGTGATTCCGAGTGCGATCTTTTTTTTCATGAGAACAAAAACCTCCTGTCTGGCTGTGTTTTCCCTTCCTGTTTTTGCCATCTTAGCATAAAGAGGAAGTCGGTGCAAGAGTGGGCTGCAGGCAAATCCGTATTTACTTTTCTGTCTGTTACTTTTCATCCGGGGATTGGATTGATGGTATCATATTTCCCCGGCCTCATACGGACTGATTTGCTTTTTTTGATGTTTTCGTCCGTGTTCTCACCCGAAGCCTGTGGATTTTTTCTCATGCTTATCATTTTGGTACTTTCTTTACGAAAATACGAAACCCTGTCCCCACCCCGTGAAAAATAACCCTGTCTCAATCAGGCAGACATGCGCCCACATACGGTGCATGTCTGCCTGAGCAAAATTGCCAGATTCTCAGCGTCGAACCATCTCCTCAATCCGCAGCAGCTCATTATATTTCGCCGTCCGCTCGCCGCGGCAGGGCGCACCGGCCTTGATCTGCCCGCAGTTTAAAGCCACGGCGATATCTGCAATGATGGCGTCCTCCGTCTCGCCGGAGCGGTGGGACACAATAGTCTGATAACCCGCCCGCTTTGCCGTGACGATCGCCTCAAAGCTCTCGGACAGCGTCCCGATCTGGTTGACCTTGATCAGAATCGCGTTCCCCGCTTTCTTCCGAATGCCCTCCTTCAGCCGCGCGGTATCCGTGACAAAGAGATCGTCTCCGACCAGCTGCACCCGATTCCCGATCCGCCGGGTCATCTCCGCCCAGCCGTCCCAGTCGTTCTGCTGCAGCCCGTCCTCAATGGAAATGATCGGATATTTCTCAATGAGTTTTTCGTAATACGCGATCATCTCCTCCGTGGTGCGGTGCACCGTGACGGAAATCGTATCCGCCAGCAGCCCGTTCGTCTCTGCCTGCGGGAGCTTTTCCGCCGGCGTATGCAGAATCTCCTGCACGGAATTGCTGACGCACTGCGCACCCGCGGCCAGAAGCTCCGCTTCCCTGCGCCTGCTCTCTCCGGGGAAATCATACAGCGCGGAATCCTGATTATAGAGCTCGCTCGCGGCCACATCCAGGGCAAACGCGATCTGCGTGCCTGGTTCGTATCCCGCTTCGCGCACCGCCCGCATCAGATAGTCGAGAACCTCCTCCGTATCCTTCAGATCCGGCGCGAATCCGCCCTCGTCGCCCACGGCAGTCGCATATCCGTCCTTCTCCAGAATCTGTTTCAGCGTGTGATATATTTCCACACACCAGCGCAGTCCCTCCCGGAAATGAAAATCCCCCTTCTCATCCTTCGCGCCCACCGGCAGGATCATAAACTCCTGTACATCCACGGTGTTCGCCGCATGGCGGCCGCCGTTTAAAATGTTCATCATGGGAACGGGCATCCGGATTCCGTACACGCCTCCCAGATAGCGGAACAGCGGCTGGTTCAGCGCCCTGGCGCTCGCCTTCGCGCAGGCCATGGATACGGACAGCATGGCGTTTGCGCCGAGATTGCATTTATTGTCCGTGCCGTCCGTGCATTTCAGGATATCATCGATCAGGACCTGATCCGACGCGTCCTTCCCCAGCAGAACCGTCCGGATGCGGTCGTTGACATTGACCGCCGCCTGGCGCACGCCCAGTCCGTGATACCGCCTGCTGTCACTGTCCCGAAGCTCACGCGCCTCATGCTCGCCGGTGCTGGCGCCGGACGGCACGCTCGCCCGCCCGGTGAAGCTATGTCCGTCCGCCCGAATCTTTACCTCCGCCTCCACAGTTGGGTTGCCTCTCGAATCCAGAATTTCTCTCGCATATACATCCACAATCTCAAAATATGCTGCCATCATCGCATCCTGTCACAGCGTTATCTCGTAAAACGCCGCGTCCTTTCCGTTTTTTCTATTTATTTCCAAACGGGAAGGAAAATATACGGATCATTTCAGATTTTGAGAATATTGCATGGCTTCCTGACTTAACTGGCGAATACTTAATGTGCCATCCAAATGTTCTTCACGCCATTTTGTATAATCAAACGGTTCTTTATTAATCAAAACAATGGAAATTTCAATATTCATAGTACTCTGTTACCTGTATTTCAATAGGTGTGTCTCCACTCAGCGGATACTTTCCCTGTATCTCAACAAAATTCGCGACAATATATGTCATGCACATGTCAATTGATCCCCGTTCCGGATCCTCTCCCCGGGAAACATCCATCACGATACAACCGGACTCAGCGTCATAATGAATTTCCTCCACATCAACGGAACACAGGTTATTCCAGACCTCCAGATAAAACCAGATCAGCTGATGCTCTTCAAAATATGTTTCATCATAGAGAGCCTCATAATCTTTGTTTACCGTATCCGGATAAGCGTCCCAGAAGCTTTCCCAGTCTGCATAAGATGAAAAACAGATACCTGACGGGAGTTCCTCATATGGGAACGGGTTCTCAACCTCTTCACCCAGAGCAGATGCCACACTGTTCAAAAACAAATCCTCATAGAACTGCCCTCCTGTTTCATATTTAATCGGGAAATCTTCTTCCGTTGATACATTCTCTGAAATTTCAATCCCGTCTTCGGCATCTGCGCTGCCAACTATATCCTTTGTACCTCCAGTTTGCGAATCACTGCCGTCCGTTTCCGGATAATCATCGTCCCGCAGATCACTGGCAGCGATTGAAGATTCAGCCTGAACCGAGTGATTTTCTACTGCATTTTCACCACAGCCGGAAATTGCAAATACGGTGGGAATCAGCAGACAAATCCATATTTTCTGTATCATTGTAATCTCCATTCCACCGCCTTTCAGCAGGCGGCACAAAATGATGAAAAAGCTGCTTTCCTTCAGACTAAATTGCCTGCTTTCATCAGGAAATTGATTGCGATAAAATGGCGCTTTATTTAATCTGTTCCTCATTTTCATCCGTCTCCGCCTTTTCCAATGATTGTTTCATCTTCTTTTCTCTGCGATTAAGCACAAGCCGGCAAACCGCAAAAATCACAGCTATGATCACCACAACAACGATGATGAACGGCAGCGCGCCCAGAAATCCGATCGCAAAATTTTTAAATCCCTGTCCGATGCGATAGACATTGTCGCTGAATCTTGTCCGCACACTCTCTCCGAAGGTAACCGCGGCAGCGGAAGTTTCACGTTCCACCTCGTCAATGCTCAGATAAACCGTACTGTAACTTACCCGATTGTCATACACGCGAAGCTGTGATTCGTAACTCTCGATCTCATATCTCACCTCTGTCAGCTGTGACTGGATCGCGATGATGCTCTCCACAGAATCCGCCTGCTCCAGCATCGCAAGCAGAGATTCCTGCTCTGTCCGCAGCGCCGTCAGATGACTCTCCATGTCCACATAGGTCAGTGTCACATCCTCCGTGCTCTCGCTCGTATAGGTTACGTTCGCGTTCTCCCCAACCAGCGACACAAATTCATCCAGGCTGTCCGCCGGAATGCGGATCGTCAGATAAGACCACCGGCCGGCAGCGCTACCGGATGAACCGCCGGTCTCTGAACTCTCGATATAGCCGCCCAGTTCCTCTGTTTTTGACTCCAGCTGCGCAATCAGCTCATCAAACTCTGTCGTCTCCACCGTCATATCCACAGTTTTGATCAGCTTCTGCGAATAGGAATCATCCGCGGCGGCGGATTCGCTCACCTCTGTATCTGCGGCATTACTTACGGAGCTGCCCGCGTCATCGTATTCCTCCGCGGTTTCTGCCTCATCATAATCATATTCTTCATCTCCTGCCGCAACATAATCTTCTGTATCCCCCGCTGCGGCATACTCTTCTGTATATTCGTAAGCGCCATCCGTGTCCGCGGTCTTGCCCCATCCATAAGCTTCCGCCGCCTTCGTGACGGCTGTGTCCGCCGAAGCTGAACTGCCACAGCCGGTCAGTGCTGCAGTACAGATCACCACAACCAACATTCCTGTCATCCGGTTTGCTTTCTTTTTCATATCCTCTCCTCCAATGATTGACTTTTACAGTTCAAACACCACCGTCAGCGTGTGGAATTCTTCATCCTCCGACTGCACTTCCTTTGTCAGACGCCAGGTTCCCTCTCCCAGTTCGCCGTACAGATTCGACCAGTCCACTGTCAAAGTGACGGTCTCCCCCTCCTTTATGATGTAAGCCAGATCCTCAAATACACCGTCTGGCCATTGCTCCGCGGCCTCCCACGTACCGGAATCCTCATCATATCCCTCAATCGTATAATAGCTTCCGTAAGAAATCACCGCGCCGGTCTCATTGGTCAGTTCCAGTTCCATGGAATACGCAGTATAACTGTTCACCGTCACGCTAAGGCCGGCCAGGTCGGTTTCCGCCAGTGCCGTCGAAAGAATCCCGCCCTGATCCGCGCCATCCGCTTCGTCCTGCGTCGAAGTATCCTCCTCCTGCGTAGTACCGCTGTCGTCCTGCGCTGTATCGTCGCCATCCTGCACAACGACACCTTCGTTCTGTGCAGCGTCGTTTTCCTGCGAACCAGACCCCGCTCCGCTTTGCAGATCCGCATCATCTGTATCACCGGACACAGCTGCCGAATCCTCTGTTCCTTCCGTCGCCTCTTCCAACTCCGCCGTCGCCACATCCGTTGCCGAAGAATCGGAGGTTGTCAGACTGTCTGCTCCCCGATAGATTACCCATCCGGCTCCGAAGACAACTACACAGACAATACACGCAGCGGCCACCCGCAGAGATATGCGGCTCTGTGAAAGACTTCTGAAAAAGCCGCTCTTCGCAGAATTTCCTCCCTGTTTTTCTGCCCCTTCTGATTCTGCTACCCGACCGGCTCCTTCTTCCTGTGCCAGAAGAAGTTTCATCTTTTTCAAAAAACCTTCGGAAAAAACATGTTCCCGCATCAGTTCTTCTGTCTGCGGGACCTGCGCCGCCTCCGCTTCCATATATTCCAGAAGAACCTCTCTCAGAATATCCTGTGATGTGTGGTTCATTTTCTGTCTCCTTTTCCTAACCCGGATGAACCGGAATAGAAATTTTGCCATTTTGCGCAAAAAATCGTTTCTAAGCGCCTAAAAAACCCAGGCGCTGCTGCCGGCATCATCATAACAGATCAGCTATTCCGATTCACTCAGTAATACCTGCAGCTTCTTCCTTGCGCGGAAAATGCGCACGTTTACCGTCTTCGGCGTTACACCCAGCAATTCCGCGATCTCAGCATCGCTCATGTCATGCAGATATTTATACTCGAACACAATCCGGTAAATCTCATCCAGTTTCGCTACCGCATGCAGTATTCTCTCATAATTTTCTCTGACAAGATATGTATCCAGAAGATCCTCCTGCGCCTCCCCGTTTACGTCCTCTCCGAACGCCTCCTCCGTGACGCCTCTCCGCCGCCGGATCATATCAATCGCCTTGTTTTTCACGATCGTCGCCAGAAAATTCCGGGTCGCTGCGCTCTCCTCCTCCTTCACCTTATCCATATGACGGGTCAGAGCCAGAAACGTTTCCTGCACGGCGTCCTCCGCCAGCCAGGCGTCGTGCAGCCGCTCATTCGCCAGATACCACAGAAAATATCGGTATTTCATGTAGATCCGGCTGAATTTACTTTTCTCCTCCTCGCTGTCAAACATATTTAAAAACAGTATCATAACGTCCCCCGCGGTCTTATCTTCATGACGAATGTCTGCCTGGTGCAACATCTCGACATAACAAGAGTAAAAATATATTTTCATCTATCATAACGCAAAATTCCTGTATTTTACTACAGGAATTTGAAACACTTTATCATAAAATTGCAAAAATATCTGATTGTTTATCGCCGTATCAACCTCGTCAATTCCGGGCTACTGTATGTTGTATTGTATGTGAGCTTATATATCCTCAATCTGCCAGTCAATCGGCTGCAGCCCGTTTGCCGTCAGGAACTCATTCGTCCTGCTGAAATGTCTGCATCCAAAGAATCCGCGGTACGCGGAAAGAGGACTCGGATGCGGCGCCTCCAGAATCAGATGCTTCGGATTATGCAGCATGCTCTTTTTCATCTGCGCCGGCCGTCCCCAGAGCAGAAACACGACAGGTCGGTCCTCCCGGCTCACCGCCTCGATGACCGCATCGGTAAACTGTTCCCAGCCGATGCCGCGGTGGGAATTCGCCTGATGCGCCCGAACGGTGAGCACCGTATTCAGAAGAAGCACGCCCTGTTCGGCCCATTTCACCAGATATCCGTTGTTCGGTATCTTACATCCCAGATCATCGTGCAGTTCCTGATAGATATTCACCAGGGACGGCGGTATCTCCACATCCGGCTTCACTGAAAAACACAGCCCGTGCGCCTGTCCGTCATTGTGATAGGGATCCTGCCCGAGGATCACCACCTTCACCTGATTCAAAGGAGTCAGATGAAATGCGTTAAAGATATCGTCCGCGGCCGGGAAAATCTTCCGAGAGCGGTACTCTTCCAGAACCTTCATATATAAATCCCTGTAATAGGGTTTGCGAAACTCTGCGCTCAGCGGTTTCGCCCAGTCATTTGTGATCGGCGGCATATGTACTCCCTTCCCGGGGTCTGACCCCGGAAAATTTTTATAAATTCTGCATTCTGAATTTTAATATATTTTTTAGAAAATTTATTAAATTTTACCGGGGTCAGACCCTCACCGACACGCCGCGCCCGGCCAGATACGCCTTCAGATCCGCAATCTCCATCTCCTTGTAATGGAACAGCGAAGCTGCCAGCGCCGCGTCAGCCTTCCCCTCCGTCAGAGCGTCATAAAAATGCTCCATCGTGCCGGCTCCGCCTGACGCGATCACCGGGATGGACACATTCTCCGAAATCGTGCGGGTCAGCTCGATATCATAACCGGCTTTCGTCCCGTCACAGTCCATGCTGGTGAGAAGGATCTCCCCCGCGCCCAGACGGTCTGCGCGCATCGCCCACTCCACGGCGTCAATCCCCATGTCGACGCGGCCGCCGTTTTTATAGATATTCCAGCCGCTGCCATCCTCCCGCCGACGCGCGTCAATCGCGACAACCACACACTGGCTGCCGAACTTGTCCGCCGCCTCCGAGATCAGATTCGGATTCATGATCGCGGCGGAATTAATGGAAATCTTGTCCGCGCCCTCCCGGAGCAGCATCCGGAAATCATCCACCGTACGGATTCCGCCGCCGACCGTAAACGGGATAAAGACGGTCTCCGCGACCCGGCGCACCATATCGACAACCGTGGCACGGGCATCCGAGGACGCTGTGATGTCAAGGAAAACCAGTTCATCCGCTCCGGCCTTGTCATAAGCAGCGCCGATTTCCACGGGATCACCGGCATCCCTGAGATTGACAAAATTAACTCCCTTCACCACGCGCCCGTTGTTAACATCCAGGCACGGGATAATTCTTTTCGTAAACATAAAATTCCTCCCGGCATCCATAAAAACACAGAAAACGACCTTAAACCGTCATTTTTGTCGTACCCTGATGAAAATGTGCGGATATCCTTACAGCATACCGCAGAATCTCTGAATCTCTTATTTTCTCTCTATACTGCAGAAATTACTCAATATCCGCAATCCCACCGCACCGCTTTTCTCCGGGTGGAACTGACAGGCAAACACATTCCCCTGCTCCACGCTGGCGTGAATATGTGCGCTGTACTCGGTGGAAGCCTTCACAATCTGTTCATCCTCAGCCTCCAGATAATAGGAATGCACGAAATAAACATACGGCTCACCGGAAAATTCCTCAAACAGGCGCCCGTTATGCTCCAGCTGCAGGGAATTCCATCCGATATGCGGAATCTTTAATCCCTCCTGATCCGGAATCCGGACAATCCGTCCTTTCAGAATGCCAAGTCCCTCCGCGCCGGGACTCTCCTCACTGCTCTCAAACAAAAGCTGCAGCCCGAGACATATGCCCAGAAACGGAATCTGCCGCTTTGTCACCTCCCGGATCACCGGCACCAGCCCCAGCCCGGTCAGATGCTCCATGGCGTCGCCGAAAGCTCCCACGCCGGGCAGAATCACCTGATCCGCCTGCAGGATCTCCCCCGGATCTCTGGTAATCACACTCTCCTCTCCGAGAAAAGCAAGCGCTTTCTGTACGCTTTTTAAATTGCCGGCATCATAGTCTATAATCGCTATCATGTATCTAATCTCCCTGAAAATTCACTGTCTTACGTGACAAACTCATGAGCCGTTCTGCTGCAACAAACGGCTCACTTCTATTCTCTCAAAAATAATTATACAAATACTGAAAGATACTGTCAATCAAATTCAACCGTACCTCTACTTCGTGCTCAGCTCCATCCAGAACTCCACACCGTCCGCGTGATTGATCACACCGCACTTCTGTCCGAAGGAATCCATGATCGCCTTCACGATGGACAGACCGATGCCGCTTCCGCCGTACTCTCTGGTACGGGCCTTGTCAACCTTATAAAACTTGTCCCAGATCTGATCAATATCCTCCTCCGGGATCGGTTTTCCGGTATTAAACACACTCACGCGCAGAAGCTCTTCCGTCTGCGTATAGAAAATCCGGATGATTTTCTCTCCCTCACAATGGTTGATGGCATTGCTCAGATAATTAGTGACAACCTCCTCCATCTTGAACTCATCTCCCCAGACATAGACCTCGTCCAGACCGTCCATATCCAGAGATATCCCCTGCTTTTCCATCAGGATGCGGGAAGCGTTAGCCACACCGGAGATCAGCTCCGTAATCTCAAACCGCTCCATCAGAACCTGCTCGTTACCAAACTCCAGCTGATTCAGCGTCAGGAGCTTTTTCACCATCCGGTTCATCTTATCTGCCTCGTCGATGATGACCTCGCAGTAAAAATCACGGCTCTCCTCATCGTCGTTGATGCACTCCTGCAATCCCTCCGCATACCCCTGGATCAGGGCCAGCGGTGTCTTTAACTCATGGGAAACATTCGATAAAAACTCCTTCCGCATCTCATCAATCTTCGTTTTCTTTTCAATGTCCTTCTGCAGACTCGCATTTGCAGACTTTAATTCGGAAATCGTATGCTCCAGCGCCTCGGACAGATGGTTCATATGATCACCGAGCAGATCAATCTCATTACCGGAAACCGACTCATCTTCATCCGCATACTCCGACTCCATCTGCTTTAACGAAGATGCCTGACGCAGGGCAGGATCCTTTTTCCAAGCTCCGGGCACATATTTCGCGTTGAAATCCAGCTGCATCATTCTCTTTGAAATATAAGTGAGCTGGAGGATCGGACGGGTAAACCGTCGCGCCATCAGTCCGCCCACAAGGGAACTGACCGCAATGGTAATCAATGCCACGATCATCAGAAACCGGCTGGATATCTCCGCGCTCGCGCGCATACTTTCCAGAGAAGTCCGCATCATAATCAGTTCCCCGTTTTTCAGGGAGCCGACCAGAATCAGATATTCTGAATTCAGACGCGGATCGTTTTTGGAATAAATCTGATAGTCGCCCTCGTCCTGAACGACCTCTGCCCACTGCGTATCCCAGACAGCATTGAGCAGCTCCTGCCGCAGCGTGTCCATATCTGCGGCGGACGAACGGATGACTACGCCATCAGCCGAGACCACAAGTATGGTCATATTGTTGTTCGCGCACATATTATCAAATGTAACGTCAAACTCTTCCGATTGCAGCAGATCCTCCGCGCTGGCATTGGAAAGAGTCTGAAATGACTCAGTCATATTTGCTTTTTTCTGCATGACATAGTAGCATTCCAGAAATGTGGAATTTAAAACCCAGCAGACCAGCACGGCTCCTGCCGCGAGCACGCAGATCATCAGCATGATCTGGAGGGTCAGGGATTGTCTCTTTTTCATACTTCGAACTTATATCCGATACCCCAGATGGTCTTGATATATTCTCCTTTATCTCCGAGCTTGCTCCGGAGTTTTTTTACATGCGTGTCAATAGTTCTGGCGTCGCCGAAATAATCATAATTCCATACATGATTCAGAATCTTTTCTCTGGAAAGAGCGATTCCCTCATTCTCCATAAAGTAGTTGAGCAGTTCGAACTCCTTGAAGCTCATCTCCACTTCACGCTGCCGGTCAAGCGTCACCGTATGAGCGGACTTATCCAGTGTGATCCCCCCGATCTCCAGCAGACCCTCCACGGAATACTGACCGGTTCTTCGAAGGATCGCCTCCACCCGCGCCACCAGGATCTTCGGAGAAAACGGTTTGGATATGTACTCATCCACACCCAGATCAAATCCCATCAGCTCATCGCTCTCATCACCCTTCGCCGTCAGCATAATGATCGGTACCTTTGAGTTCTCCCGGATCTCCCGGCAGACCTCCCAGCCGTTCATCTTCGGCATCATGACATCCAGAATGAGCAGCGCGATGTTCTTCTCCTCATAAAATATATCCAGCGCTTCCTCCCCATTGGAAGCCTCAAATACTTCAAACTCTTTCTTCACCAGAAAATCGCGCACGAGTTTTCGCATTCTGCTCTCATCATCCACAACTAATATTTTCACTTTATCCATATTGATTCCTCCACCTTCTGCTCTCATATACCGATAAGATTATGAAATCTGTGTTAAATATCTGTGATTTCATTCTGACAGAAAATTATGTAAATTGTGTGAAAATCATGTAACGATTCTATGCATCAGACAGACAGTATCGTAACCTGTACATATTGCGCAGAACGATTTGCCGATCGTTCCATACAGTCTGCAGATACAAGATCCGGTGACCCGACTGTTAGCGCGGAATGATTCGCTGAGAATGCGATTTTACATATCGTTTTCTGCAAACTTCCTCAGATTTACAAGCATCCTCTTTAAATCATCCTCAGATGCAGCAAAGGAAAACCGCACGCAGACCGCTTCCTCCTCTCCATAGGCATCGCCGGGAACACCCGCGATCTTCGCCTTTTCCAGAAGCGCGTCACAGAGCTCGCCGCTGTTTTTGTCCGTATCAAACCGCACCCACGCGTAAAATGCTCCGCCCGGAGAGACAAACTCCACACCGGGAATACCGCGAATCCCCTCCACGAGAAGATCTCGCCTTCGCTCGTAGGCCTGCCGCATCCGTTCCGTGTCCTCCGTACAGTCCAGCGCGACCAGAGCGCCCTTCTGCAAAAATCCGCTCGTACAGCTCATGCAGTGCTGGAACAGCTTCAGCGTCACACGATATAAGTCTGAATTGCACGCCAGATAGCCAACGCGCCAGCCGGTCATGGCGCTGCATTTGGAAAAACCGTTCACCACGATCACTCGCTCAAAAAACTCCGGAAAGGACGCCATACTGACAGCTGCGTTGCCGTCATATATTACTTTTTCATAAATTTCATCCGACAGAACATAGACATCCGGATGAGCTCTTAAGAACGCGCTGACCGCCTCGACATCGGAATCCCGCAGGATCCGGCCGGTCGGATTATTCGGATAATTCAGGATCAGCAGCTTCGTCCGCTCTGAAACCGCCGCTTCCAGAGCCGCGCGCGTAATACGGTAATCCTCCTCGTATTTTAAATGAACCGCCACCGGCACACCGCCGCTGATCTCTACGATAGACGGATAGGAAACCCAGCCCGGTGTCAGCCAGATCGCCTCGTCACCGGGATTTAAAAGCGCCCGGACAGCAATATAAACCGCCAGCTTCGCGCCCGGCGTCACCAGAATCTGATCCTTCGTAAACGGCGCGTGGTTCTCCTCGTTCAGCTTCCGTGCGATGCGGATGCGCAGATCCTCGTTTCCCTTGCTGTCAGAATAATGTGTATTTCCCGCAGCCAGCTGCCGGTACACCTCGTCGCAGATCGGCTGCGGCGTCGGGAAATCCGGCTCCCCGCCGGTCAGATTAATGATCTCGCTGTCCGTCTTCTGCAGCTCCTTCGTCTTCGAGAGAAGCGTCACTGATTTCGACGGCGCAACACTGCTGATTTTTTGATTAAATGCCATGGTTTTTATCTCCTATGGGGTCAGACCCCGGTAAATTTTTATAAAATCTATAAATTTTTTATAAAATCAGAAATTTTCATCTCTGTTTTTTCATTATAAAAAAATAATGTCAGCATGTAAAGCAGTTTTTTAGACCTTTTATATCCATCAGAGATCCAAAATGTCATCCACATATCGGACACATATTCATTGTCTACCACTCAAGCTTCTCCAGAGTACATGTCTACGCAATGCTTTTTCGTATCGGCGGCGGCAGTACCGCCGCCGCCGATACACTGAGTTCATTGATACCCCGATTGCCAGAAATGTCGGCAACGAATTTATCCCTGCTCCCAATTCTCCGCATAAACCGATCCAGATGCCCGCCTTATAAGCTGCATCCGCCGCAAACCTCATCACCCGCAATACAGCAGGGTGATGAGGATTGAAGAATTTCCCCAGATCATTACACTGACCGTCACAGGCCAGCGTATATTGGTCAGATCGTTTGTCCCTACGAAAAAGAATGGAATTTAAGCAAATCATCATTTGTAACAGACGCATGACAAATGCAGCTGCTTTTACCGCAGATTCATGATTTTCCTCCGTTTTTGCCGGAAAAGCCGTCCGCTTCTGAGACAAACTTAAGATTTTTCAAGACAAAAGAGATCTGAACAGTGTCAGATCCCAGGTTTATTTCATATTCAATTCATGTTGTATAAACACAATACAACTCATTTACAGGAGCGAGCGATACTTTTTCTGTTCCGCCGCGGGAATTTTTAACGCCGCCATCGCCTGCTCCGGAGTCAAATGCAACGAATGCATCAGGTTGCGAATATTATCAAGAATCGTTTCCTGTACGCCTTCTGCATGACCCACTGCACGGCCCAACTCCTGACCGGCTGCGTGCCCACGGTCATAATAACTCTTCACCTGTGAATTATAATCGCGCAGCGCCTTCTCACGGGCTTCGTATTCCAGCCGCTTTCTCTCATCCGCACTCAGCTTTTTCAATTCCTCACAAGCTTCGCCGATATACTCATCCGTCTGTGCCATGTCATCGAACTCCTTCCTGTTTTTCCCACTGAAGAACTTCATCCAGCCATACACACTGCCATGCTCCGGAACATCTTTACGCAGCTTCTTCAACTCCAGAATCTTGATTTCCATCAGATCGCTGTAAAGTCCCCCCGTTTCCATATCACAGAATGAAATCGTACGGTAACTTCGCCCATCCTCCGGAAAATGGATAAAGTCCAAAATACTGACGTGGATGCATTTCTGCAGTTTTTCGTAGGATTCCCCTTTCTTCAACTGCTCCGTATACATCTTACTGAGATAAAAGAGAATCCTTTTCTCCCAATAATCAAAAGAAGCTACCTGCATTTCCAGATCCATCTGCGTCCCATCAAGCAGTTTTACACGGACATCCAGAATCCCCAGCTTGTCATCCGCATGATCCTTCGACAGAATCGTCGGCATCAGCTCAGTCTCTGTCACGGTCTCCGGCTTTACCGCCAGCAACGCCGCAATAAATCCTTGTCTGACTTTCACATTCTGCATCAGTTCCCTGAAACAAAAATCAACCGTGGGCAGCATGATAAAATTGTCATCTGTGTTTTTCTTCATTCTTCTCCTCCATTATAA
>JAJQEU010000053.1 GCA_021201535.1 Clostridiales bacterium | reverse complement strand
TATTTATAAATTCTCCCGCATAAATTTTATAAAAATTTACCGGGGTCAGACCCCTGAAAACAGAGGTGTGGAAAAATACCGTTCCGCCGTATCCGGCAGCACAGTGACGACCGTCTTCCCCGCGCCCAGCTTTTCCGCCAGTTTTAAGGCCGCGGCTACATTCGTTCCGCTGGAGATACCGCACATGATTCCCTCTTTCTTAGCAAGATCCTTTGCCGTCTGCAGCGCCTCTTCGTCTGAAACTATGTAAATTTCATCATAGATCTGCTGGTTCAGAATATCCGGGATGATCCCGTCTCCGATCCCCATCTGCAGGTGTGTGCCGATATTGCCGCCGGCCAGGATCGCCGCGTTCTCCGGCTCCACCGCCCAGATCTGAATATCCGGATACTGTGCCTTCAGGACTTCTCCGATGCCTGTGATCGTACCGCCGGTCCCGATACCGGAACAGAACCCGTGAATCGGTCCGGCCACCTGCTCCATAATCTCCAGTGCGGTATGATGTCGGTGCGCCTTAGTGTTGTTCTCATTCGCAAACTGCTGCGGCACAAACACGTGCTCATCCTCCGCTTCCATTCGAAGCGCGGTCTGCAGGCATTCTTCGATACAGGCTCCGATATCGCCGGCGTCATGGATCAGTATCACCTCCGCGCCGTAATGGCGCACCAGCTTTCTCCGCTCCTCGCTGACAGAGTCCGGCATGATGATGATCGTTCGATATCCCTTCACCGCGCCGACGAGAGCCAGACCGATCCCCTGATTGCCGCTGGTCGGCTCCACGATCACGGTATCCGGTCCGATTCGCCCTTCCTTTTCCGCCTGAATGATCATATTATATGCGGTACGCGTCTTGATCGATCCGCCGACATTCAATCCCTCGAACTTCACAAGTATCTGCGCGTTCCCCGGTTTGTTCATGCGATTCAGGCGCACCATCGGCGTGTGCCCGATTGCCTCTAAAACATTATTATATATCACTTTTCATTATCCCCTGTTTTCTAATAAACACACATGCGCTGCTGTAACAGCGCGTCAACATCTATGATTTTTGTTCTTGACTCCGAAAAAAAGTATAAACTTTCTAAAATATTTATAAATTATTCAGCATAAAGTTAATAAAAATTTACCGGGGTCAGACCCCTCGCTAGAACCGTCGAAAAATCTCCCAGAAATATAGCAGCCACTTTCTTGGAATGACCTTCGCAAAAATCCGATGGAAAAAGCACATCACTCCGGGCGTGGACACAGCCAGCTTCAGCCTGCTGTCCCGCAGCGAACGTCTTACCACATTTTCTTCCGTCGTCGCCAGCGGAAAACCGCGAATAGACTCCGCCACGTCCGGATTCGCCCGGTTGTCCCGCGCCACCTGAATAAACTCCGTATCCTTCACCCACCAGGGGCAGACCGCCGTTACAACGATTCCCCGCGGCAGAAGCTCCATGCGCAGCGACCGCGTATAGCTGTATAAAAATGCCTTGCTCGCGGCATAAATATTCAGATGCGGAATCGGCTGAAAGGAGGATGTGGAGCAGATCTCCATGATCCGGTCGCCCGCCCGCATATGGGGCAGAACCACAAGCGTGGTACTGACCGCCGCCCGGCAGTTCAGATCAATCATCATTTCCGAGTCATAGCGACTCACCTTTTCATAATTTCCGATCTTGGCATAGCCCGCGCAGTTGACAAACAGTCCCACCTGTACATCCTGCTTCAGCTCTTCCTCCAGCGTTTTCATGCTCTCTTCCCTGAGAAGATCCAGAGAAAGTATCTTCGACGGATGAGACAGCGCGACCGCCACCTCCTCCAGTCTCTCCCGGCGCCGCGCCACCAGCCAGATTTCATCAATAGCCTGCTCCGTACGGTCGATCTGTTCTGCAAATGTCTTCCCGAGACCGCTGGATGCCCCCGTGATTAAAGCAATACGCATATGCAACCTTCTTTCCCGCTGTGTACGCAGAACAGGATTCTGCCGCCACAGCGCCTCGAACCCTCACCGTATGTTTCCCCAACAGCATTTCCGCCCATCGCTGCTTTATCACTGCAGTTTCTCTGATTTTTTCTTCGCGCGATAGATCGCCAGCTCCACGAAAAACAGAAGAAAGCTGATCAGCACGCACACGACAAAAACAGTTCCGAAAAAAGACCTCGACCAGTTCCATAAAAACAGGATGATCATCTGTAAAATATTCATACCGGTTTCTCCTCTCACTTTATCAGAAACAACCTTTCCTTAAGAAACGATTTTTTGCGCAAAATGGCAAAATTTCTATTCCGTTTCATCCGGACCGGGAACTGTCACCGGACCCGTTATAACAGCTGCTTCTTCAAAAACGTCACGGCATGCTCCAGTCTCTGCTGATTGTGAGAAATCGTCTCAAAATCGTGATCCGCACCCTCCACTGTCTTTAAGACACACTGACCGGAAAAACAGTCCCGCAGCTTCACAGAGCATTCATAAGAGATCGTCTGATCCGCTGTGCCGTGCACCGTCAGGATCGGGCCGGCATATGATCTGAGCTCTTCCCAGACATCCGTTTTCAGCGCATCCCGCACGTAGACCGATCCGAGTTTTATTCCCTGATAATCAATATATCCGATTTCCTCTATTTTATCCAGAGAAATCTTCAGAAGGTGTCCTTTCCTGCACATGTCCGGGATGGACAGCGCCGGCGCCCACAGACTCAGCGCACAAATCTTCTGCGGCTTGCGCGCCGCCGCCAGGCACGCCACCAGACCTCCCTGACTCATTCCGTGCAGAGCGACCCGGTCAGCGTCCACATAATCCAGCGTCCGGACATGATCCAACACCGCCAGCACGTCCGCCGTCTCTGTCAGCACAGACATTTCCTCAAACGTACCGTCGCTCTCTCCGCTTCCCATAAAATCAAAACACAGGGCGGCGATTCCCGCCGCGCAGAGCAGCTTTGCCAGACGCCTGTGAATAAAAAGTGTCTCATTCCGATCCGCCGTAAACCCATGGCAGAGCACCGCCATGGGCACTCTGTGTTCCGCCGACGCCTGCTCCGGTATATAAACCGTTCCCCGAATCGTATACGAACCACTCTTACATTCCATATATTGCTGCATTTTTCCTCCTTCTTTCGCCCGGTACAGCGTTTGATTGAAAAACAATATGACTCATATGTCCGTGCATTCCTGACGCGTTTCACAATACAAAATCCTCTGCCGCACACAGTCACAACACAAACTGCCTGATGATCAGCACCGCGGCCGCGATCTGCAGCGCCAGGATTGCAGGCATGCCCAGCACAAACCGCAGATGCTTTGTCTTATGACGAAACACATACATGCCCGCCCAGCTTCCCAGACTGCCGCCGATGACAGCGCACAGAAACAGACGACGCTCCCGAATCCGCCACTTGTGCCGTACCGCACGCCTTTTATCCGCCCGCATCAATGCGAACCCTGCAATATTTACCGCAATCAGATATCCGACCGCAATTCCTGCAACAATCATATCTCAACCTCAGAAAACCGAAACAAAAAATTTGCTGTTCTGCGTAAAATCGTATTTAAACGCCTGACCCGGATGAACCGAAACAGAAATTTTGCCATTTTGCGTAAAAAATCGTTTATATGCACCTGTAGTACGTTGGAAAAGACCCGGCTCTTCCACCGGGTCCCTGCCATTCTACTCTATTTCTTCTTATTTTTCTTCTTTGATTTTGTCTTTTTCGCCTCAGGCTGCGCCCCCTGCTTTTTCATCGACCGGGACTTAAACATATACCAGATCGAAGCGGTCAGGAAGACGGACGAGTACGCGCCGCATACCACGCCGATCATCAGCGGACCGATAAACTCACGGATGGACGATACACCCAGGATAAAGATCATGCAGACCATGATGAAGGTCGTCAGGGATGTATTAATGCTTCGCGAGAGCGTCTGCGTAATACTGTTGTTCACCACGTGCTTCAGATCAAGTTCGCGATTGCCGGCCTCCAGCGCCATATTCTCACGGATACGGTCAAAGATAACGATGGTCGCGTTGATGGAATAACCTACGAGCGTCAGCATGCAGGCGATAAACGTGGTGCCCACGCTCGTCCTGGACAATGCGTAAAACGCCAGCACGATCAGCACATCATGCACCAGCGCAATGACCGCGCTGCCCGCAAAGCGAATATCCTTGAACCGGAACCAGATGTAAATCAGCATACAGATCGTCGCAATGACCACAGCCCAGACAGCATCGTTCCTCATCTCACTGCTGATCGTGGAACTGATATTCTGTGATTCCGCGATATCGTCCTCCGTCACACCGAAGTTCTCCTCCAGAACCGATACCAGCTCTTCTCTCTCATCCAGGGTCAGTGTCCGCGTCTTGAAGATGACATCCGTGCTGTCAGAAACCTTCTGCGTCTGAACATTGCTGTCGCCGGTGATCTCCTCGATATACGGAACGATCTCCTCATCAATCTCCTCAATGGTATAGTCCGTATCAAACGTAACCGTCGTCGACGTGCCGCCCATGAACTCCAGACTGAAGTTCAGAACATTGCCGTCGGCCGCCTTGTGGGCGCCCATTCCGATAAATCCGGCCGCGATAACCGCCACGGAGATGCCGATGCAGATGAATCGTTTCCCAAGAAAGTTGATCGGCTCCCGCGCCTTCTTTTCTCCGTAAAACTTCTTGTCATGAAAGCCCAGACCGTACAGGGATCTCAGCAGCAGCCGCGTGATCACCAGAGCGGTAAACATAGAGAAAATGATACCGAGTGCCAGCGTGATCGCAAATCCCCGGACGGAACCCGAACCGCGCAGATACAGAACCACAGCTGCGATCAGGGTGGTGATATTGCCGTCCAGGATGGCGGAAAACGCTTTCTTAAACCCGGACGTGATCGCCGTGTTGACATTCTTGCCGGCGCCGATCTCCTCCTTGATACGGGCGAAGATGATCACGTTCGCATCCACCGCCATACCGATGGACAGGATGATACCGGCGATACCGGGCAATGTCAGCGTGATATTGTAAAGATGTAAAATCGAAAGCAGGATGCCGGTATAGATCAGCAGCGCGATCGCCGCGGCCAGACCCGGAATCCGGTACGCAAAAAGCATAAACACGATGATGATCAGAATACCGATAACCGCGGCAATGATACTGGTGCTCAGCGCCTGCGAGCCAAGCTTCGCGCCCACGACCTCAGACTGCAGCTCGGAGAGCTCCAGCGTCAGGGCGCCGCTTCGGATCTGCGTCGCCAGAATCTCCGCGTCCTCATAGCTGTCCATACCGGTGATCTGAGCGACACCGTTCGTGATCACCGACTGTACCTCGGGATAGGTAATGCACTCACCGTCATAGTAGATCGGCAGATAATCATTGAGATATTCCTCAGTATACTCGGCAAATATCTCCGCCCCCTCATCCGTCAGCGTCAGCTCTACACAGTAGGAGGTGACACCGGTCGTGGAGTTCGTCGTCGTCGCGGCCTGTGCGTCCGCCACATACTCACCGGTCATGTAGACCTCGCCGTCCGGCGTCTGGAACTCCAGGGAACCCGGAGAGCCGAGCTCGGATAAAATCTCATTGGCATCCGTCACTCCGGGGATCTCCACCGTGATGCGGTCGTCGCCGACCTGATAAACCTCAGCCTCCGTGCTGTAGGCGCTGACACGCTGCTGCAGCTGATAGATCGTATCCGACATCTCCTCGGAGGTCGGATCCTCATCGCCCACAACCTCGTAGGTGATACTCACACCTCCGGCCAGATCCAGTCCGAGCTTGATGCCGGAGTCACTGTCCTTGGCAACGGTACCCCTGATGATACCGAAACAATAGTAGCCCAGCAATGCCACGATCACAAGCAATATGACAAAAGCCACTGCTGATTTCCTTTTCTTCATTTTTTAATTTACCTCCAGAATTTATACTATAGTAAGAAAAAGCCCCTTTCCTCACTTGTCAACGCCTTTTCCGGTCATCCGCATTCATACGGCGACCGCTTCTCACGGTTCATTCGCACATTCCGTCAGCTCCACACCCCTTCCCGCATGGAACTACGCCTGCTCCAGCGCTTCCGCCGCTTTGATCATGATCGCGCACTCGATCCGCTTTTTCTGCAGTTCGCAGCCGATCTCGTACGCTGCGTTAATATCCCCATGAAAATGCCAGGAATTTGCGGCGCAGCCGCCGCTGCAGTAAAACCGTGCGAAACAGTCCCTGCACTTCTCCTTTGAATAGACATTGCAGGATTTAAACTCATCCCGAAGATCCGTCCGCGTCACCCCGTCCCGGACATTCCCCATCAGGAAATCCTCGTTTCCGACAAACTGATGACAGGGGTAAAGGTCTCCCCACGGCGTCACAGCCAGATACTCCGTCCCGGAACCGCATCCCGACAGACGCTTCGCGACACAGGGTCCGCCCTCCAGGTCGATCATAAAGTGGAAGAAATTAAAATCTCTCCCCTCTCTGTGCCGTCTGACCATCTCCGCCGCCAGCTTGTCATACTCCGAAAACAGCTTCGGCAGATCCTCCTCACGGAGCGCATAGGCCTGTGAGTCCTCCGCCACCACCGGTTCCACGGAAATCTGCTGAAATCCCAGATCCGCGAGATGAAGTACATCCTCGGAAAAATCGAGATTATAATGCGTGTAGGTACCGCGGACATAATATCTGTCCTGATGTCTGCTCTTAGCAAACCGCTGAAACTTCGGTACAATCCGGTCATAACTGCCCTGACCGCCCCGGAACGGGCGCATATGGTCATTGACCTCCTTCCGGCCGTCAATGCTCAGAACCACATTGCTCATCTCCCGGTTAGCAAACTCCATGATCTCGTCGTTCAGGAGAACGCCGTTCGTCGTCAGGGTAAAGCGGAAATTCTTATCGTGAAGCTTCTCCTGCTCCCGGCCGTAGGCCACCAGATCCTTCACGACCTGCCAGTTCATCAGAGGCTCTCCCCCGAAAAAATCCACCTCAAGATTCCTCCTGCGGCCGGAATTTTCAATCAGAAAATCCAGCGCCTGCCTGCCCACCTCAAAGCTCATCAGCTCCCGGTCGCCGTGATACTCTCCCTCCTGGGCAAAGCAATAGCGGCAGGAAAGATTGCAGTCATGGGCAATATGTAAACAGAGCGCTTTTACCACGGTCGGACGCTTTTGGAAATCCATGATATACGATTCATACTCATCCTCCGTGAACAGCTGCCCCTCCCGGACCAGCTCCTGAATCTCTTCATAAGCCTCGGACATCTCCTGCTGCGGATAAGAAGAGGAGAGCAAAGCCATGATCTCCTCCCCGGAATGATCCTCATACAGGGAAATCATCTCATAAGAAAGATCATCCACCACATGAACCGCTCCGCTGTTCACATCAAGAACAATATTAAAACCATTGTTTTTGTATTGATGAATCATACGATCCTCTCTTCTACAGCAAAGAGCCGCATGCATTCCGGCATACGGCCTGTTCATTCACTTATACAGTTGAAAACGTCTATTTATGCTCACAACTCTGGTTGCCCACGGTGCAGGACGTCTTGCAGGCTGACTGGCAGGATGTCTGGCACTCACCGCATCCGCCCTTCTTTACTGTATTCTGCAGCTTTTTTGTATTCAAAGTCTTTACATGCTTCATAATCATGAGATCTCCTTTCTGATGATTTATTTATGATTCCATGCTTTTTTGCAAACTCTGAGCAGAAGTATACCACACTTTTTTCTGTAGCGCAATAAGGAACTGTTCAGAAATAACTTTAAGCTTGAACAGGCTAATGCGCAATCTGAAAAGTTATTTCTGAACAGTTCCTGAATTTCGCCATTTACATCAGTTTCACATTTTCCATACAATTATTTACAGGAAACGACATTGAGTCGTTTCCTGTATTTTATCATTCACTATAAAAAGCATCACGCCCAGGTCAGCACCATCACGCCCCAGGTGAGGCCGGATCCGAATCCCGCGCAGATAATGGTATCGCCTGACTTCAGCATGCCCTTCCGGTTTACCTCATCAAGAAGGATCGGCACGCTGCCGCCGGAAGTATTGCCGCAGTGATCCACATTCATCGGCACCTTCTCGATCGGAATCTTTAATTTCCGTGCGATCGACTGATTGATGCGGGCATTCGCCTGATGCAGCAGGAACCAGTCGATATCGTCCACCGTCAGGTCTGCCTTGTCCAGCGTCTCCAGAATCGCCTCCGGGATCTTTTTAACCGCAAACTTAAACACCTCGCCGCCGTCCATGTACAGGAAATCCATCGGCTTCTGTTCCGTGACGAAAGGGTTATAATTCTCCCGGCTCTTCACATAGATCGCACCGCCCCTGCTCCCGTCGCTACCCAGCGTGGAAAAGGAGACGCCGGTCTCTGCCGCACGCACGACGGCCGCTCCCGCGCCGTCGGCAAACAGTACACAGGTCGTCCGGTCCTTCCAGTCTACAATGCGGGAAAGCGTCTCCGCGCCGATCACGAGCGCTGTCCGGTACATACCCGCCTGCATATAGACATCCGTCATCTGAAGCGCAAACACAAAACCGGAACATGCCGCGTTGATGTCAAAGGCGGTCGCGTGAACCGCGTTCAGTTCATCCTGCACCAGGCAGGCTGTGCTGGGAACCAGCGTATCCGCCGTACACGTCGCCACGATGATCAGATCAATCTCATCCGCCGTGACACCCGCCATCTCCATCGCTCGCCGTCCCGCCTCGGCGGACAGCGAAACCGTGGTCTCATCAATGGAGATATGCCTCTCCCGGATACCCGTCCGGCTGCTGACCCACTCATCACTCGTATCAACGATGGTGGACAGGAAATCATTTGTCACTATTTTTTCCGGCAGACAACTTCCGGTTCCGATGATCTGTGCTCTCATACTGGCCTCCGCATATATATATCTTCTGATAATCGTTTTCACATATCGTAATGACTGCGCAACAGTCTTTTTCGCTTACCATCAAAGTATAAATTACACTTTCCCGTTTGTCAACTTGTAACCTTCACCGACGCAAAAAATTCACCTGCCGTCAAAAAAACGCTGACAATCCGGTGCTAATTATATTCTGTCATCATATACTGATACAAAACACCGAATTCAGAAAGGATACAGACATGGCAGCAGACCTTATTCTGGACGCCGGACACGGCGGCTTTGACAACGGCGCTTCCTATATGGGACGCGCAGAAAAAGATGATGTTCTCCGTCTCACACTCGCAGTCGGCAAAATACTGCAGGAGGACGGCTATAACGTGTATTATACGCGCACCGACGATATCTACCACTCTCCTTCCGAAAAAGCAGCACTGGCCAATCAGTCCGGCGGAAAATATTTTATTTCCTTTCACCGGAATTCCGGTGTGGAAGATAACCTGTACCGGGGCGTGCAGTCTCTCGTCTTCCGGCAAAACGAGACCGTAAACCGCATCGCGGAAAATATTCATGCACAGCTCGCCGAAATCGGATTTAAAGATCTCGGTATAGAAGAAGTGCCGGATCTGATCATTCTCCGGGAGACGGAAATGCCCGCCGTTCTGGTAGAAGTCGGTTTTCTCAACCATGATGCGGACAACCGGCTTTTTGACGAAAAATTTGATCAGATCGCGGAAGCCATTGCCGCGGGCATCGAGGAGAGCATCCCGATCACGGCACAGTCCATGCCGGAGAAATACTATGTACAGACCGGCGTCTTTAAATATGACGTCAACGCGGCCTATCAGCTGGAACGGCTGAATATGCAGGGATTTGAGGGGAAAATCAGCAGCGAAGAGCCCTACTATACCGTCCGGGCCGGAGGCGCCGGTTCTCTGGATGAAGCGGTCGAGCTCCAGAAAAAGCTCCGGCAGCACGGCTATACAACGCTGATTGTCTCAGAACCATAGTGCTTTTTTTCCGGGCAGATCAATTCATGAACCATCTGCGGTCAGGTGGACATACTCTTTACGGAGCATGTCCACCTGACCCGGTTCGAGCAATTGTTCTTCTTTTGGAACAATAAAACACTTTACATTCGGGGATGGTCTGGCTAAAATAAAGATACTTACATCGTCTCTTCGTATCAGGTCACAGATATGAGTCATTCTTACATTATAGCGTTCTGGAGTCCGTCTCTGATCTCGCAGGAGGATTTATGTATGGACTTTTTTTCGGTTTATTTCAGAAAATTCGGAGATATTCAGTGTCTGGACTGTAAAAACAATCAGGACATTCGCACACTGCGGCTGATGCGTCAGGCCGATCTGGTCGTCATCGCCGTTCACCAGAGCCATCGGGAGCTCTGCGATCTGTTTCTCAGCAGCGGCATCCGTTTTTCCAACTGCGTCTGGCTGATCGTAGACTACATTCCGGAACCGGGATTTAACCTGACAAGGATTTCCCTTGAATTCCGGATACCCGACTCCCGGCTGCTCTGTGTCCCCTATCAGCCGGCAGGAGAAAAGCTTCTTCAGAAGAGGAACCGGTGCAGAAGCAGGGCGTTCACAGAATTCAGTTTCGGCCTCAGCAACCAGGATTACAGGCGCGAACTCACCCGCTCCGCCCAAATGATGCTGAAGGCGCTGGGATTCTGACTTCACAAGATGATGATACCGAAATCCTGACTTCAACGTATGGCGATGAAGGCATCGGTATTCTGATTTTAACGAAAAGAAGGAGGCCTTACACCTCCTCCTGTCCGGCGGGAGCCTTTTCAGGCAGCCGCACATAGATCTTCGCGATCCGCTGTTTTTCCTTCCTCCATACCTGCAGATAAACGCCGTCCGGCGTTACTCCGGAGTCGGTCACCTTCGGCAGGCGGTCCAGAAGTCCGATCAGATAGCCGCCGATGGTATCATAACCGTCCGACTCCAGATTCAGGTGCAGCGCTTCATTAAAATCATCCAGCTTCATATGACCGGCCACAAGATACTCCCGCCCGGATATCTGCTGCAGGAGCTCATCCTCATCCTCGTCGTAATCGTCCCGAATCTCCCCGACGATCTCCTCAATCAGATCCTGTATCGTGACCAGACCGGCCGTCATGCCGTACTCATCGAGGACAATGGCGATATTGATCTGAAGCTTGCGCATCTGCAGCAGCAGACCGGCCGTACTTTTATGCTCATAGGTAAAAAATGGTTCCCGCATGATCCCGCGGACAGAAAAACTGTCCCGGTCACACAGGATCAGATCCTTCATATTCAGGATGCCGACCACCTCATCCCGGGAGTCCTCGTAGACCGGCAGCCGCGTCAGTTTTTCCTCGCGGAACAGAGAAACCACCTCATCATAGGATGCGTCGATCTGCACAAAGACCATATCGATCCGCTGCACCATGATGTCTTCCGCCTTCGCCTCTCCGAAATCAAAGACATTATTGATGATCTGCTTCTCTTCTGTCTCGATCACGCCGGACTGGTGTCCGACCTCCAGCACCGTGCGCAGCTCCCGCTCTGTCATTACCTTATTTTTTTCTTCCGGGTTCACCCGGAGCAGACGCAGAACACAGGAGGCCAGCAGATTCAGAATAAAAATAACCGGCGTCAGGATATGCATCAGCACCCAGATGATCCGGCAATAGCGCAGAGACATCCTCTCCGCGCGTATCGTCGCCATTGTCTTCGGAGTCAGTTCACCGAAAATCAGCACCAGCAAGGTCAGAACGCCGGTCGCGATCCCGGTACCGGCACTGCCGAACGCACGGACAGCCAGTACGGTTGCAAGGGAAGAAGCCAGGATATTCACCAGATTATTGCCGATCAGGACTGCGCTCAGCATCCTGGAAGAATCGTCGGTAATCTTCAGCACGAGCGCGGCGCGGTGGTTTCCCTCATCCGCCAGAGTCTTCATGCTGATTTTGCTGACCGTCGTAAGGGCGGTCTCCGCCGATGAGAAAAATGCTGACAGAAACAGCAGCAGCACTAATGCGATAATGAAAAATATGACGCCGGGGTCCAAAAAGTTCACTCTCCTTATTCATTCAGATCATCCAGTTGATAAAAAATTTAATTCTTATCATACCGCACCGGTCATAATTTTTCAAGGAAAACATATATATGTTTCAGGAGGAATCATTATGGACAGATCAATCAAGAAAAAAAACAAGCCTCTGATCATCCTGAGCACGCTGCTGATCATGTATGTCATCACCGGTCTGGCGCTGCTGGCACTTGCGCTCGTATTACTTAAACTGCAGCCGGAGGAATCCGTGATCAACATCGGAATCATGGCTATCTACATCATCTCCTGCCTGCTCGGCGGACTGATCGCCGGGAAGCGGATCAAAGAGCGCAAATTCCTGTGGGGTGTCCTGACGGGCGCAGTCTATTTCCTGATCCTGCTGGCAGGCTCATTTCTGCTGAACCGGGGCATCAGTTCGGATACGGTACATGTCGCCACCACGCTGGTCATGTGTATAGCGGCGGGAATGATCGGCGGGATGATCAGCTGATTTTTCCGCTTCTCTTCTATCACGCCGCCGCAAAATATTCGAAAAACAAAAGCCAAAAATAAAACAGCACTCATTTTATAGGACGGAGAGCATCATGAAGATTTTAAGTTCCTCTGATCTGGGCGCGGCAGTACGCGCCAGAAGGAAAGAGCTGCACTATACGCAGGCATTTCTCTCAGATTTTACCGGTTTAAGCGTCAGCTTCATTTCCGAAAGTCAGGAAAGCAGAATCTTCTGAATCGTATACTCTCTCCCGCTGATCTCCATCACGGCGAACGATACATCTCCGCCGAACCGTGCCCGTCCGCAGCTGCCCGGATTCAGCCAGAGCCTGCCGTCCGCCACCTCCTCTGCGTAACGATGCGTATGTCCGTATATGACCACATCGGCCTCCGCCGCCTTCCGACCGGCGTCATAGCGATCATGCACCATCAGAAACTCCAGCTCCTCAATCCGGAAACGCAGACTGTACGAAAGCTCATCCGCCCAGTAATAATCATTGTTCCCGCGCACCGCGTAGAGCTTTCCGCCCAGAAAACGCAGCTTATCCAGAATACGCTCGTCCGCGAAATCTCCCGCGTGCAGAATATAATCACAGTTTTTTAATGTGCCGATCACCTCGGGCCGCAGCAGACCGTGTGTATCTGAAATAATCCCAACTTTCACCGACATTAATGATCGTTCCCCATTCTTGTAGTTTTTTTAACAAAAACATTATAATCGGAAAAGGGAAAAAACGCAATCCCCATTGTTTTTAACAAAAAATATGATATGATTATAACACTATCCGCATCGCATTCGCATTATTTGCGATAATTCAACATGCGAAAGAAATTGATGATTACAGAAACGGAGACACGATTATGATAGAAAAACTGATTTCAGAAATGATTATTTATTACCATGGTGACCCGAAGCGAATCCAGCATTTCATGAAAGTACATGATTTTGCCCGGACGATCGCTGTTCTGGAAAATCTGGATAAAGAGACGCTGTTCACGTTGGAAACCGCCGCTGTTGTTCATGACATCGGCATCCATATCAGCGAGGAGAAATATAGTTCCGCCGCCGGCAAATACCAGGAGCTGGAGGGACCTCCGCTGGCAGAGGAGATGCTCACCCGTCTCGGTTTTCCGGAAGATGTCATCTCCCGCGTCTGCTATCTGGTCGGTCATCATCACACGTATCAGAACATCGACGGTGCGGATTATCAGATTCTCGTGGAAGCTGATTTTCTCGTCAACCTGTATGAGGATCAGGCATCAGAAAAGGCGGCCATCCATGCGTGCGACGCCGTGTTTCAAACAGAGACGGGTCGTCGGTTCTGCCGGGAGATGTTCGGACTTTAGCTCTGTCTGTATCGTGCTTACACAAGCCTTGCGTCTGGCGCAAAGGAAACGACCTTATGACGTTTCCTGTAAATCATACCACACCCGCGAGCCTCAGGATCCAGTAGATCAGACCCAGCACCCAGCTGGTAAAAATCCCGTACAGGATGACCGGCCCGCCGATGGAAAAGATCTGCGCACCGAGGCCGAATACCTGCCCCTCCTTCTTATATTCCAGCGCTGCGGAGGAGATACCGTTCGCGAAGCCCGTGATCGGCACCAGGACGCCCGCCCCGGCGAACTGTGCGAGGGAGGGATAAATGTTCAGCCCGGTCAGAATAGTGCTCGCCAATACCAGAATCAGGCTCGTCCATTTCCCGGCCGTCATCTGATCCATCCCGCGGCTGTTCATACAGAAATTCATAATCATCTGTCCGATCAGGCAGATGCATCCGCCCACGGCAAAAGCTTTCAGCATATGAAGCGGCGTGCTGTAGGTCGGCGTCACCTGTTTTACATAGGCATTGTAAGCCTCCTCTCTCTGTTTTTTCTCTTCCCCTTCCGAGGCATCCTCGCGTTCCACAACCGCGGAGACAAGTTCCTCTTTCGGAACGTTCTTACCGATTTTCTCATTTTCCTCTTCCATAAAATATGACTCCATTCCGGGCTTCGCCCTATGTCAGATGATCGCAAGGCAATCCCTTACGCGCAGGCGTGACCTTACCAGGCAAAGGACGAAAATCCTGATTACCAGGCTATCCCATACACGCAGGCGTGACATGCCTGGATAGTTACATTTATTCCATATACCATCGGCTCTGCTTCGCCGTGCCCAATTCACTGGCCATCGGCTCGCTCATGAGAATAATACGACAAAATAGTACAGCGCACCCGCTGCCTTCCCCAACGCGAAAAAAAATACCATCAGATTCAGCCCCTGCTTTATTTTCACTCTGCGAAACACAATAGGAAACACATTGAGCACCTCCGCCAGCGCCACCGACAGACACCCGGTAAATACACCGGCAGACAGTCCGTACACCACGGTAAACCAGCATCCGACCCGCAGCGGAATCTGATCGAACAGCGCAATGACAGCTCCGAATATTCCCCCGTAGATCACCGCGTTTTCCAGAGGAATGACAAAAGAAGCCACACTGGTCTTTCCCGCCAGACGCGGAATCAGCCCCAGGCCGGCAATCAGGGCGAAGGCGCCCGCTGCCACGGACAGTCCGCAGATCAGGCCGAGCAAAACCAGAAACAGATCAGTTGTCCACATCGATATTGTTCCCTTTCCTGCTGCTCGTCTCGATACGGGCGGTATCCACATCCTGTTCGTATTTGCGCATGGCGGCCTGGATCGGCGTCGGGTCATCCGTGATCTTTTTCCGTCCTGCATGATTGTAGAAGGCCATGATACCGACGGCAATCCCGATGCAGAAGCTGACCTCCAGAGGCGTGACGCCCGTCGGGGACACGCCGGCCACTCGCAGATAGAACCGGTCAAACACCTCGCCGACCGCGACGTCCTGAAAAAAGGTCATGATCGTGAACGCTCCTCCGAAAAACAGGATGACGCAGACAATGCCTGCCTTCAGATACTGCACCGCCCTGTTCTCAGGGGAAGGTTCGTAGTGGATCACAAAATCCGGTGCACCGAGGTTCACGATCTCCAGTTCCGGAAAATCCTTATGGATCCTTTCGATCAGATACAGCACCGAAAAAACCTGCGTCCGATCCCGCTTTTCATCACTCCCGAAATGCCAGATTTCCATCTGTCTGACGGCGCGGCGGATACCGATATCCGTACATTCCAGCTTTGCGACGTCACAGAGCTGCACTTCCCTTTCTGAAACAATGCTGTTCTGCGACAGCTTCAGATACAGTGTCTGCCCGGCTCCACTCATGCATGGCTCCCGCTCTCAAACACGCTGCCCGTCGACCGTCGGATCTCATCCATATCCTCCCGGATATTTTCCGCAGCATTTTTCACTGCCTCACCCGTAGCCCTCATTCCGTCCCTCACCTCACCGGCCGTACAGCCGGCGGCATATTTCACCTCCGACGCCATGTCCTTCGTCTCATCCTTCACACAGTCGCAGGCGCTCACGATCTGATCCTTTTTCTCCTTCATCGCACGGGCTATTTTACACCCCTTCTCTTCCCCGGTCTCATCCTTACATTTCAGGTAATAAACGACTCCGCCGACCATCACTGCAAACAGAACCGTACAACAGCATTTTTTGCATAATTTCCAGCACATAATATTCTCTCCTCTTGTCTTGCTTTCAAATTCTGTCCTTAGTATGGATGAATTTTTTGTTTTTATGCAAATAAACGCATTTTCTCCAGCAAACGTTTTTCCATGCGGGAGACCTGTACCTGTGTTGTCCCGAGCAGCTTCGCCACATCCGTCTGTGTTTTTCCCTGAAAATATCTCAGCCAGATCAGGCGCCGCTCCGCGCTCTCCAGTCCGGCCAGCGCCTCCTCCAGAAAAACGTGATTTACCCGCGCCTCCATCTCATTTTTCTCATCCTGAATCTGTTCCTGCAGCATAACCTCCTTTCCGTCACAGCCTGAAACGGGTCTGGAAAGAGAATCCACTTCCGCGTTGGCACAACCCGCCATGACAATATCCTCCACGGATAAACCTGTCTGTGCCGACAGTTCCTCCAATGTCGCCTCCCGGCCATAAAGATTCCTCCACTTCTCCGCCTCCCGGCTCACCTTCCAGCCATTTTCCTTCAGTGTGCGGCTCACCTTTACCATCCCGTCGTCCCTCAGAAAACGCCGGATTTCTCCTGTGATCAGAGGGACGGCATAGGTAGAAAACTTTACATTGTAATCCGGATCAAAATGATCGATTGCCTTGATCAGTCCGATCGACCCCACCTGAAACAAATCCTCCGGATCGTATCCGCGGTTCGAAAAACGCCGCACAATGCTCCAGACAAGACCTATATTCTTATGTACCAGACCGTCCCGCGCCTCCTTATCCCCCTCGTGTGCCCGTCTGATCTCACATTCCAGCTCTCCCATGGGGATTTACCTGATTTCTTTCTGCATGACAACCCGCGTCCCACGCCCCGGCGCCGACTCTACCTCCACCGCATCCATAAAAGCCTCCATAAAGGAAAACCCCATGCCGGAACGCTCCAGTTCCGGCTTTGTCGTATACATTGGCTCCATCGCTTTATCAATGTCCGCGATCCCGCGCCCCTCGTCTGTGACCGACACCACCAGCGTCCGGTCCCACACCGCCGCGTCCAGGAAGATCTTCCCCGGTCCCATCTCATATCCATGGATGACACAATTTGTCACCGCCTCGGAGACCGCTGTTTTGATATCGGCCAGATCATCGATCGTCGGGTCCAGCGGCATGATAAAGGAAGCCACCGCCGTCCGGGCAAATCCCTCATTCTCTGATTTTGACTCAAAGACAATCTGCATTTCATTGACAAGGCATTTCTTCTGTTCCGCATCGTTTTCCCACAAGATTTCCCGATCCATGACTATTTCCTTTCTATCGTGATAATGGATTCCAGCCCCGACATCGCCAGAATTTTCTCTGTGCGCGGTTTTACATTCACGGCCCAGATCTGTCCGCCGGAGAGCTTCATGCTCCGGTACCGTCCCAGAATCACACCGATTCCGGAGCTGTCCATAAACTCTGTCACACAAAAATCAAAGATAATCCGACGGATATGGTAGGTCTCCACCAGCAGATCCGTCTCCTGCCGGATACCGGAAGCCACGTGATGATCCAGCTCTCTCGGAAGAACAATGCACAGCTCCGGGCCGTGAATTCTGTACTCACACTCCATCATATGCTCCTTTCATTGTAAACGAAAGACGCCCTCCCCTGTTCGGGAACGACGTCTTTCGTATCTTTATACAGAATGATATCGAATCATTGTAACTATTCAGGACAGTACTTCTCACTTGCTGCGAAGTACATCTGATAACGTAAATCATTTTCTTTTCGCCGGATGCATCCATGTGTATCCGCCATGTAGTTACTCTGCGGCAGTGTATCCCTTTGACTCGAGATCCTCCGCCATGCTCTGTGCGGTTCTCTTCGTGGAGCTTTTGGAAGCATTTTCTGCCGCGACATTGAACCACTTCAGGGCATTCTCATAATCCTCCAGATAATTGTAGGCAAACGCCAGATAATAGGCCAGCTCCCCTTCCTCATAGGTGGGATCTGTCTCCGCCACGGTCAGGAACAGTTCAATCGCAGCCTCATAATCCTTTGAAGCATATACTCTCAGTCCTTCCTCCCAGGCAGCCTGCAGCATGGCAGATTCCACCACTTCCATCATACTGTCATAAATAGCCTGTTCGTCTGTCCCGAGAAGATCCCGGTCGACGTCGGCGAGCAGTTCCCCCGCCGTCGTGTAATCCTCCTCCGCATAGGATACATACGCGTTCAGAAGCTGACTGTAAGCCTCCGTCTTTTCGTCCGCGGAGCTGATCGCGCTCTCGGCTTCGGTCACCTGTTCATTCATGGACGCAATCTCGTCCTCCAGATTCTGGATGGTCTGTTCTTTCGCCGAGATCGTCTGATTCGCCTCCACGACCTGCTCAGCTGCGGACGCATTCACCCGCTGCCGTATCTCCGGCACGATCAGGAAGCAGACAACGGCAACGCCGATCGCAGCTCCGATCAGCAGATTGACAACCGTCCGCACCGCCGTGTTATCCGTAAACTTTGTCGGCCGGATGATCACGTCATTTCCGCTCTGATAGGTGACAGTCTCCGTCTCCTCCTTCTGCGGCTTCAGCTTTCCGTTCGACTTTAAATGCTCCCTGCATTCCTGCATATAGCGCAGGGTGTTGGTATTGTTCGCATCAATGTGCTCCGCGTGGCGGAGGGAACGAATCGCGAGGTCATACCGCTCTTCCCTCATATAGAGAAGCGCCAGCAGCTGATGCCCCTTGACCATCTTCGGATTCATGGACAGCACCTTTTTCAGCTGGATGACTGCCAGGTCATAGTTTTCCTGACGGCAATAGGTCAGCGACTGGTTAAACTTCCGTATGGTCTGGTTGATATTCTCCAGCTGGGCCGCGCTCTTCTGTACGCAGGAAAGATAGTCCGAGGCGAGATTATCATCGGAAACCATGCTCTTGCTGATCACCCATTCGCTCAGGGCATTTACCGTCTCCCCCATCTCGTAATACACCAGTCCGAGGAGATTGCGCGCCTCGATATTAGCCTTGTTACAGCGGAGACTCATTTTCAGGGACTCCGCCGAACCGGTCAGATCGCGTACCCGCGCTTTTTCCAGACCATCATTGAAAAAACTGTTTGATGTCCGGCAGATCTTCTTCCATATGCGCACATCCGCTTCACATTCCGGACAGGAACCCGTGAAATCCAGGGAGGCGCCGCAATAATAACATCTCATCGCTTACCTCCGCTCACTTCTGGATTCCTTCAGCATTTCCTGTAAAAGATCCATCATGTCCGTCAGATCGCGGCTGTAGATCGCGTCCTCCGCGTCGTCGATCTCCATGCTTGGCTGAAACTTTTTTAATTCATCCTCAAAATCTATCATAAGGTCCTCCATGTACGCTTACTTTACGTTGTTTGTTATTGTATATCCTTCAATAAAGCCCCCACAAAGTACAGTGAACCGGTACAGAATAATTGCTGACCGGGTTTCTGGCGGGCGCGCATTGCGGACAGGGCCGCGCCGGGGGAAGCGAAGGCTTCCGCGGGGCAGGGTGTCAGGAATGCGGCAGCTTTTACGGGACTGTCCGTCCGGGTCGCGGAGGTCTTTGCGGAACTGTCTGTCCGGGCTGCAGAAGCCTTTGTGAGGGCGTCCGTCCGGGACGCAGAAGCCTTTGTGAGACCGTCCGTCCGGGACGCAGAAGCCTTTGTGAGACCGTCCGTCCGGGACGCGATAGCTTCCCGAAACAGCTCTGCCAGCGTCTCAGGAGGGACGCCTCTCTCTCCGGGTACGGCAGCAACGGCTATGGCTGCCCAGGAGATCTCATCCGTCAGCAGACGGACCGCCGTCCGGATATCCTTCTCCCGCACCATGGAAAATACTAGCAGAGGCGGATATGGATCCTCAGCGGTGAGTCGCTGTACGGTCTGCGCAAAGGCGGCAATCCCGGAGGGATTGTGCGCGCCGTCAAACCAGATTCCGGGCTGTACCTCCTGCATCCGTCCCGGCCAGACAGCGACGGACAGCCCCTGCTGAATGATGTCGTCCGGCATCAGACGCAGCAGCCGCATCGCCGCCACGGCAAGCGCCGCGTTCTCAGCCTGCCAGCAGGCATGTCCCGTCACATTCCATACGCGGGCCGTGAACGGCTGTATGCCACATCGGTCTGACAGAGTATCAGTCTGCCGTGAAAAATTCCGTTCACAATCCGCCGGTTGCTGCGCGGCAGACGCTCCGCCCTCATCATTTGCTCTATCATAAGCAGTTACGAACGAAAAATCAATACCATTCTCCTTAATTTCACAAATATAAAATAATTTATAAGTCTCCGTTCGCGCTTTGCAGGATACCGACAGATGAGTCTGCACGGGGAAACTGTTTTCTGTTCTGCGGAAATCCGCGTCAGAATCACAGGAGACAGCACAGTATGGGCACCCAAGGCGCTCCGCGTGAGAACGAATCACCTCCGCAGCCTCCGGATCTTCATCGAGAAAAACAACGGGGACGCCCGGTTTCAGAATACCCGCCTTCTCCGCAGCGATCTGTGCCAGCGTATCGCCGAGGATCTCCGTATGCTCCAGGCTGACGGATGTGATCACAGAGAGAATCGGATGCGGATAACTGTTGGTCGCATCCAGCCTGCCGCCCAGCCCTGTCTCCAGAATGATATATTCTGCTCCCGCTTTTTCGAATAGTACCATAGCCATGGCGAAAATAAACTCGAAAAAGGTCGGGTGATTATCATTATTTTGTACAAGATTCTCCGAAGCTTCCTTTACACGGTCAAAAGCGAGCAGAAAATCCTCCTCGCTGACCATACCGCCATTCACCTGAAACCGTTCCCGGATATCGACCAGATGCGGCGACGTGAACATTGCCGCCCTCTTCCCGGCGCATAAAAGCATAGAATATAAAAAGCAGCAGACGCTGCCTTTTCCGTTGCTGCCCGCCACATGGATCACTTTCCGGTTCAGGCAGGGATCCCCCAGAAGCCCCAGAAGCTTCCGGGTGTGATCCAGACTGTTTTTCGTAGTAAATTTCGGCAGATCATACAGAAAAAACTCTGCTGTTCGCATATCTGATTTCATTTAGGAATATTCTTTCTTTTAATTTTTATGACTGCAGTATAACGCATTACTGAACTCTAATTCAATATCTATTTGTTCAGATAACAGCTAAAAAATATATACTAAATGTATATAAATATTCAAAAATATGATATTATTAATTTGCTGTCGACTCTTTCCAGCAGAAGGAGGTGGCGTTCTATGGGAGATTTTCTTACCACCATGCTTATCTCTGTCATGGCCAGTGTAGCCGGCTACTACATATGCAAATGGCTGGATGGAGATGATTAGACAGCAACAGCCGAAAACGGATCAGCTCACCGCAACGAGCAAGAACCCCCGGAGTCTCGCACACTCCGGGGGTTCATTTTGGCTCTATGGGAACTCACCACCATTCCTCAGCTATGGTTATAATATGATAATTCATCAGGAAAGTCAATAGTCGAAGAACAAAATTTTCGGTAGTTAAACACTTTGGAGAGGTTATCACCTCTCTTTTTTGTTGTAAATAA
>JAJQEU010000081.1 GCA_021201535.1 Clostridiales bacterium | reverse complement strand
GTTTTCTCAGCCTCTTGGTTTTGACCCCTGACTTAGAACTTTCCTAATATATTCTGATAAATATGCTGATCTCCCAACAAAGCCGGATCGTCGTAACAATAAGGAAGCCCTTGCTTTTTGCGTTCCACATTATCCATAATCATGTCTCCTGTAGTAAATTCCGATTTACACTTCAGTGTACCCTCGCATTCTACCATACACCACTCCTCAGTTAAAGCAGATTTTAAAATTCTTTCAGCGTAAAACTCACTTCCCACAGCCCCTTATAACTCGTATCCGCCTTCCTCACCGCCTTATAACCATCAATGTACATCTCCGTACTCACTATCTCCAGCGTCTCCGTATCAAAGTAATCCACCGCAATCTTCTCCTGCTGCTTGAATCCCGTCAGCAGTTTCAGCCACTTCGGCGTGACGGAGAATTTCACCGCAATACTCCGCACGCCCAGCCGCACTACATCCCGCTGCGTCGTCCCGGCCTCGGTCTCGCCGCCGGAATCCGCCTCCACATCGCTCATATCCACTTCATAGGAATCCGGGAACGGCAGCGCCGTCCCGTCAAACGTCAGATACTGCACATACGCCGCCATGTCACCGACCTCCTGACCTCAAATTTGCCCTCTGCCGGGCATTCACAATCACCTCATCCAGCATCGTCCCGCCCAGGTAAACCGGGATCACGATATCCCCCGACTGCCCACTAAAAGACTCCGCCATCTCCCGAATCCCCGACAGGATCCCGGACAGGGAAGCATCCGCCGCCGCAGAACTGCCGCCGGATCCCCCGTCGCCTTGCATGGATGCCGCCTGCGGACTGATAACCATATCCCCGGCCACATCCGACACCGCGCCCCGGATCAGGCTCCGGCTCTTCTCAATGCCGTCCGCCAGCCCTTCCATGAAGTCCGGCATCCAGTCCTCAAAATCCGTCAGCGGCCCCTCATCCGGCACGGAGAAATGCAGGTAGGACTTAATGGTCTCCGCCACGTTGGAAACCGCGTCCTTTACCTTGCTGATACAGCTTTTAATTCCATTCACGATCCCGTTGATAATATCGGATCCCCAGCTGAACGCAGAAGAAGCCAGCCCCCTGATGAAGCTGATCGCCTGGTTGAACCCGTCCTTCACCGTATTATAAATCCCGGACACCGTAGGTTTGATCCCGTTCCACATCGCAGAAAACGCCGTGGACACCGCAGACTTGATGGCATTCACGATTTTGGAAACCGTACTCAAAATGGTATTCCACACCTTTGACACCGTGGAAGAAATCCCGTTCACCGCCGTGGTAATCACGGATAAAATCGCATTCCACACTGTCGTGATCACTGTCTGGATCGCCCCCCAGCACCGTCGTGATCACCGTCCGGATCGCGTTCCATGCCGTTGTGATAAAGGTCTGGACTGCCGTCACCACCGTCGTCACAACCGTCTGGATCGCACCCCATACCGTGGAAAAAATCCCCTGGATCGCCATCCACACCGTACCGGTCACCGTCTGGATCATGCTCCATGCGTCACTCAGAAAATCCGAAACCGCACCCACCACCGTGGAAATGGTCTCCCGGATATTCTCCCAGGTATCCGAGAAAAATTCCGAAATCGCCTCCCACACGCTTTTCGCCGTCTCACTGATGGATTCCCATCCGGCTCGCCGCCACGCGCCCTCACCTCACTTCCAGACATCAAAAAAGAGCCGGTTTTCCGATTCCGTAAAAACAAAACGCCCACCGTTTCCGGCAGACGCTTAAGTCAATTCATTTTCAGTTATTTCTTCACAATCAGATCATAGCTTTCCGCTACCATCCGCTTTACCTCATCATCCGGGATGCTCCCGTCCAGGATGATCGTATTCCAGTGTTCCTTGTTCTGATGATATCCCGGCAGAACGGACGCATACGTGCTCCGCCAGAAATCCCGCCACTCCGGATCCACCTTCACATTGACGCAAATATTCCCGTTTCGCTCATACGTCCATGCAAAAGCCCTCTTATTCTTCTTATACCGGAGCAGGATCCAGTTGTCGTCATGAAACGGCGCATCCACATACACATCCGGCAGCGTCATTCCATAATCCAGAATTTCTTTTCGTTCCTTCATCACATCTCACCAAAAAACTGGAATTTATGCCAGATCGATTCATCAATAGTTACCAGTACATATCCGGCCGCCTTGCCGCTATATATTTTTTTCCCTGACGTGCGTTTGCTGCTTCAGCCAGATCAATATCGTAAGTCAACAGGCATTCTGTATCGCCTGCTTTCAGTAAAATACTCCCATCGGGTCCTGCAATGATAGATTCACCTGAAAAATCCATGGAGCCTTCCTGCCCAACACGATTGCACATTGCAATGAATACCTGATTTTGCATCGCCTGAACGCGGATCTCCCATTCAAACATTTCCATTGGTTCGTCTTTACAGTTCGCGGTAGGAATCAGAACCAGGTCTGCTCCTTTGAGCGCGCAGGTTCGAATGCTTTCCGGCAAATGCCTGTCAAAGCAGATCACAATTCCCACATTTCCAAATTCGGTACTGAATACTTTGAAACCTTCCTCTGATGGCGTATAGTAGTCTTTTTCATAAAAGAGCGGTGCCTGAACGACATGCACCATTTTAGCTGCATCCACCAGCCGCCCGTTCGCATCAATCCACAGGGAAGCGTCATAGCAATTTCCGTTTTCCTCAAGGTAAAGATTGGGGGAGATATACAGGCGGTGCTGACGGCTTATGTCACACAACTGCTTTATATATCTATGCTCCAGTGTCATTTTATATTGCTCCACGTTTTTCTTTTCATACTGCGGGAAAAATGGAGAAAACTGTATCTCCGGAAAAAAGAGCAGATCACAGTCGGAGGCAGCATTACAGCTGGCCAGTACCTTCATCCAATTCTCATCCATATTTTCAGACATAGACATCTGTGTCATAGCAATTTTCATCGTAGCTGTCCTCCATGATATTTTCCTGCAAAACCTGCTTTCGATTCAATAATAAAGTGGCTTATAACATTACTGGCATGCATTTACAAATGCTTCAAAAATTTTTCTGCTGTTTTGATTGACATGAAAATCAAATTCCGGATGCCACTGAAAAGCCCATACAAATTCCTTCCCTGTATGTCTGACAGCTTCAATCAGACCGTCCTCTGATTCCGCCATGATTTCCAGATCTGTGCCAAGCTTTTTAATAGCCTGATGGTGGTAGCTGTTGACGCCCAGCCGTTCCGTCAGTAGCAGTTCGTATAAAGGCGTTTGTTTTCTGATATTTACTTCGTGAGCAGTTCTGGTATAGGGTGGTTCCATGTGATGCTCAACATTACTTACATATTCTGACGGCAGGTCCTGATATAAGGTTCCACCCTGAAGGACATTGATAAGCTGAATGCCACGGCATATTCCCAATACCGGTTTGTTATGTTCCAATGCATAAGCATACAATACGGATTCCAGCAAATCTCTTTCAGCACATGAAATACCACAGCCCTTTTTGCGGGGCTCCTTATATAGCGAAGGCGAAACATCGTGACCGCCGGTCAGAAGCAGGCCATCGCACCTGTCAAATATTTCAATGGCATCTTTTGTATCACTTGTAAGCGGTAAAATAATAGGAACAGCACCAGCCTCTTTTATCCCATTCATATATCCGGGCAGCATCCAGATACTCTCTTTTTCATCATCCCACAAAGGGACAACAGCTATCATCTTCTTTGCCATTTACATTTCTCCCGCTTGAACGCATTCACTTTGCGCTTTTCCTGCGCCAGATTCCAGTCTTCTTCAGAGATAATCGCCTCATGCTGTCCTTCATAGACCGGGAACTCTGACTGCTCTACTACGTGCATTTCATTTCTTGTCCCGATTTTCTTTTCAGTCTTTCTCCTGCCATAAGCTATCTTTCCTGCATAGACAGGATTTCATATACATGGGTTCATGCTCAAGGGCACGCACCTCTGCAATGTCCAAATACGCCGACACAATTTTATTCAGCGCATCCAGTTCCGGCTGGGTCAGATAATTCTTGGCAATCTCCGTATCTGCACGTCTGATCTGCTTCCCTGACCAGGATGTCAGCCCCATATTTTCCTTATCTGCATCCGCTCGTTCATACACAATTTCTGCCGCCGTGTGCT
>JAJQEU010000065.1 GCA_021201535.1 Clostridiales bacterium | reverse complement strand
TGGGCGGCATTGTGGGCTATGCGTACAGCACCGGCAGCCTGGAGGTCCTGGAATGTGGGAATGAGGGAAGCGTCACGGGTACGGGCAGCAATGTGGGCGGCATCGTGGGCTATGCGTACAGCACCGGCAGCCTGGAGGTCCTGGAATGCGGGAATGAGGGAAGCGTCACAGGCACGGGCAGCTATACGGGCGGCATTACCGGGTACGCCCGGCTGGCTTCGTCCGGGGAGCTGTCCATGGGGAGCCTGTACAACGCGGGCACCGTCAGCGGCACCTCTTATGTCGGCGGCATCACGGGCAGGAACTGCGCCAGCCTGTACGATGCCTACAACACCGGCACGGTTACAGGTACGGCCGTGACCACGGGCGGGATCACCGGCAACAACTATGCTGCCGGGACCGTGCTGTCCAATGCCTACAATGCCGGTGAAGTGACCTATACCTCCTCGGGCGTGGCTTACGCGGGCGGCCTGCTGGCCGGCAGCATCAGCGGTACCGGTTATATCCTGTACGTGGATAACGCGTATTACTTAAGCACCCTGGACGGCTCTGCCGCCGCGTCCGGCAGCAGTTACCTTTACAGCTATTCCACCCAGGCAGCCCTCACGGATGACGAGCTCGCTGCGATGGCGAAGACCTCCGATGAACTGGCCGCCCTGGCGGATACCCTGGGGGACAGCTTCGTGGAAAACACGGACTCCGATTACCATCTGGGCTACCCGGTCCTGGCATGGGAGGAGACCGGGGATGACGCGGAAGAGCTCCGGATCATCACCCAGCCGGAGGACTATACCGGCACCGCCGGGAGCACGGCCGTGTTTGAGGTGGAAGCGTCCGGCAGCGGCCTCGCTTACCAGTGGCAGTACCTGAATGCCGGCGCCTCGATATGGAGGGATTCCGGCATGGACGGAGCCGATACGGCATCCATCTCCGTGCCTGTCACAGAGGCACGCGACGGCCAGCAGTACCGCTGTATCGTGACCGACGCGGATGGCAATACCGTGACCAGCGACGCCGCGACGCTGACGGTCTCCGGTGCGGCGGGCCTTGCCATCACGCTGCAGCCGTCCGACTATACGGGGGAGGAGGGCAGCACGGCCACCTTCACCGTGGAAGCGGACGGAACAGGCCTGACGTACCAGTGGCAGTACAAGAGCCCCGGCGGCACGATGTGGCATGATTCCGGCATGACCGGTGCCGCGACGGCGACGCTCTCCGTGCCCATTACTGCGGCGCGTGACGGCCAGCAGTACCGCTGCATCGTGACGGATGAAAACGGGAATAGCGCCACCAGTGACGCCGCGACCCTGACGGTATCCGACGGTTCATCCCTCCGGATCACGCTGCAGCCGTCCGACTATACGGGGGAGGAGGGCAGCACGGCCACCTTCACCGTGGAAGCGGACGGAACAGGCCTGACGTACCAGTGGCAGTACAAGAGCCCCGGCGGCACGATGTGGCATGACTCCGGCATGGAGGGTGCGGATACAGCAGCACTTTCCGTACCCATCACTGCGGCACGCGACGGCCAGCAGTACCGCTGCGTGGTCACGGATGCGGACGGCAATACCGTAACGAGTGACGCGGCAGCCCTGTACGTAAGCGGTACGGACTGACGGGGAGACAGACGGGCGGGCCTGCCCGGGGGCCGCGCCCGTCTGGAACAAAGGACCGGGACAAAGAAATTAAAAAGGAAAGGAAGGATTGCAAAATGAAAAAGAAATGGAAGAAAATTTTCAGCCTGTTCCTGGCGCTGGCGCTGTGCGCCAGCCTGATGCCGGAAATGGCCCTTGCATCGGATGCGGGGACCACCCTGGCGTCGGAGGAAGGAGACGGGGACAGCAGTACGGACAGTGACGGAAGCACAGACGGGGACGAAAGCGGGGATACTGACACAGATACCGGCAGCGGGACAGCCCTGACGGCCGAAGGGGGCACCCTGGCGGAGGGGAGCTATTACCTTGCGGAAGACATCACCCTGGAGACAGACATCACGGTCGCGTCCGGTACGACGGTGAGCATCGATCTGAATGGCCATACCCTGACCGGCACGGGGACATCCAGCGTCATCAGGGTCAACGGGACGCTGACGCTGGACGATAGCAGCGAATCCGGTTCCGGCACGGTGACAGGCGGAAGCACGAGAAATGGCGGCGGCGTGTATGTGGCCGGCACGTTCAACCTGGACGGCGGATGCATCTCCGGTAATAAGGCATCTTACTATGGCGGCGGCGGTGTATATTTATATTCCGGCACATTTAATATGAGCGGCGGTTCTATTACCGATAATACGGCACCAAGCGGCGGCGGCGTATATATTACTTTCGGTACAAGCGCCACATTTAACATGAGCGGTGGTTCCATTACCGGCAATACGGCATCTTACTATGGCGGCGGTGTGGATGTGAGATATTCAGGTTCGTTCAATATGAGCGGTGGGACGATTATGGGAAATACAGCGGGAAGCTATGGAGGCGGCGTGTATTTGAATGGCGGAAGTACTGACTACTGTACAATGAATATGACCGGCGGAACCATTACCGGGAATACGGCAGGGACTGGCGGCGGCGGGGTCTATGTGTACAGTGGTTCTACCACCTACGCATCGAAGTTTAATGTCAGCGGCCTGGTGGCCGTGGACGGCAATACAGCCGGTGACGTAGAGGACAATGCTTACTTGGATTCCAACAGCGTGGTCACCCTGGCCGGGGAGTTGGATGAGGGATCCATGATCGGGGTCACGACTGCCACGGTCCCCACGTCGGATTCCGCGGTACAGATCACCGCGGCCGAGAGCGGGACAGAATATTACCTAGACGCGGTGGACTGTTTTTCCTCGGATGAAGACTATTCCATCCGTGATAACGAGGGCGGCTACCTGGAACTGTATGTCGGCGTGCTCCCGATCTTCACGGAACAGCCGCAGAGCGCCGCTTATCTGGTCAATGCTGAAGCCGATGCACTCACGGTGGAAGTTGAGACGGAGGATGATGCCAGTTTGAGTTATCAGTGGTATTCCAACACTGAGAACTCCACTGAGGGCGCGGAAGCCATCGACGGTGCCGTACAGGCATCCTATACCCCTTCCACGGCAGTGACGGGGAGAGCATATTATTACTGCGAGGTTACGGGCACGGATGGGGTGCATACGAGATCCGTTGCCACCGACATAGTCAGGATCGCCGTGTATAGCGATTACCCTGTCATGGTCAGCGACGGGACGCAGACGGCTTATTATCTGACTGTTGCTGAAGCGTTCGAGTCTGCCACGGATGGTACTTATACAATCACGCTTCAGGATGACTGTTATGCAGATGAAACCCTTACAGTAGTCAGCGGCGTGGAAGCCACGCTCGACCTGGCTGGCCATACTCTTACCACAGAAGAGGGTGTGTCTTTCTATCTCCTGACAGTAGACGGTATGCTGACGCTCACGGACAGCAGTGAGGATGGGAGCGGGATAATAACTGGCTATTGGGGGGTATATGTAAACGGTAACTTTTATATGAGTGGTGGCACGATCAGCGATTGTCATGGGACTAATACGGTGTACCTTGCCAGTGGGTCTTCTTTTGTAATGAATGGGGGAGCAATTAGTGGGAATGAGTCAAGTAGAGCTGTATATTCTACGGAAGAAGCATCTGTTGTGATTAACGCTGGGACGATTAGTAACAATGCGGGTTGTGGCATTTATATGATAAATTCTACTTCAACTGGAAGCCTCGTCATTAATGGTGGAGAAATCAGCGGAAATTCATCTTATGGTGTGTATAGGAATAGTAGCTCTAGCACGTTTGAAATGAATGGTGGAAAAATCAGCGGGAATGGTTCTGGTGGGGTGAGATTCCTGAGTTATTCTGGTTCTGGTAGTGATACTTTTACCATGAATGGAGGTGAAATAAGTGGAAATGCAGGATGTGGGGTTTATGTATGGCGCGGAACATTTAACATGACTGGTGGGATAATTTCTGGAAATGCAACTTCTACTTATGGTGGCGGTGTATGTTTGAATCCCTCGGGAAATTACCAAACAGCTTACTTTAAAATGAGTGGGGGTGAGATTTCCGGAAACACAGCTGGCACTTATGGAGGAGGGGTGTATGCTTATGCTGCTGCTAGTGATAATGGTAATAAATATGATGCTAGTA
>JAJQEU010000003.1 GCA_021201535.1 Clostridiales bacterium | reverse complement strand
TCACCCCTTGACAGTGCTAACAATCTGTGTTACAACATATGCAACAAATAAAACAAATATAGCAAAAAGCCTGCCGGACAGGTAATTCAAACAGAAAGAAGGAATACGATATGTTAAGACCAACAGTTTTCACAGACGGCTTTGTAGACAATGTATTTGACGATTTTTTCAATGACGCATTCTGGAGAGGCACAGAGGTTAATTCCGTGAATAAAATGAAGACAGATATTCAGGATCTGGGCGAGAGCTATCAGATCGAGATGGAGCTTCCGGGATTTGCCAAAGAGGATGTGCGGGCGGAACTGAAAAACGGTTATCTCACCGTCCGGGCCGCGCGGAGCTCTCAGACAGAGAATAAGGATAAAAAATACATTCGCAAAGAGCGCTACAGCGGTCATTACCAGAGGAGCTTTTATGTGGGTGAGAGGATCACGCAGGATGATATCAGCGCCAGATTTAAGGACGGCGTGCTCATACTCACGGTTCCGAAGCACACGAAGCAGCCGGAGGTGGAGGAGTCAAGATTCATTTCCATTGAATAACCGGCTTTCATAGATGTCGGCGCGCTGCGACAGCAGCGCATGGAAGTTCACACGGGACTCTTTTCGTGTCTCTGATTATAGAAAAACATCCAGACCGCCATGGCGATGATCACCGCATACCCGACCACACTGTAGCGGTCCGGAATCTGGTTGAACAGCAGATAGCCGATGGCCGCCGAAAATATAATCTGTGAATAATCATACACCGATATTTCCCGCGCGGGAGCATGATAATAAGCTGCCGTGATGCTAAACTGTCCTCCCGCCGCCGCGAGGCCGGCGCCCAGCAGGAACAGCATCTGCACGATGCTCATCGGCTGAAAAGCGAAAAGCAGATATGGCAGCGTCACCAGACAGGAAAAACCGGAGAAAAACAGCACTACCGTCGTCCCCTTCTGTCCTCTCTGGCCGAGAATACGAACCATCGTGTAAGCGATGCCCGCACAGAGTCCGCCGCACAACCCGATCAGTGACGGAAACAGATCCATATTCAGAAATGTCGGTTTGATGATCAGCAGGCTTCCCGCGAACGCGCCGCAGACCGCCGTCACCTGAATCGGCGTCAGCTTTTCCTTCAAAATCAGAAAAGAAAAAATAATCACGAAAAACGGCGACATCTTATTGAGCATGGACGCGTCAGCCAGTACCAGATGATCCACCGCATAGAAATTGCACAGGATGCCAATCGTCCCAAAGCCCGCCCGCAGAATCATGAATTTCCAGTTTCCCTTTTCAACGGTAAATCGCTCCTTCTGGCGGATCAGCATGACAAGGGCGATAGCGAACGCAATCAGATTCCGAAAAAAGCTCTTCTCCACCGAGGGGAGATCTCCCGCCAGCCTCACAAACATATTCATAAACGCAAAGCAAAGCGCCGACAGCACTATAAACAGGATTCCCTTATATTTCAATTTTACTTTCATTACTTCCACCTCGTTTAAATATCAAACGTGTAATCCTGATCAGTCTTTCCCTATCATACGCTTTTCCGACCGATTTGTATACCTGCAAAAAAACAAAATATGGCTTGCGGTGCATCTCCGCAGAGTGTTTTTCTTTCACAAAACAACTTTCCCGTGAAACTAAGTAACTGTCGCGAAATCATATATACATTCTGCACAGTCTGTACATAATTATTTCACGACAGCTCCTAACCCGGATGAACCGGAACCGAAATTTTGCCATTTGGCGTAAAAATTCGTTTCTAAGCGCCTAAAAACTCTGTGCACCGGAAATACCTTTCCGGAGATACTGAGATACCGGAAATCTGAAATTTCAGCTTCGCAGCAGCAGAAGCGCTTCCTCCGGAATCCGGATAGCCAGGCACTCCTTCTGCGACAATTCAGACGCTTTCTTTTTGTCCATCAGAAGACGCATTTGCGCGCCGCCATCACCGCCACAGTCCAGAATCAGCTCCGACTCAAACTGCTGTTCCATCAGATGATTTACCGCCATCACCGCGCAGTTCGGCGGCATCTCATCTGAAATATCCTCATCCGGAAGTGTCTCAATATAATGCGCCCGGCTCCCGACATACTCCAGCCACTCCGGCACCTCACGTTCCACCTCAAAATACATATTCCATTCCTCCGCAAAGACCTCATGTGCCGAGATGCGCTTCGCCGCCGATATATTCCGGCAGCCGGACAGCTTCGCCGCCGACACAGTCTCCGGATTTGCGAAAAACTCCATTTTATTCTGGATGGTCTCCACATGACCTGCCTCCAGCACACAGACGCGGTCACACAGATGGTACACCTCATCCCGGCTGTGTGTGACAAAGAGAATGGTCTTCTGTATCGACGCAAAAAGCTCCATCAGTTCCTCCTCTACCTGCCACTTCAGGTAGGTATCCAGCGCTGACAGAGGTTCGTCCAGCAGCAGAATCTCCGGCTCGGAGGCGAGCATGCGCGCCAGCGCCACCCGCTGTTTCTGTCCGCCCGAAAGCTGACGCGGCAGATGCTCATTTAATCCGTCCAGACGAAAGCTCTCAATATATCGCTGAACCACCTGCGGATCCGGATTCTTGCCCATCCCCGCCATGATATTTTTCTCCACTGTCATATTCGGGAAGAGGGCATAGTCCTGAAACATATATCCCACCTTCCGCTTCTGCGGAGCCAGATTGATCTTTTTTTCTGAATCGAACAGCGTCCGCCCGTTCAGGACGATCGTCCCCTCATCAGGCGTCTCAATACCGGCGATGCATTTTAAAGTCATACTTTTGCCGCAGCCGGAGGCGCCCAGAATCGCAAAAATCTCCTGATCGGACTGAAACTCTACGTCCAGACAGAAATTTCCGATTTTTTTTCGTATCGATACTTCTATTCCCATATATATCTCCTCTGCCGCTGTCGCCTACCACCGCTGCACGTTTTTCAGGTTCTTGCCGGACACCAGATTCATCGCCACGATCACGCCGAACGCGATCAGTAAAATGATGATGACCCAGATACCTCCGGTCAGATAATCGCCATCCTGTATGACCATCGCGATCCGCTGTGAGATCGTTGACGTCTTATGCGGTATATTCCCCGCCAGCATGGACGTCGCTCCGTACTCTCCCAACGCCCTCGCGAATGTGAGAATCGTTCCCGACACAATGCCGGGGCCGGAATTCGGCACAATGACTCTCCAGAAAATCTGGATCTCCGACATACCCAGCGTCCTCCCCGCATATACCAGATTGGAATCCAGCTGTTCGAAAGCCGCGCGCGCGTTGCGGTACATCAGTGGAAACGCGATAATCGTCGCCGCGATGATACAGCCCGCCCAGGTCTGCACGATCTTGATACCGAGTTGATTAAAGAGGAAGCTTCCCAGCGGACGCTTTAAGCTGAACAGCAAAAGCAGAAAAAAACCGGCTACAGTGGGCGGCAGCACCATCGGCAGCGTGAGAAATCCATCCGCGATCGCCTTTCCCCTCTCTCCGAGATGAATAACCTTACACGCCGCAAAAATGCCGAGAAAAAAACAGATAATTGTCGCCACAACGCCTGTTTTCAGCGAAATAAATAAGGGACTCCAGTCAAGGCCGGATAAAATCTCCAGTACAGTATCCATAATATCTCCCTTCTTTCTGTTGAAGACACTTTATCGGGCAGGAAGCGGCTTTTGCGCCTCATACCCGCCTGCGCCGGCCACGTATGGCGTAAGCCATAAGACTCCTTACGCGGCCGTGTGCTTCCAAAACGAATGGCATCTGAAAAATCAGATGCCATTCCGTGTACTATGTGTCTTGTATCTCTGATGATAACTGATCAGTGTATATAGATTTCCTTAATCCTCTACATCTGTATCAAAGTAGTAGCTGTCAAATACTGCCTTTGCCTCGTCAGAAATAAGGAACTCGATGAAATCAGCCGCCGCCGCGGACTCAAGCTCGTCCGCGCTGCCGTTGGCAACCTGAGCAACCGGATAGATGACATTGCCGGTCAGATCATAGCTCACATACTCAAGAATCTCAACCTGATCCTCATATCCATAGGTGTCGGAGTAATAAACCGTACCAACCTCGTTAGACTGCTCGGCAACCGCCTGAAGCACCTTGCTGACGTTGCCGCACTCGTTGATCTCAATGCCGCCGAGCGCCGCGGAAACCTCATCTGTCGTGATGGTGGAAACATCCTCCACCTCATCAAGCATACCCGCGTTCACCAGAGCCTGGCGTGTGTACTTGCCGACCGGAACCGAACCGTCAGCCAGCGCAAGGCTGGATGCATTCGCGATATCCGCAAGACCGGTCACTGTGGTCTCGCTGCCGGTGTAGGTGATCACACATACCTGATTGTTTACTACATTGTGTCTGGTGCCGTCAACGACCAGTCCGTCGTCCTCCTCCAGCGTATTCATCTGCTTCTGCGCCGCCGAGAAGAAAATATCAATGCCGTCACCGTTTGCTTCCTCGATCTGAGTCAGCAGTGTGCCTGAGCTGTCATAGCTGCCGACGATCGTTACGTTAGGCTGAGTCTCATTGTAAACGTCAATGAGCTCGGTGAGTACGGTCTGCAGGCTTGCCGCCGCATAGATCGTGATCGTCGTCTCCTCAAACTGATCGACAACTGCCTCTTCCTCTTCTTCTGCGGACAGCTCCTCATCGGCATCGGCCTCCTCTGTCTCAGCCTCTGCGGATACGGAAACATCATCCGCCGCATCATCCGTGCTGTCGGTACTGAAGCTGCCGCATCCTGCCAGCATCGCGGAACCAAGCATCGCCGCAAGGATAATACTTACAATTCTCTTTTTCATTGGGAATACCCTCCTGTTTTGCATAATACATAATATATATGGCACGACATAGTACGATTTTATTTTATAGGCTCCGACCTATGACTGTCAACGTTTTTATAATATGTGTTTTTTTCTATATTTGCATTCACTTATTCCATTTTTGCATAATATGGAATAAGTCATGCAGGCCGTTAGAAAAACTGTTCCCCAGATGGTTGCATAATCATACAAATCAGAATCTAAAGCTCTGTTTCACACTATGCCTTTTCCACCAGAGCGCCGCTCCGGTAAGCCTCCAGCAGCTCCTCCAGTTCTTCGATTTTTTCCTTCAGCAGCTTTCCGGTATCCGTATCGCCGACCATCTTGCGCCGCGAGGCGTTCTTCTCATCCATGACAATATGCGAATGCGTGCAGGTCTCATTCAGCACGGTTTTCTCCAGGGACTCAAACGGCTCGTGCGCCGCCAGAATCAGCCCGTAGGAATTGTAGATCAGCGTGTAACCGGCAATGCCTGTCTTTGACTGATATGCCTTCGAGAAGCCGCCGTCGATGACGAGCAGCTTGCCGCCGCATTTGATCGGAGACTCGCCCTTCTTCACGATCACGGGGACGTGCCCGTTGATAATATGAGCTCCATCCGGATCCAGACCGAATTCAATCAGAATCCTGTCCAGAACTTCCTCGTTCTCATAGAGCCTGTAATAAGCGTTCTTAGCCTCCTCGTGAGGTTTCTTGTCATCAATAAAATAGCGCTCGAAGGTCGCCATCTTCTGTTTGCCGTACACGGGCGAACCCTTATGGTTCCAGATATACCAGAGGATGTCCTGCCCGTTCCTCTTCTCCTTCGGATCCAGGGAATAGTAACCCTTTCGTGCGTAATGCTCCAGAATATCATACAGAGCCTTCCCGCTGTATTTTTTGCCGAACAGTTTCACCTCCTGAAAGCTGCCGTCCTCGTTCAGCGGCACGCATCCGTGATACAGCAGATTCCCGTTGTATACCTTATACAGGCTGCCCTTTTTATACAGGAAACGGATGTGGCGCTGCAGACGTTCGCTTCGGAGGAAGCTGTTTTTCAGACGTCTCACCACGTCGTTCTCCTCGTACGTCAGATCATAGGGATGCTCCTTGTCGAATGTCGGGAAAAACGTGTCGTTCAGCTGATACTCAACGCCGTCGACCAGAATCGTTCCCTTCTCCGGATCCATCCTGTCCAGCAGCAGGCGATCATTCATCTCCCAGTCAGGGTGCCGTTTGATCAGCTGCCCCTCCAGCTTAAACTGAATGATAGATATAGCCTTGTGCATCTTCGCGTCAATCTCTGCAAAGCTGGTGTCATAGCTGTCATCGGAAACACGGACCGCAAAAGTCTTGCTCACCGGTCCCTCGTAGGACTCCAGCGCCAGACGCATCAGCGGAACGAGGTTGATGCCGTAGGCGTCCTCCAGAATGCCGAGATTGCCGTAACGGGCACAGATGCGCAGCATGTTGCACATGCAGGCCTCCGATCCCGCCGCGGCGCCCATCCAGAGGATGTCGTGATTCCCCCACTGAATATCCACGGAATGATGCTGCATCAGGTCGTCCATGATCAGATGCGGATACGGGCCGCGGTCAAAAATATCGCCGACTACATGCAGATGGTCGATCGTAAACCGCCGGATCAGGTGCGCAAACGCGCAGATCAGCTCGGAAGCCCGCCCGGTCTCTATGACAGAATTGATAATCTCAAAATAGTATGCCTCCTGGTCGGAAACATCCGGCCGTCCCGCCAGAAGCTCATCGATCACATAGGCGAAATCCTCCGGCAGAGATTTGCGCACCTTCGAGCGCGTGTACTTGGAGGACGCGTTCTTGCATACGCGGATCAGACGGAAGATCGTCACGCGATACCAGTCCGTCATGCTCTCCTCGTCCTCGATCTGCTCCTGGATCTGTTTAATCTTGATCTCCGGGTAATAGATGAGCATCGCAAGCGTCCGCTTCTCCGGGATGCCGAGGGAGCTGCCGAACTCCTCCTCGATCTTTTTCTGTATCGCTCCGGAGCCGTTGCACATGATATGGCGGAACTGCTCATATTCTCCGTGGACGTCCGTGATAAAATGCTCCGTTCCCTTCGGAAGGCTTAAAATCGCCCTCAGATTGACGATCTCCGTTGCCGCCGAAGCAATGCTCGGGTACTGGTTCGCCAGTACGCTTAAATACTTTAAATCTGCGTTTTTCAAAATAATTTCCCCCTGTCAGTCTTTCATTCTGAAACGGCACACATCATTTATTCTGCATCGAATGGCTATGCATATCTGCAGATATTTTGCATATAATCTGTCGTTTATCATCAGCCGCGAATCACATCCCCCATATCATAGAATCCCGCCGGTTTCCCCGCCAGAAATTTTGCCGCCTCGATCGCGCCCTTTCCGAAGATTGCCCGGGAATATGCCGTATGCTTAAACGTAATAACCTCATCCGTACCGCAGAAAAACACCTCGTGCTCTCCCACGATATTGCCGCCGCGGACCGCCTGGATGCCGATCTCCTTTTTGTCGCGTTTTTTTCGCTCCGAGGAGCGGTCGAGCTTGTACTCATAAGCGTGATCCATCGCCTCGTTCACGGAATCCGCCAGTGCGATCGCCGTGCCGCTGGGCGCGTCCAGCTTGCGGTTATGGTGCTTCTCCACAATCTCCACGTCAAATCCCGCTGTCGCCAGCGCGCGCGCCGCCGGTTTCAGCAGCTCGATCAGCGTATTGATGCCGAGCGACATATTCGCGGACTTCAGCACCGCTACCTTCTCACTCGCCGCCCGCACCGCGGCGTTCTGCTCTTCAGAAAGCCCCGTGGTGCAGACGATCACCGGTACGGACCGCTCCACGCTATAGGCCAGCAGGTCATCGATACAGCTCACATGGGAAAAATCAATGATCGCGTCCGCCTGCACATCGCAGTCCGCAATCTTTGCAAACACCGGGTATCCGTAAGTGGTCTGCGTGTCAATATCCACACCGGCGACAATCTCGATCTCATCGTCCTGTGCGCACAGATCGCTGATCACGCGGCCCATATGCCCGTTGCATCCGTTCATGATTACTCTGGTCATAAAAATGTTCCTCCTGAATGTTTTACCTGGTGAGATTTCCTTATCTCATCAGTCCGAACCGAACCAGCTCCTGCCGCAGGATCTCCTTATGCGCATCCTCCATCTCGCTTAAGGGTGCGCGCAGCGGTCCGGCCTGCATGCCGAGCATCTCCATGGCCGCCTTCACCGGGATCGGATTCACCTCACTGAACAGGGCATTGATCAGCGGAACCGCGGCAATCTGAATCTGCATCGCCTTTCCGCGATCGCCCTCCAGATACTCCATCACCATATCATGCGTCTGGCGCGGCGCGATGTTAGACAGCACGGAGATCACGCCGATGCCGCCGATGGAGAGAAGAGGGAGCACCTGTCCGTCCTCACCGGAATACAACTCCAGATTCCCATCACACAGATTCATCATCTGCGCAGCCTGCGCCATATTGCCCGTGGCATCCTTGATGCCCACAATATTCTCGACATTCTTCGTCAGCTCAGCCACGGTAGCGGGCAGAAGATTACAACCTGTCCGGGACGGAACATTGTACATCACCAGCGGCACGGAAACCGCGTTCGCGATCGTCGTATAGTGCGCTACCAGCCCCTTCTGCGTCGCCTTGTTGTAATAGGGCGTCACCACAAGCACGGCGTCCGCGCCGGCCTCCTGCGCGGCTTTCGAGAGCTCGACCGCTGTCCGGGTCGAGTTGCTGCCCGTACCGGCAATCACCGGAATACGATGCTTCGTAAAATCAACCGCCGCCTTAATGACGTCCACATGCTCCTGTTCTGTGAGCGTAGCGCTCTCTCCCGTCGTACCCGTGATCACGATACAGTCAGTCCCGTTCTCAATCTGATAATTGATATTCGCCTCGAGCGCTTCGTAATCCACATCAAAGTTGTCCTTCATCGGCGTCACAATCGCAACGCCCGCTCCTCTGAAAATTGACATCATCATTTCCTCCTTCTGCTTTTCTTTACATTTCCTTACATTTCCTTATGCGCCCCTGCGCAATCGAGCAGGAGGCTGCTTTCGCCTCATACTCGCCGCGCGGGGTGCGGACAGCGTAGCTGTCATATTCCTTACGCACCCCTGCGCATATAAAAGGACCAGCGGAGAGCCGGTCCCTGAAATATACATATGGTATGATCCAGTGATAGCGCCCCATCTGAAGTCGATGACAGTCGCAGCATTGTTCACACTGCGCCCAAGCAATGATTCCCCGAAAATGAATCATCCTTTCGGCATGCTTTCCTTTCCACTGCGTTCACCTGCTTCCGGCGCATCCGGCAGTCTACTCATAAAGTATGCAACCTCTATCTCCTATATCTGTCATTGTGTCCTTTTTACGTACTCAAAATTGTATTTTCTCAAGTACAAAAAAACTATAGCACGGAACACGCCCCATGTCAACCGCTCTTTACCATTTCAAATCTTTATTTTCGAGAAATCAATCATCAGATCATCATAAATGCGCGATTTTACGACGTCTGAGAAAGAAAAATCATCCATATCATCATTATCCAGATCATAAACTATGATACGATTCTTGTCTGCATCTAAAATCCAGTATTCCCTGACTCCGGCCGTGCGATATTTAAACAATTTAATCGAATAATCCATCCTTTTACTGGCCGGGGAAACCACCTCTATAATCCAGTCCGGCGCACCCGTGCATCCTTCCTCCGTCAGTTTAGCCGGATTACAAATAACCGATATATCCGGTTCAACATATGTTTTATCATCAGCATTTAATTTTACGGCGAACGGAGCCGGATATACTTCGCAGGAACCGCCTTTTCGTCTGATATAATCCTTAATCTGATAATGCAGTTCAGAGACCAGCATCTGATGTCTGCGATTCGGCGGAGCCATGTCATAAAGCTGTCCGTCGATCAGCTCCGCCCGTTTTCCTTCCGGCAATAAGTATATATCATCTATCGTATAAACCTTTTCTTTTAATAATGGCATTTTATACATTCCTTCCGTGCGGTCTCGTGTCCTAAGGAACTGTTTTTGAGTATAACATATGAAGGGATGATGCGCAAGATTTCTGAGGCATTGGTTCTTTCATCACCGCAAGATCATCTCTTCATACTGCCATCCTTCAGTCGATCTGTCATCTCTTTGCACGCGGCACCCTGCGGATAAATCCGGCTCGTGCACAGACAGAGCTGGCGCCCGGGAAGCGGTTCCTTCAGATCAATCTGAAAAATGGTCCCTTTTTCAAGCTCTTCCCTCACATAGAGTGACGGCACAAAACCGATTCCCATACCGGACCGGACCAGAGAAAGAATCATCTGCATCGTTGAAACCTCATATTCCGGGCTGACGGACACATGATTTTCCAAAAAAAACTGATCGATGCCGGTGCGGACCGCCGTCCCCGGAGACAGAAGAATAAACGGTTCCCGGACGAGTTCGGACAAACGGTGCGGGCACTCCGCCAGATGTCGGAACTTCTCCCCGGCAATCAGGATATTATCGTAATCCTCCAGCGGAGTCAGGAGTACCGTCTCATCTACATGGAGCGGATCGGGAAATACCGCAAAATCGATCAGACCCGATTTTAACTGTGCATACAGACTCTCCGGCGCGTCGAGCGACAGTCTGACGCGGACGCCCGGATAGTCTGTCCGGAAACGCTCTATATATGGCTGCAGGAAATACTGCATCACCATCTCTGTCGCGCCGATCTGTATCATGCCGTTTTCCAGATCCCGGTACTGTTTTAATTTTCGTTCCGCGGACTCCAGATGCTCACACGCCGTCTCCACATGCCGATAGAGAAGTTCTCCCTCCGGCGTCATCTCCACGCCCTTTTTTGAACGGATGAACAGCGTACACCCGAGATAATCTTCCAGTTCCCGAATCGCACGGCTGACCGTGGGCTGGGACAGATAGAGCTCCGCCGCCGCGGCAGTCATATTTTTATTTTTTGCCGTGCTGTAAAAAATCATATAAGAGTCAAAATTGCCGATCATAGTTATTTTCTTTCCTTATTTTTATATTAAAGAGTATAACACCGATCTTTTATCCATTCAACTGTGAATGACATAGCTAAAACTGCGTATTTTACATCAATTTCGTTAAGACTTATAATAAAAATGCATAAAACATGAACGAAAAACAGGATGTATGACCGGGAAATCTCCCTGCTGAAACAATCATCACAAACATACATCCGGAGCAAAAAGGGGGCGAAAACATGAAAAAGAGAATCCTAAGCATCACATTATGTATTGCTTTCGCCGGCGCTCTGCTGGGCGGCTGCGGAAGTGAAAGCGGCACGGACACATCGTCTTCCTCCGCATCCTCATCTGCCGCACAGGAAAGCGCGGATGCAGAGGAGGAGACCTACGAACTGGTCGTGACCTCGCATGACCCGAGAACGTCCGCTACCGGAGAATTCCTCGAGGCATGGGCGGCGGCCGTGCGGGAGGCATCCGACCGGCGCATCAACATTATCATCCAGCACAACTCCACACTGGCGAGTGCAAACGAATCCTACGATTTTGTGCTGGAGGGGAAGACAGATATCGCCTGGGGACTTCAGTCCGCCTACGCCGATGAGTTCCCGATCACTGAAGTATTTTCCCTGCCGATGCTCGATATCGACGACGCGGTCGAGGGATCCGAAGCGCTCTGGAAGTTCTACAACGAGACAGACTATCTGGATGAAGAATACAGCAAGGTACATGTACTCCTGCTTCACACAAACTGCCAGTCGCCCATCGCGCTGGTCGATCAGAAGGTTACTACTGTAGAGGAACTCTCCTCCATGAACATCCGGGCAAATGACGGTCCAGCCGCTCTCATGGCGGAAAATCTCGGTGCGACACCCGTATCCGTCACGATCAATGACCTCTATTCATCGCTGATGAACCGGGAATGCGACGCGGCGATCACCGACTGGCACGCCATCCGTTCCTTCGCGCTGAATGGTGTCTGTGATTATTATCTGGATGAAAACATGGGCGTATCCACCTATTTCATGGTGATGAATCTGGACAGCTACAACAGTCTGCCGGAGGATCTGCAGGAGATTCTGGACGAGACGAGTGCTGAGGCCATCCAGTACGCCTCCATCTGGAATGTATACGAGGAGGAAGTGAGGAACCTGATCACACTCGTGGATCCGAGAGCCATCTACACCTTCAGCGATGAGGAAGAGGCGAAGCTGCAGGCCGCCGCGGAAGAGACCGCCGCAGACTGGATTGAAGAAGTGACAGAACTCGGCTATGACGGCCAGGCAATCTATGACGCAGCCGTAGAGTGCATCGAAGCTGTAAAACAATGATTTTTTAAACACAGACATAATATACAACCAGATAAACATTCAGGACAGCCGACAGAAGCTGTCCTGAAAAACAGAAATGAGATATATTATGTATACAAAACGCCATATACTGTTGTATATCACCGGCCTGTTTGTCATGGCCTTCGGTATTGTGCTGATTAAAAAAGCCGGGGTCGGAGTATCTCCCGTCAGCGCCATCCCTTCTGTCCTGGCGGATCTCCTGCCCCTGAGCTTTGGCAACACAACCATCCTGTTCCAGCTGGTCTGTTTCATCCTGATTTTTGCGGTTCAGAAAAAAACGGACGTGAAGTCATTACTGATTCTTCCGACAGCGATTGCATTCGGTTATATCATTGACTTCTATATGTATCTGCTGCCCTCCGGCGAACCTGCACTGTGGCTGGCCTACGTCATCTGCCTCGCCGGGATCTGCGCCACGGCACTGGGAATCTCCATGATCGTCAAAGCTGATCTGATGCTTCCCTCTCCGGATGCTCTGATCCGCGCCATCAGCCTCAGATTCACCCATCCGCTCTCCCGCGTAAAGATGGAAGGAGACGGTATCTATGTCTCCATAGCGCTCGTGCTGGAACTGATTTTTTTCCACCATCCGGAATCCGTATGGATCGGCACGCTTCTGTCCGTTCTTCTGACCGGGCGTCTGGTCGGCGTTTTTTCAGGATGGATGTCCGAAAATCAGGCCGGATGATAAGCGTGGACAGGAAGCAGGAGGTCCACCGGAACATACCGCGAAAATATAAATATCTGTTCACACAGGGAGGAAGAGAAAAGGAGAGAAAAATGCCGCGGCGGGAAAACGAAACCCCGCCGCGGAAATAAGAAACAGTAAGATTCATATGTAACCTTAACTGAAGAACGCCGTAGCAATCGGCATGAACGCGATACATACCACAAACGAAATCACTGCAAACAGAATCGTATATTTGCATGTATCCTTGATGTTCACATGTCCCGGTCCGAAGAAGAACGGAGACGGAACCGCCGCGGACGGTGTGACCGTCGCCATGCCGGCAGCGATCGCAATCATTACCGTGAATGCCGCCATATTCGTATTCCCGGTTCCGAGAAGTACGGCGCCGATATTGAAGAAAAGGACCATCGTAACCGTATTCGAGAGGAAGTTCGTCATGATGATCGACAGCAGGAACAGGATGACGATAATACCGAACGTCGGCAAATTGCCGAGAACCGGCTGCAAAACGTTACCCAGCCAGGTCTGGATACCGGTCGCCTCAGAGGACAGCGGTGTCGCAAACATGGACACAGTACCCGCGAAGATAAGCGGCGGCCACGGAACCTGCTTTAACGCGCTCGGTACATTCAGTATCGGTTTCCCTTCGGCCGGTACAATCGCCAGAAAAGCAATCGCCAGAATTGCCGGGACCACGACGCCGCAGTCATTCAGATAGCTGAAGAAACTGGAAACACCCGACAACAGCGAAGGCGCCAGGACAAAGAAGATCACGCAGATAAACACAACCGCCGCGATAATACCATCCTTGCCGAGCGGTTTCTGCTTTGCCTTTACTTCCTCAACATTGAAATTCGTGAATTTGCTCATATCGGGATGCCAGATACGGCAGATCAACATAATCACCAGGTACATCACAAACGCATACGGCACGCCGATGGCCAGCCACTGTGCGTAGGTGATGGTAATACCAAACTGCGTCTCCAGTGAAGCGATAATAATATTCGGAAGCGCATGCGCAATCGGGGAACAGATCGACAGAAGCACATTGCCGAGCATGACGCCCGTAAAGATACAGGTGTAGAAAGGCTCTCCCTTCTTCACGCCCATCTCCTTACAGAGAACCTCTGCGATACCGATGTAGATAACCGCCAGAGACAGGTTATCCATAAAAAGACCGATGATGACGTTGGACGCAAAGAACATCGCCAGGAACGCGTACGGTCTGCCCTGGACAAACTTCCGGGTCACAAAGAACATCGCGATCTTATTGATAACCCCCGTCTCACTCAGACATACGTTCAGCACCATGTAAACCAGCACGGTAATCACGACAAAGTGTCCCATAGAACCGGCCCACACCTCGTTCGCCGTCATCGCCTGTGTCATAACCATCAGGCCAAGCGCCAGGATGGATACCCAGTGTGTGTTCACCGTAAGCCACAGATACAGAATCGGGATAAGGATCGCGATGACGCGGACACCCAGCTCCGTCAATCCGTTCGTCGGCTGAAGCACGGCATAAATTACGATACCGATGATCAGCGCAACCAGATAATGAATATAGTTTTTCTTGTCTGCTGCTGCCATTTTTGCCATTTTAAATCTCCTTTCTTTTGCAAAAAACTGTGCCTCTACTCAAAAAACAGCAAAATTATTTTAGGCTATGTTCTTACTATACAGTCAACAAAAAAACAGCGATAAAAAGTGAAAAAACGGGCATTTCCGCTTAATGTCATTTCACTTTCCATCGCCGTCTTGTGCAAAATCACAAGGTTCATATTCAATTCTGTTCTGTTATGACTCACAAATGTCTTTTCTGACACTTATCTCATAAACAGTATCCGCATAATCCCTGAGACCGGCTCCCAGCACACGTCCCGTCAGAATGACGTCCGTCTCCTCCGAACGGAGACGAAGCAGCGACAGCAGCTCCTCCTCCGATATGATAGCGTAATCCACCAGACCCAGCACCTCATCCAGGATCAGCACGCTGCACTCTCCGGTCTGGAGCACCTTCCGGGCATAGTTCATGCCGTTTTTCATGTTCATCTGCTCGTCAATCTGCCCCTGTTCATCCAACTCCTCATAATTCCGGCCGGACTTCTGAAAACGGAACACGCGGATCTCCGGTTCCAGACGCTTCAGGAAGGCGGATTCATCCTCATTTTTCTGTTTCAGGAATTCAATGATAATGACGGAACCCAGGGCGCTCGCCTCATGTATGGCACAGCCCAGGGCAGCGGATGTCTTTCCCCTGCCATTTCCGCAATATACCTGTATCTTTCCCATGCTCATGGTTTTCTCCTCTCAGATATATGCACGTTTCAAAAATAATCGTGCCTGATTGTAAGAGATTACCACATTTACGGTAAAAACACAAGCTCAATCCTCCGGAATCAGATCGAGTTTATTGACAGAGACCTCATAGGCCACTCTCCGCTCCGTTTCCTCCTCGCTGATCTTTTTGACATATTCCCGGCTTTGAATGCGTCCTTCCAGATAAATATGACTGCCGACCTCAAAGCCGGAAGCAAAACGGGCGTTTCTGCCCCAGCAGATACAGGGTATGTAATCGGACTTCCCATAGGAACGGTTGACCGCCAGCAGAACATCCGCGATCTCCCTTCCGAGCGGAGTTTTCCGGTAAACCGGCTCCTTGCAGATAAATCCCTCCAGACAGATAAGGTTCGTATTCACCCCATCCTCCATCTCATCCAGGAATTCCAGTTCTCTCACAAAAACCGAGAGGACCAGCCGGTTTTTCCTCTCCTCATGCCGATTGTAAGATCGGAACTGTCCGGTCACACGGACGATCTGCCCCATGTAATCCCGCTCCGTGTCGATCAGGCGTTCTGATATCATAAGCGGTATAAAATCAGCATTACTGCTCAACCGGTTCACCGCGATTTCTACCATATAAAAACCTTCTCCGTACACCTCATGACTGTAGCGGAAATCTGAAACGATCTCCCCAATCATGGACACCTGATTGTTTTCAAACATTTTATCCGTCATTTCGTAAGCTCCCTTCTTCACATGTACGCGTGTTTTACAAGCGTAAAACGCATTGTTTGCGCTCATCATAGCACAAAAAAGGCTCGAATACACGTACTTTATGTCAATAACCGGATTTCGTTCAAATAATTTCTTGCTAAATTCTTTTTTTATGCTACAATAAGTGATGCTTTGTACCGGCAGCACACCGTCTGCCGGCTTCGATTGCGCAAACGGAAGGAGTATACTATGTCAGATGAAAGAACGGCGGAATATTACCGGACACACACGGATTCCATCCTTTACGCCAACGGCAATCTTGTTCTGGGAATATCCTCAGAGGGAAAAGTTCTGCAGCTGAGTGAGAATGACTTTGTCGACCTGGCGGCGAACACGACGGATGCCGCCCGCTTTGAAAAAGATATCCTGATCAAAAAAGACGGTACGCTGGTGAGTCCGGCACCGATGGTCCGGAGCTGGGATCATATCATAGACCTCGGAGGCGGAATGAACGGCTCCTATAAGAAGTTTTACGTCGGTCTGAGAGACGACGGCACACTGGTCGCCACCGGCTCGAACGCCTGTGGGCAGGGTGATGTCTCAGACTGGAAGCATGTGACATCCGTGTCGTGCGGCTACCGGCACACGGCTGCTCTGCTGGAGAACGGCCAGGTTCTCGCGACAGGTTCGAACAAAAACGGTCAGTGCAACACATCCGACTGGGAGGACATCTCTTCGGTCTGCGCGGCTCTGGACTGCACTTTTGCCCTGAAAAAAGACGGCACCGTGCTGTCAGCCGGCGCGGCAAGGTACGGCTGCGACACCTCAGAGTGGAGAGAGATTGAGGAACTGATCGTTTCAGAGGGAACGGTATCCGCCACCTGGAACGGAGGCGTTACACTGGCGGGGCGGAAAAAAGACGGCACCGTTCTCACCACCGGCTTTAACGCAAATCCGAAACACGGCACAAAGTGCTGGCATACAGAAGACTGGAAAGACATCGTATCTGTATCATCCCACGGAGAACATCTGCTGGGACTGAAAAAGGACCGAACCGTAGTCGCCGCAGGCCCGAACGACAAGGGGCAGTGCAACGTATCTGAGTGGCAGGACATCATCGGCATCTATGGCGGATACGGCAGCGTCTCGGCCGGAATCCGGTCCGACGGGCATGTCGTCTACACAGCGCACCGCGTGGAACCCGGACGCGTGACCTACAAGATCATTCTGAGCAAGCCTGTGATATCCAAACAAAAGCTGTTTACCACAGATGAATCGTAACTGAACGAATAGCCGCAACCCCATTTGTTTATCTGATGGGATGTTCACCGGAAAGCACTGCCGCTGACAGGAGAGAGATAAAACTCCTCGCAAAATACTACAGATCAGTGCGATACACGAACAAGGCGACGACATGGAGGCGAGTATGAAGACAACAAGAGAAGACATACGCAACATCGCGATCATCGCGCATGTTGACCACGGAAAAACCACCCTCGTGGACAACCTGCTGAAACAGTCCGGCGTATTCCGGGAAAACCAGGTCGTCCGGGAGCGCGTGATGGATTCGAACGATATCGAGAGGGAGAGAGGCATCACCATCCTCTCCAAAAACACGGCGGTATTTTATAAAGACACAAAGATCAACATTGTGGACACCCCCGGGCATGCTGATTTCGGCGGGGAGGTAGAGCGCGTCCTGAAGATGGTGGACGGCGTGATCCTGGTCGTGGACGCTTTTGAGGGCGCCATGCCCCAGACGAAATTCGTGCTGATGAAAGCGCTGGATCTGGATCTGCCGGTCATCGTCTGCATCAATAAAATCGACCGGCCGGAAGCCCGGCCCGACGAGGTCATCGACGAGGTGCTGGAGCTTTTCATGGATCTCGACGCGTCGGATGAGCAGCTGGACTGCCCGTTCGTCTATGCATCCGCCAAATACGGATATGCCACACTGCATCCGGAGGATGAGCCGAAGGATATGGAGCCTCTGTTTGAGACCATCTTAAACTACATTCCGGCGCCCACCGGAGATCCTGACGCCAACACACAGGTGCTGGTCAGCACGATTGATTACAATGAATACGTCGGACGCATCGCAGTCGGCAAGGTAGACAACGGCTGTATCCGGATCAACCAGGAGGCCGTCATTGTCAACGCGCACGACCCGGACAAACAGCAGAAGGTTCGGATCAGCAAATTATATGAGTTCGACGGACTGGACAAGGTTGATGTAAAAGAAGCGCGGATCGGTTCGATCGTCGCCATCTCCGGCATCACGGACATCCACATCGGGGATACCATCTGTGCGCCGGAGCATCCGGAACCCATCCCCTTCCAGAAAATATCCGAGCCGACGATCGCGATGAACTTTCTCGTAAACGACAGTCCGCTCGCCGGACAGGAGGGCAAATACGTTACCTCCCGCCATATCCGCGACCGGCTGTTTAAGGAGCTGAACACCGACGTCTCCCTCCGCGTGGAAGAGACGGACAGCGCCGACTGCTTCAAAGTATCCGGACGCGGCGAGCTTCACCTCTCCGTGCTGATCGAAAACATGCGCCGTGAGGGCTATGAGTTCGCCGTATCCAAGGCGGAGGTTCTCTACCACACGGACGAGAACGGCAAACGGACGGAACCGATGGAACTGGTCTATGTCGATGTGCCGGAGGAGTTTACCGGCGTCATCATCGAAAAGCTGAGCCAGCGAAAGGCGGAGCTGCAGAACATGGGCGGCATCAGCGGCGGCTACACCCGCCTCACCTTCCGGATGCCGGCGCGCGGTCTCATCGGCTACCGCGGCGACTTTCTGACGGATACGAAGGGCAACGGCATCATGAATACCATCTTCGACGGCTACGATCTCTACAAGGGAGATATCCAGTACCGGAAGCTCGGCTCCCTCATCGCCTATGAGCCAGGCGAGTCTGTGGCCTACGGCCTGTTCTCCGCCCAGGATCGCGGCGCCCTGTTTATCGGTCCGGGCGAGCGGGTATACTCCGGCATGGTCGTCGGACAGTGCTCCCGCTCCGAGGACATCGAGCTGAATGTCTGTAAGAAAAAGCACCTGACCAACACGCGCTCCTCCTCCGCAGACGAAGCTCTGACACTGACGCCGCCGCGAATCCTGAGCCTGGAACAGGCGCTTGATTTCATCGACACGGACGAGCTTCTGGAGGTCACGCCGGAGAGCCTGCGCATCCGCAAGAAAATCCTTGATCCGACCCTGCGGAAACGTGCCGCCATGAAGAAAAATCAATAAATTGAGCAGCAAAGCTGAATAATTCCTTATACACCCTTACGCAAAAATCGACCGTCCCGCATACGCGGAACGGTCGATTTTCTTTGTCTTGTCTGTTACTCTTGTCCCTCGATTGGTTTTGCGTTCGGCAGTTCCTGAAAATACTCCAGAGCCGTCAGGATGATCGCCAGGGTATAGACGGCGAAGCCCACACCCATGATCAGTGAAAACGGCCAGTACGGCAAATGCAGGATCTGAGACGCTTTTCCGACGGAGTAGTTCGTACTCACCTGTTTAAAAGACTGAATCGTCAGAAGCAGGCAGAAGAACGCGCACACCAGCTGCAGGATACCATTCATGGCGCAGCGCCCTTTCGGCGGCAGCTTGTTCACAAAGAGATCAACCCTTACATGGCCGTTCTCTAACTGTGTGACGCCGAAGCACAGGTACATCATAATGATCATACCCAGTTCAACCATCTCCATGTTGCCCAACACACGATAGTTTGTAAACAGATGCAGAATAACGTCTATCACCGTCACAATCACGGCATACATCAGAACTACCATAGATATATACCGAATCGCATGGCAAAATTTCTCTAACCCGGAGCGGAATTTTTTCATAAAAACAACTCCTTTCTGGATCGCTTCATAAACACAATTACTGGTTATTGGCGATGCACTCCATCGCAGTGTCATAGATGGCCTGGCCGTCATAACCCGCCGCATCCATGGACTCAATCCACTCGTCGATGGTCTGCTGAGCAACCTCTTCCAGCTTCGCCCTCTCATCATCGCTCAGGTTATAAAGCTTATCCGCTACGGCTTCCTTCACTTCCTCTTCATACTGATCCCATACTTCCGTATACTTCAGGGAATCCTCCGCCACGTCATCCAGCAGCTGCTGAAGCACTTCCGGAAGCGCGTCATAGGAATCCTGGTTCATAACCATGAAGTAGGTAGAAACGCCGATGTTCTCATCCAGATACCAGGACAGAACTTCATCCAGCGAGAAGGAATTGACTGCATGCCAGTCAGTAATGCATCCGTCAAGCGTACCCTTGTCAAGGTTGCTGTACAAATCGTTAATGGAAACAGATACCGGGTTCGCGCCGAGGTTCGAGATAAAGTCGGTCGGCGGTCCGGCATTGCCGCGCAGCTGCATGCCCACAAGATCATCCAGTGTCTCAATCTTTGTGCTGACAGTCTCAATCGCACTCTGGCAATTGGTATGAAGCAGTAATACATGGAAGTTGGAATACTCCTCATCCATATAATCCGTAGTGTTCCAGAACTCCCAGATTGCCTGCGAACCGTTGGTCGCGCTCTGGATATCGATCAAAGGAAGCATGAACACTTCGGTTACAGGGAAGGTGTCCGCATAGAAGGACTGCAGACCCCATCCGATATCCGCGGAACCGTTCAGTACATAATCATAGGTATCCTTCGGACCCGCGAGCGTAGCTCCGTGGTAAACCTCGATGGTCAGATATCCTTCGGAAGCCTCCTCGACTGCAGCCGCGAAGTTGTTCAGGAATGTTCCAGTCGCGGAATTTTCCGGGTCATGCTGGGTCAGAGTCAGCGTATAGGTCTGATCCAGACCGCTCAGGTCATATTCGCCGACGCCGGACTCATCTTCCGCATCAGCATCCGCCTCGGCTTCAGCATCCGCCTCGGCTTCCGCGGAAGTCTCCTCCGCTGCGGACTCGGTGGTATCGGTGGTGTCGCCGGAATCATCCGACGAGCTGCCGCAGCCGGCCATTGCGCCCATGGACACAACAAGCGCCCCGGCAAGTACGATAGAAATCACTTTCTTTTTCATAAAATCCTCCTTCTTTTTTGCGTATACGGTGCACATGCGCCGTATACATTGAAATATTGAAAACTGTATCTCCGTTATCCGGCGGAACCGTATAGCAGAGTAGGCAGCCCCAGTGACAGCGGCTTAATCAAAGCAACGAGAAGAACCGTCACGATCAGCGCAATGACAAATGGCACAACGCCCTTGAAAATCTTCATGATCGGAACATCCTTCGCGATGCCGCCCATGACGTATACGCACATGCCCACCGGAGGCGTAATCAGACCCAGCTGCATGATCATTACCATCAGAACGCCGAACCAGACGGTGTTCATGCCCATCTGCTGAACAATGGGCAAAAAGATCGGCGTCAGAAGCACGATCAGCGGCAGGGAGTCAATAAAGCAGCCCAGCACCGCGTAGATTGCCAGGATCAGCAGGATAACCACGAGATTCGGCAGATTTGACGCTGCGATTCCGTTTGCCAGAGTGGTCGGGATCCGGGAAATCGTAAGGAAGTAACCGAATATGTACGCGCCTACCATGATCATGAAAATCATGCATGACGTCCGCAGCGTATCCGCCAGAGACTTCCGGATATTCTCCCAGCTCGCCTTTCTCTTTCCAATGAGGAACAGAAGCGCGATAAACGCTCCGACAGCAGCGCCCTCGTTCGCGCTGAAAATACCGCTGAAGATACCGCCGAGCACGATCACAAACAGGATCAGAATCGGGATAACGCCCTTCAGCGACTGCATCTTTTCCTGCAGGGTGACCTTTTCGCCCTTCGGAGCCAGGTCAGGATTCATCTTAACCTGAATCATGATGGTCATGACATAGACCGCGGCCAGCAGAATGCCCGGTATGATACCCGCGGCAAACATCGTGCCGATCGACTCTTCTGCCGCAATGGCATACAGGATGAATCCCGTACTGGGCGGAATCAGGATGCCCAGCGTACCGCCCGCCGCTATGGAGCCGCAGGCCAATGTGTCCTTATAGCCGTATTTCCTCATCTCCGGCAGGCAGACAACGCCGAGCGTGGCGGTGGTGGCTGTCGAGGAACCGCAGATCGCCGCAAAAAACGCGCACGCCACGATCGTCGCGGAAGAAAGACTTCCCGGAACCCGTCCGATCCATTTATGGCAGAATGCATATAGATCCTGACTGATCCCGGCATAAAAGGCGAACTGCCCCATCAACACAAACAATGGAATTACCGAGTAGGAATAATTCGCGATCGTACTGAACGGCACAGACGAAAACAATCCCATCGCGCCTTTCATATTGACAATAATCGCATAACCGAAGAATCCTACCACGACCATCGTGAAACCGATATTCATACCCATGAAC
>JAJQEU010000025.1 GCA_021201535.1 Clostridiales bacterium | reverse complement strand
CGGCATCGGGCAGCAGCTTCACCTACTTCGGGACAGTGGAGGAGGCGTTCGCGTATGCCGGCACCCTCGGCACGTCCTGCACGGTGACCCTCCGCGCAGACTGCACCGTCACGGAAAGCCTGGCGGCGGGGAGTGGCAGTGAGGTTACCCTCGACCTTGCGGGGTATACGCTGTCGGCGGGAGACGGCTCCTCCATCAGCGTCCTCACAGTCAACGGGAGCCTGGCGGTCACGGACAGCAGTGAAACCGGCAGCGGCACGGTGACGGGCGGCACGGGAACCCTTATTGATGATGTTTCTTATGGTGGCGGCATCTACGTGCCTTCCGGAGGTTCCCTCACGGTGACGGGCGGCTGCGTGACGGGGAACACGGCGGACTATGGCGGCGGTATTTACGCGGCCGGGTCCGTGTCCCTCTCGGGGACGCCCGTTATCACAGGCAATACATCCGCGGGAGATGCCGGCGGTGCGGAGGACAACCTGTACCTGCCGTCCGGGAACACCGCCACGCTGGCCGGCAGCCTGGAAGAGGGCGCGCAGGTGTGCGTCTCGGCGGCGGATGTGCCGTCGGACGGCGTGACCGTGCCGGTCACGGCATCGGAGTCAGGCACTTCCTATTATTTACAGTCAGCATCATATGTCATCTCCGATGCGGGCTATTATGTCGTGGCTGATACGGACGCTAAATGCCTGGTGCTCTCCGTGCAGGAAGGCCGGGAGGCATCCGTGGAGACGGCGGACGGCACGGTTTCATATTACGGGACGGTGGAGGAAGCGTTCGCGTACGTGAATACGGCAGACACGTCCTGCACGGTGACGCTCGTGTCGGACTGCGGCATCACGGAGAGCCTGACGCTGGCATGGGGGCATACGGCCGTGCTGGACCTGTGCGGCCATACGCTGGCGGCGGAGGAAGGCTCGTCCATCAGTGTGATCACGGTCAACGGGACGATGACACTTACCGACAGCAGTGAAGACGGTACCGGCACGGTGACCGGCGGCACGGGTACCGTGGACGACAGCTACAACCCCCGCGGGGGCGGCGTGTATGTGGCTGCCTGGGGGAGCTTCACCATGGCCGGGGGCAGCATCACCGGGAATACCCTGACGGCCACATCTTTTTCAAGCAGGGTGGAAAATGAAGGCTCCGGCTTCGGCGCCTACGGCGGCGGCGTCTGCGCCATGGGGGATTTCACGATGACCGGCGGGACCATCAGCGGGAACACGGTCAGCGGGACCTATGCCAATGACCTCTGCGGCGGCGGCGTCTACGCGGCCGGCAGCGTCCTGATGGCCGGCGGCAGCATTACGGGGAATAAACTCATCGGCAGTACGATACATTACGGGGGCGGCCTCTTTGCCGGGGGCGGCTTCGTGATGCTGGCCGGCAGCATCTGCGATAACGTGGTCACCATGGCGGCGACATCCAGGAGTGCCTACAAGGGTGCGGGCGTCTACTGCACCGGCGGGACCGCTTACATCAATGGCGGCACCATCAGCGGGAACACTGCGAGCGGGAATACCCAGGGGACATCTACGACCTCAGGGCTCAGCCTCTATAACGCTGGTTCTTATTACCCATATGTCCTCGGGAATAAACAAAGCAGATCTTATGTAGAAAGCGATATCGAGACCGGCTGTTACGGGATCCTGGACAGCCTGTCCCATATCAGTCTGAGCGGTGAAAGCGCGGCGGTCGGGAAGGATTTCACCATTGCGCTGGCGGCGGACGACGGCTATGCGTTCCCCGGCACACTCACGCTTTCCTATACGGCAGGCGGGGATCTGCTCACGGCCGGGGAGGACTATGCGTATGATGCGGGAGAAGGGACGCTCACTATCTATGCGGCCGCGTTCATCGGCCCGGTCACTGTCAGCGGCGCGGGGATCCCGGAGACCTGCAGTGTCAGCTCGTCCCTGGAAGGGGCTGTGCTGTCCGGCAGCGCCAGCACGGCGGGCGGTGAGGATTACTCCGCGGTGATCAGCGCGCTGGAGGGGTATTCCCTGCCGGATGCCATTGTGGTAGAAGTGGACGGCACAGCGCTTACCGCCGGGGAGGATTATTCCTATGACGCGGAAAGCGGTGCGCTCACCATCTATGCAGCCGCCGTCACCGGGGACATCGTGGTCAGCAATGTCCCCGCGGCCAGTGCATGGGAAGAACCTGCGCAGGATGAAGAAGGGTATTACCTGCTTTATGATACGGAGGATATCCTTGCTTTCGCGGACATGGTGGAAAACGGGTACGCGGACAGCAGCGCGAGGCTGATGGCGGATGTTACGGTAGGGGCGGATACCGGCTTTGCGGGTATCGGTGCCCCGTATGCGCCCTATACGGGCACCTTTGACGGGGACGGCCATACGGTTACCGTGGCCATCAGCACGGACAGCGCGGCGGGCTTCTTTGCCTGTGTGTCCGGCGCTGTCATTGAGGACCTTACGGTGGAAGGCACGGTGGAGACCACGTCAGGCACTTACGGCGCGGCCGGTCTGGTATCCTATGTGTCTTCCGGCGGGGTTACCATACGTAACTGTATGAATGGTGCGGACGTCAGCGGCACGGCTTTTGTGGGCGGCCTCGTGGGGCGCTCCGGCATCGCCGTCACCATCACTATGGAGGACAGCTCCAATGAAGGGGACATTACGAATACCGGGTTTTATTCCGGCGGCATTGCGGCGCGCATCTGCAACGGCAGTGTCACGGGCTGCCTGAACTACGGGGCTGTATCTGCCCTCGGGTATGCGGGCGGCATCGCCGGCATAGCCTACAGCTACGGGGACCTGGAGATACAAAACTGCGGGAATGAAGGCATGGTCACGGCCACCGGCAGCGGCAGCAGCGTGTCCACGGATGAGGGGACGTTGTACAGCGGCTATTATGCAGGCGGGATCACCGGGAGCGCCAGGAGGGAGTTATCTACGTCCCTGCCTATGGACAGCCTGTACAATGCGGGGGATGTCAGCGGATACGTGTACGTGGGCGGGATCACCGGCAGCTATTGTTCGGACGTGGGCAATGCCTATAACACCGGCACGGTCAGCCAGACCAATTCAAGTTCGTCATATTCGAAAAGTTCCGGAGGCCTCCTCGGGAAATACACTACCTACGACGATGCTGTGGTTTCCAACGCCTACAATGCTGGGGAAGCGCCCAATCCATTGATCGGGACGGGTGGAAGCAGTGGCTATACAGGTTCGGGTTCTACTTATAGTGAAAATTGCTACTTCCTGGAAACATTGGGTACAGATTCCTATGGGATAGCAGTGTCATCGGATGAACTGACCGCCCTCGCCGGAACGCTGGGCGATGCTTATAAGGAGAACGGGGTGGAATCTTACCATGGCGGATACCCCGTCCTGTCCTGGGAGGAGCCGGGGGAGCAGTACGGCGTATCCTTCAGCCTGACGAATGCCAGTGTGGGCAGTTATTGGGAGACAACCATTGCCGGTGCGGGCTGGCGTGCAGTCCTGGAGGCGGACGAGTATTATGCCCTCCCGGATACCATCACGGTCACGTCGGGCGGCACGGAGCTCACTGCGGGGGAGGACTACGCGTATGACCCGTCCACTGGGTGCATCCGGGTCTATGGCGGCTCTGTCACCGGGGCAATCACAGTCAGCGCGGAGGCTGGACTGGCAAGTTATGCTGTCAGCATTTCCCTGGAGCATGTCAGCAACGGGGGCAGTGCAAAGGCAGCCATCGGGGAAGATTATACAACGGTCCTGGCTGCGGACGAGTCTTATTCCCTGCCGGAGGGAGTCTCGGTCATCGTGGACGGCATCATGCTGGCGGCCGGGGAGGATTATACTTATGACGCGGAAACAGGTGAGCTTGTCATCTTTGCTTCTGCCATTACCGGGGATATCCTGGTCAGCGCGGCAGTTGACACGGACATGGCTGTGCAGGATGAAGACGGGTACTGCCTGATCGGGACGCAAGCCGAGCTGGAATATTTTGCGTGGATGACCGGATCTGTCTATGCCGGGTTCTCCGCGCGGCTCACGGCGGATATAGAGGTGCCTGCGGATGCCGGCTTCACGGGCATCGGCACTGCGGACGCGCCTTATGCCGGCACGTTTGACGGGGACGGCCATACCGTCACCCTGGAGGTCAGCACGGACGGGGCGGCCGGACTGTTCGCTTATGTGTCGGGGGCGACGGTCATGGATGTGGCCACGGCCGGAACGG
>JAJQEU010000014.1 GCA_021201535.1 Clostridiales bacterium | reverse complement strand
AAATACAATCGCTCAGATTATATAAATTATTTAATCGGATATTTTGTTTTCCACAGAGAAGGAATTACTGATATTCAAAAAGAATCATTAATTGCTTGGTACAACAGCGTTAATTTTACAAATAAATCTAACACTGCACGCCGAAAAATATTCAGACCTTCTGAAAATATGAATTTTTAATCTAAATCATTTACACTCTACATTAACATAAAAGACTGCAAAGACAATCTGTCTTTGCAGCCTCAACCTCTTCAATTAAAATTATTAATTTTTTTTACAAACTGCGTTTACCCATTTTTCTCCCTGCTTTTCTTCTCGGACATCCTCGGTAATAAAAACATCGTTCACTGTAAAATCATTACCCTTCAATAAAGTTATCAGCAAACTTTCATCATAATCATTAAATAACCGCCCCTGTGCAATTCGCTCCTCAGTTCCATATTTGAAGGATACATATAATATTCCATCAGGCTTCAAAGCGCTTTTCAAATTCTGTATAACCGAATTGATTTCACTCTTCGCCACATGAAGCAGAGAAGCGCACGCCCATATCCCATCAAACTCATTATGGTAATTTATTTTCTCAAATGAAAGCTGCAATACTGCCTGCCCTAACAGCTTTTCCGCTTCTTTACACATTTTCTCAGATGCATCCATCGCGGTAACAGAGAAGCCCTTTTCCAAAAACACTTTGCTGTCTCTCCCACTACCACATCCCGCATCCAGAATATGTGCTCCTGTCGGAAGACAATCCATAAACTTACCTCTGCAAAAACTCATATCCGCATCTGCTGTCGCCGCGCAGTACTCTTTTGCGTATTCATCATAATAAGATACTGTCTGATTCATTTTGTTCCCCTGAATAAATCCATTTATCAAAACCACAATTTAATGCCGACTGATACACTGGATGAATCACACCCTCCAACTGACTGAAAAAAGACGAGAAATCCTGTCCTTCCTTATCATATAACCGATATCGAATATCCATGCTGTTTAAATGCTCTCTGGCGCATTTTTCAAACTCCGCATGCACTCTTTCACTTTTCCAGATCAGCTCATAAGATTCATATTCCACACGAGCAAATTCTGGGAAATATTTATCCCAATCTGGAAGATGGTTGCTCTTACTGCTGTTAATACTTCTCGTCGTTGGATGTAAATTCCAAAACTCATCGTGTGCCACAAAAGACCATGGCACAAAATGGTCTATGGAAATATCTTTACCATCAAGCATGTTATGCCCATAAATTTCCTTCATTGGCTGTAATGATAAAAGAAGTCTCCAGTATTTCTTCACTTTTTCAAGTTTACGTTCATGAGGTGGATACAGCTTATCCGCGATTCCCGGTACGCTTGGATTTCTCTTCTGAAGGTAGAGAATCATATTATACTGAAGCCAGCCCTTCACAATTTTCTGGTTTTTATGTATATACTGATACCACTCATCCTGAATGCGAATGGTCGTCTGCATTCCATTTAGTTCATTAAAATAATATAGAAGCCTCTTCTCCTGATTGATCCTTTCTGCCAGCTTTTTTTCGGATACATCCCAGTCTTTGCCTTTCAGCCGATTCATAAACGGTGCCTGCAGTCGATACGGAACGTTTTTGGTCAGTGTACGTTTTTGTTTATTAATATCCGGCTCCTGACAATTCTTCAAATATTCTATAAGCACCGATTTTTTCTCGGATGACTTCATACCGCTGCGCTTCTGAATATCATGAACCACTTTCTCAAGCGTATCTCTGGGTCCGAGATTCAGATGATATTCTGTCACCATATACCAGGCATCCGCAATCATTTCATCAATCAATTCTTCATAGGTGAGAACGGTCTTACCTTCCAGTACTTTCGTCACGATGGCCTGAAACCAGAAAAACTTGTAGCATTCGCTAGTGTTGTCAAACAGACGGCTTAAATATTGAATTTCTAATTTATCTGAATATGGCAGCTGCATTGCAGAATCACCTCGAATCCATTAAAATCGTTTTCCATTCTCCCCGCTATTTTACTCTTTCCTCTCAATAAGCACGACGCTTTCGACGTGAACCGTCTGGCAAAAATTATCGACCGCCCTGACCCTCTCCAGCCGGTATCCGCCCTCGCACAACACCTTCAGATCCCGCGCCAGAGACTTCGACTCACAGCTCACATACACAATCCGCTCCGGTGCCATCTGAAGAATCGTCCGCAGCAGTCTGTCATCACACCCCTTCCGCGGCGGATCCACCACAATCACATTGGCACAGGCCTGTCTCCCTGCCTGTGCCTCCTTTTCATAAAACTCCGGCAGAACTTCCTCCGCCTTTCCCACGAAAAACTCCGCATTCGCGATTCCGTTCAACGCAGCGTTCCGCCGCGCGTCCTCAATCGCCTGCGGCACGATCTCCACGCCATAGACCTGCCGCGCCCGCTGCGCAAGGAACAGAGAGATTGTCCCGATTCCGCAATAAAGATCCCAGACCGTCTCCGTTCCGTGCAGGTCCGCATATTCCAGCACAAGCCCATACAGTGTCTCCGTCTGTACCGGATTCACCTGAAAAAAGGAGACCGGTGAAATCTGGAATTTTATATTTCCTATATAATCCGTGATAAAAAGCTGCCCCCAAAGAAGCCTCGTCTCCGCACCGAGAATCACATTGTTCCGCGCCGTATTGATATTGACGGAAATGCTTGTCATCCCCGGCAGAGCGATAAGTTCCCTGATTAAATCCTTTTGATGCGGCAGTTCCTTCTCATACAGAAAATCCGTCCCGTTCGGCATTTTCTCTTTATGTGGCTGTTTGGTACCGTTAATAATCAGGCAGATCATGATCTCCCCCGTACGGAAACCGTACCGTATCAGCACATGGCGGACCAGCCCCTGTCCCGTCCCCTCGTCGTAAGCGCTCACATGATAACGCTCCATGTACGCAATCACGATATCCAGTATATCACGGTTCACCGGCACGCCCAGCGCACAGTCACGGTTAGGAATGATCCGGTGCGAGTGTTCAGCGTAAAAACCGGCAATGATTTTTCCGTTTTTGTCTGTTCCGACGGGAAACTGTGATTTATTGCGATAATGAAACGGATCTTCCATTCCGATGACAGGTTCCATGGGGATTTGCTCGAAACCGCCGATCCGGCGCAGATTGCTTTCGACCTTGTGTTGTTTAAACTCCAGCTGCTTTTCATAGGAAAGAGCCTGAATCTGGCAGCCGCCGCACTGACGGTAATACCCGCAAACAGGCTCCACGCGATCCGGAGATGGTATAAGAATCTCCATCAGACGGGCAAAAGCATAGGTCTTCTTCGGCTTCACCACCCTGACCCGCACCCGATCTCCGATCACAGTGTCCTTTACAAATACAATGATGCCGTCCTTTTTCCCGACCCCCGCGCCGTCCACGCTGATATCCTCTATGTCCAGTACAAATTCATCGTTTTTTTTCAGCGGTATTCTGTTTTTCAGGTTCTCTCCGGTACATCTCTCATCAGAACAATTCCTGCCGGATAAAATTTCGCCGGATCTGAATTCGCCGTTTTTCCTCATCAATTTCCTCTTTTTCTTCTCATTCCAGAAACTTCTTCTCTTCCGAGCGCAATTCTGTCAGGCGGCTCGGTTACGATCACTGCATCTTCCCTGACGCCCATCTATCCGTCCTCACCGATTCGTGTGGTTTTGTATCACCCGAACAGCCTCACACACCTTCTTCGCTTCCCGTCCTCCGGATATTCGACTCAAACAGGCGATTATAACCCTGCCACTCCAGATTCCCGGCCGGAACCGACGCCAGAGCCTCCTTCATCGTCTCCAGCTTCGCATCGGCATTATCCGCAAAATTCAGAGCCAGCGCCTCCGCCAGCGCAGGTTTTTTCGGCGAGCCGAATTCCAGCTCCCCGTGATGCGACAGGATGCAGTGCAGCAGCTCCGACGCCGTTCTCTTCGGAAATCCGTCGATGGCGTCTATGTGCTTCTGAATCTCCATGCTCCCGATCACGATATGTCCCAGAAGCTGTCCGTCGTCCGTATAGTCATTCGCCGGAAACGCAGATAACTCCGTCAGTTTCCCGATATCATGAAACATGGCGGCGCATAACAGCAGATCCCGGTTCAGCATCGGATACATTTTACAGTAAAAATCACAGATCTGCGTCACATGCAGCGTGTGCTCCAGAAGTCCGCCCACGAAACCGTGATGCACGCTCTTTGCCGCGGAATGAGACTGAAACCGCTTTGCAAAATCTGCGTCGCCGAAAAAGGACTCTGCCAGCTGTCTCAAACATGGATTTTTCACCTGTCCGATGTAGGACGTGAGCTGCTGATACATCTGCGGAATATCATTCTCACTGGTCGGCAGATAATCTTCAGCATTGACCTGACTGTCTTCCACGCGCCGGACACGGCGCACATTCAGCTGCAGATTTCCCTGAAAGCTGGTCACATCGCCCATCACATAGACATAATCCAACGCCTGAAAATCCTCAATGCCGTTCGAATTCACATCCCAGATCTTTCCGTCCAGAGTCCCGGTTTTGTCCTGTAAAACCAGTGAATCATACGGCTTTCCCGCCTTCGTCAAAAACGTCTGTTTCTGCCTGCACAGGTAAACCTCCGAGATCCGCTCGCCCTCTCTCAATGTCTCTATATATTTCATATTCCATCCTTTCCCTGTCTTAAAACACATTAACTCTTCACATTATACGTTTTCCTCCGCCGTGTTGCAACCGGTAATTCTTCCATTCTGAAAAATAATGTGCTACAATAGTTACTATTCACAAGAAACGAAAAATGTGAAAATGACGCGCCGAGCTTACTCGTAAGAGGCGATTTCACATTTTTCGGGTTTCGGTGAAGCGGGAATCGCTCCGAACAGAGCAGTCTTAACGAGGTATTTTCATGAACCAGAAAGCATTACGAGTTTTAGAATATGACAAAATCATCGCACTCCTGGCCGAACAGGCCACTTCTGACTCCGGCAGGGCTCTGTGTGAAAATCTCCGCCCGATGACCGACCGGGACCGGATCATTCAGGCGCAGACGGAGACCGGGGATGCGCTGAATCGAATCTTCCGCAAAGGAGAGCTCTCTTTTCGCGGTCTGAAAAATCCCGGGGTTCAGATGAAGCGTCTGGAGGTCGGCGGCACACTGAACATGGACGAGCTGCTGATGATCAGCGGCATTCTGGAGGTGACCAGGCGCGCGAAATCTTACTCACGTGAACTGCGCGGAAACACAACCGGACAGAACCGACAGAATACGAACGCTGCTGTGACAGCGTACTCACGCGAACTGCATGGAAACACAACCGGACAGAACCGACAGAATACGAACGCTGCTGCGGCAGCTTATTCGCGCGAACTGCACGCAGACACGACCGAACAGAACCGACAGGATACGAACGCTGCTGCGGCAGCTTACCCGCGCGAACGCAGCCAGAACGAAGACACCCCCGCAGACTCTCTCGATGAGATGTTTGCCTCTCTCGAACCCCTGACGCCGCTCCGCGAGGAGATCATCCGGTGCATTCCCGGTCCTGACGAGGTCAGCGACGATGCAAGCCCTGCACTCCGCAGCATCCGGCGCAGGATCAAGAACATCAATGACCGGATCCACGATGCCATGAACAGCCTCTTAAACAGTGCTTCCATGCGCACGTACCTGCAGGATGCCATCATCACCATGCGCGGCGACCGATACTGTCTGCCGGTGAAAGCCGAATGCAAGAATCAGGTTCCCGGCATGATCCACGACCAGTCCTCCAGCGGCTCCACCCTGTTTATCGAGCCGATGTCTGTCGTCCGGCTGAACAACGACCTGAAAGAAGCTTTTTTAAAAGAAAAGGAAGAGATCGACGCGATACTTGCATCCTTAAGCAGCCTAGCAGCGGAATACATTCCGGAGATCACGCAGAACTACCGGACGCTCACGCAGCTGGATTTCATCTTCGCCCGCGCAAAGCTGGCAAAGCTTCAGAACGCCATGCCGCCTTCCTTTAACACGGAGGGACGGATCAGCATCCGAAAGGGACGGCACCCGCTGCTGGACAAAAAGAAGGTCGTTCCCGTCGACATCCGTCTCGGCGAGGGCTTTCATCTTCTCATCGTCACCGGCCCGAACACCGGCGGCAAGACCGTATCTTTAAAAACGCTCGGACTGCTGACGCTGATGGGACAATCCGGACTTCACATACCGGCGGGCGACCGCTGTGAGCTGGCCATTTTCAAACAGGTCTACGCGGATATCGGGGACGAGCAGAGCATCGAGCAGAACCTGAGCACGTTCTCCTCCCATATGACAAATATTATCTCCATTTTAAAAAAGGCAAACCGCGGGAGCCTGGTGCTCTTTGACGAACTCTGTGCCGGCACGGATCCGGTCGAGGGCGCCGCCCTGGCCATCTCCATCCTGGAACAGCTTCGCCACCGCGGCATCCGCACCATGTGCACGACGCACTACAGCGAGATGAAGCTTTACGCCCTCTCCACGGATGGCGTGGAGAACGCCAGCTGTGAATTCGACGTAGAGACTTTAAGCCCTACCTACCGTCTCCTGACCGGCATTCCCGGGAAAAGCAATGCTTTCGCCATCTCACAGAAGCTCGGCCTGTCGCCGAAGCTGATCGACGACGCGCGCACCCGCATTTCTCAGGAGAGCGAGAATTTTGAGGATGTTATCGCAGATCTGGAAGCAGGCCGCCGCGCCGTCCGACAGGAACAGGCACAGATCAGCCGGACAAAAGCCGAGATTGAATCTCTGAAAAAGCAATTAGAGGAAAAACAGGAAAAACTAAATCAGAGCCGCGACAAGCTGCTGCGCGAAGCCAGCGAACAGGCTGCCGCCATCTTAAAAGAAGCAAAAGACGTCGCAGACGAGACCATCCGCAACTTTCACAAATTCGGCAAAGAAAACATCAATGCCGCCCAGATGGAAAAGGAGCGCGAAAAAGTCCGCAAAAAAATGGAACAGGCACAGCAAAAAGCTGCTGTTCCGAAAAAGACAATCGAGAACACTAATGTTCCCAAACAGCTCCGCAAGGGCGATACCGTCAAAGTGCTGAGCATGAACATGAAAGGCACCGTCCACACCCTGCCGGACGCCAAAGGAAATCTCTCCGTACAGATGGGCATCCTGCGTTATCAGGTCAACATCAAAGACCTGGTTCTGATTGAGGACGAGAATCCGACCCGGACGCGAACACCAAAAACCGATGCCGGCAGATTGAAGATATCAAAATCCCTCTCCGTCTCACCGGAGATCAACCTGATCGGTATGACGACAGCGGAGGCGATACCTGCATTGGACAAATATCTGGATGACGCTTATCTGGCTCACTTAAGCAGCGTCCGCATCGTCCACGGGAAAGGAACCGGCGCACTGCGGAACGCCGTCCACAGCCATTTAAAACACCAGAGTTATATCGCCGATTATCACCTCGGCGAATTCGGCGAAGGGGACGCAGGTGTCACCATCGCGACATTCAGCTGAAAACAAAAAAAGCAGATAAATAAACATGACAACCGGAGGACGATACATGAGTACAAAACAGAAAATTTTAATTGTAGACGACGACGAAAACATCGCAGAACTCATCTCCCTGTATCTCATCAAAGAATGCTATGACACCCGCATTGTCGCCGACGGGGAAGCCGCTCTGGAAGAATTCAAAAACTACCGGCCGAATCTGATCCTGCTGGATCTGATGCTCCCCGGCATGGACGGTTATCAGGTCTGCCGTGAGATACGTTCGCATTCTAACACACCGATCATCATGCTGTCGGCCAAAGGAGAGGTTTTCGACAAGGTGCTTGGGCTGGAGCTCGGTGCGGACGACTATATGATCAAGCCTTTCGACTCCAAGGAGATGGTCGCACGGGTAAAAGCGGTTCTCCGCCGTTTCCAGCAGACCACTCCGGCAAAGCCGGAAAACGAGATAAAATGTGTCGAATACCCCGATCTGGTCGTCAACCTGACCAACTACTCTGTCCTGTATCGGGATCAGGTGATCGATATGCCGCCCAAAGAGCTTGAGCTGCTGTATTTTCTGGCCTCCTCGCCCAATCAGGTATTCACCCGTGAGCAGTTGCTGGACAATATCTGGGGATACGAGTATCTGGGCGACACGCGGACGGTGGACGTCCATGTAAAACGCCTCCGCGAAAAAATCAAAGACCATGAACACTGGGGCATCGGAACCGTGTGGGGCATCGGATACAAGTTCGAGACACGATAACGACAGACAGATATATTCCAAATCTCATTGTGCCAGGATAGAAAAGTAAATGGATCTCTCTGCCAGCGCAGGCATCACGATCTATGAAAAATCCGGCCGCACATCAGCATTCATCAGGAGACAGCCATGAAAAAAAGACTGCTACGCCGCTTTATTTTTGCCTATATTATTTTCTGCATGATCGGATTTATCGGCACGTCATATCTGACCTCCAGAAATCATTCCCCTTTTCTGCAGGTGACGCTCACGCTCTCCGACCTGCGGGAATATTTCTCCACCGGTTATTATCTGATCTATATCATTGTATGCCTCGCCGCACTGCTCGTTCTGTTTGTCTATATATTCAATATCTATCGGTCCATCCACCGGATCGTCGGTCAGGCTACCGCCTACGCCGAGGGAGATTATGAGACTCCGACCCCCGACCACGCGCAGGACGAGCTCGGTTTTATCTCAGACGTCATGGGCGGCATGGCACTGGAACTGAGTTCCCTGGAGGAGGACCAGCGCAAATTCGTTTCCAATGTTTCTCATGATTTTCGCTCTCCGCTCACCTCCATCAAGGGTTATGCGGAAGCAATGTCCGACGGCACGATTCCGGTTGAAATGCAGGGGAAATACCTGAACATCATCATCTCCGAGACAGAACGTCTCGAAAAGCTGACACAGAGCCTGTTGGATCTGAATAAATACAGCGCGAAAGGCGCTTATATCGATTACTCCGCATTTGACCTGAACGATGTCATCCGTCAGACCGTCCTCACCTTCGAAGGACGGGCGAAAGACAAAAATATCACTTTTCCCCTGAAGCTGTCCGGTTCATCCCTGTATGTGAAGACCGACGCTTCATCGACTGCAGACCAAAGTGACCCGACAAACTCCGTGCCATCCCTGTATGTGAGAGCCGACTCCGCAAAGATCGAACAGGTTCTTCACAACCTGATCGATAACGCAGTTAAATTCAGTAATGAAAACTCTGAGATTATCATAGAGACCACTACGAAAAACGGAAAAGCATTTGTCTCCATCAAGGATTCCGGCATCGGCATCCCGAGAGACAGCCTGAATAAGATCTGGGAACGTTTTTACAAAACAGACCTCTCCCGCGGCAAGGACAGGCGCGGCACCGGCCTCGGACTCGCGATCGTGAAGGAGATCATCCATGCACACCATGAGAATATCAATGTGATCAGCACGGAAGGCGTGGGGACGGAGTTTATCTTTTCACTGTCGCTGACGGCACCGACACAGTAATTATATCTCACGAAATCATAAAGGAATCTGTCTGCAACTGCGCAACAGAGTTGTTTCACTTTTTATCTTTCGTTCAGTTTTGCAGATTTTGATAAATTCTGCCTTTTTGCCTACTTCCAGGTACCCGCATAGATCAAATCTGATACTCTGCCGCAGGTCACTCTGGTCACTGCCGCGATCACTGTCAACCGCGGATTTCATCCGCGAATCGCCGGAATTGGATTGCCCGTTCTTAATCAGGCTGAAATCTGTGTGCAATATTCATACAATTCATCATTTGATGCGATTGCCTGTAATATACAGCGCTGAATTCTGTGTTGTATGTCAATTCTGACCATGGGATAATATCTCGCAAACGCATCCTTCTTTTCCGCTATTCTATCATATATCCTTTTCCAATCCTCATCTCGAAGCAAAATATTTGTATTGTTTTCTATTAAAAATTCATATCTCTTAATCGGCGCTTCCCTTAACAGGCGATGATACGCCTCTTCTTCTGTTATAGTACGATAAAATGCATATTCTCTTTTTAAACATTCTTCCATATCCGGATATACACGATCCCCACGTTTATAGAAAAACAGATCCTCACATTCTGAAATGTCATACGCATCCCGCCTCTTCTGGATACTTTCTGCCCTAAGCTCCATGACCCGACTGAATATGCCGGAAAGATTCTGCATGCGGTCTTCTCCTAATTTGTCTATCCTTGAATCACCTGTCGGCATGAAATCTGCAATGTCCTTTTTACTCAATAAAACTTCATCTTCTATATACGCATTGATATAACGGTTTACATCGCATACTCCATCAAATCGCTCCGTCAGAACATCCCGAATCTCCTGTAGCGGAATATATCTGTCCACTTTTTTATTGCGGAATACAATATAGCAAGACCGCATGATCATGGAATCCGCTGAATATAGAGAAGGATCTTCCTGATTTATATCGAGCATATCTACACAGTCCTTGTCTTTAATATGGAGTTTCGCATCCATCACTTCACGAATAAATTTTTCATAAAAAGATAGCTCGTTTCCGAAAATCCGGACAACTATGTCACACAATGTTCTCAGGTCAAATCCGAACAAAAGATATTGTTTCATTACCGTACTGAAGCCGATGGTGTCAAACTTGCAGTCCTGAAAGCTGCGTTTCCAGTATTGTGCACAGGCATCCTCCGAAAAATGACTGCGGAAAAAGTCTCCAAAGGAAGCGTCCCGTGTCCCCAGATAAAAAGTTTCAAAAACTGTCGGCATCTCTGTTTCGGGAATAGGCAGAGCCGAAACCCGATCAAAGAACCGTTGCATATCACATCGATCCGGCATGGTAATCGGTGTCTGCAATATTTGATTCGCCATCTCAACCGCCTTCCGGCATTGCCCACTTGTAATATCTCCGAATATAAAAGCTTTTCTTCCCAGCCGTGACTCAATCAAACACGCCACCGCCAGAAGATACATATGGTACGGTTCACCCTGCGTTTTATTTCCCCATATTACAAATCCATTTTCATACAGCGGATTATCAATATCCTGGCAGTCTGACGGATAATGTGGAAAAACATATAAGATCGCGTCGCCTGCGGCAGAATCTGTACGCGAATCAGCAACCTGGTCGCGAAACAGACAAAACTCCTCTGCATTCTTCATTTCTGTGTAATCACCAGTCGCACGCCAGCCTAACCGTCCTGCCTGATATGGCCAGTCATCAAAGATTACCCGTTCCTTTGTCCGAACATGGCAAAGGGTATCCACGCCCCCTATAGGTATGCTCCGAACTTCTGCCAGCGGAAATTCACGAATCAGGAGAAGTGTTTCATCGTATACGGATTTCCACTCTGACCTTGTGATTGATTTAGAAATAGCTACATCAATAAAAATTCCCATATATATCCTCCAAAGCTTTTATTCTGACCTTAATATATATCATACGAATATATTATATCTTATAAATATATAAAAATCAAGTTATATTGAACCTGTTCGGGCAGGCGCGATCTGCTCCACGGAATGTCCCTTCCCCATATGGTACTTAATCTGGGAAAGCTGCTTGCTCTCCGCCTCCTGCATGGCCGCTTCGAATTTCTGCTCTGCCGCTTCGGCTTTCTAATTCGATATTTCAACAAGTTCCTTCATTTCGTTTTCAACGATTCTGCGCTCATCTTTCCTTGCTTCCTGCAGTTCAATGACTCTCTCTCTTCCCACGCCTGCATATAACGTACACCTGCCTCTGCATTATTCTGAATGTCCACAACATTTCTTTCTTCCATGGCTTCCGCAAACAGAAACTTCGTTCAGTTTGTACAATAAAATCATAATAGTTCTTGAATAATCCTGCCTGTTATGTTACATTTTACCCATCAGCCGTTTTCTGACGGCAGGAAATTCAGTATACAGCCGACATGGCTGTATCCTATGTGCGTATCGCACAGCATTCAATTGAAAACAGGTATTGTACAGGAGGGCGTGTGTATGTTACACTATATCCATATCAATCATGCAGTGTCACGTACGTATTTCCGCCTTCCGGAAGAAGGAGATGTTTATGGGGATTATTTCACCGAAGTATGACTATTGCATGAAGGAATTGTTTTCCAATGAGGTCATCCGCAGGCATTTTATCAGCGAAGTGACCGGTATTCCTGTCGGGGATATCCGCAGCGCGCGGCTGGCGAACACATTTCTGTGGAGACGTTACAGGAAGCAGAAGCAGGGCATCATGGACGTCCTTGTGGAGATGAATGATGACACGAAGGTCAATATCGAACTGCAGGTTACCGTATTTAAAAACTGGGACAAGAGGAACCTGTTCTATCTCGCAAAGATGTATACGGATGACCTGCGCACGGGGGATCGTTATGGGCGGCTGAAGCGGTGCATCTGCATCAGCATACTGGATTTTGATTACACCGGCAGTGCAGATTATCACACGAATTACCGTCTGCGAGACAGGAAGGGGAATGATTTTTCGGATCAGTTCGAGATACATATCATTGAGTTGAGAAAGAAATTAGATGACACAGATCTGTCGAACTGGATCCGGTTGTTTAACGCGGAAAGCGAGGAGGATTTGAATATGATCACGACAAAGAATCCCGGAATTACGGAAGCGATTCAGGAGGTCAGGATTATGAGCCTGGGGAAAAGGATGCGCCTGCGTTATGAGGCTCATCTGAAAGAAGTCCGGGATCGGAATGCCCGGGAAGAATATGTTCGCGATGAGGGCATTGAGCAGGGTATCGAGCAGGGTGCTGAGCAAAAACTGATTTCACTGATAGAAGGAAAACTGGCTCTCGATCAGTCTGTCGATCAGATCGCCGAAGATCTGCTGGAGACCCCCGAACGTATTCGCGAACTCATGGCGCAGATCCGGAAGGATAAACCCTGAAATTTCCCAGATCGGGCAGAAAGGAAGATTCCCTGCACTGACAATAATGGCGGCGCATGCCCTGGAATTCACCGGTTCATGCGCCGCCTGATTATTTCATCTGTTTCTTCATAACTGTTCAGCACCTTCACAGTTACATTTCTTCTTTTGTTCTGCTTCATTTGCCTGCGTTATTTTCAACCGCAGCTTTTCCGGAAGCTTTGTTTAGTTCCACTTGCCTGCGTATACTTCATCCGCAGCTCTTCCGTAGGTCGTCTGGAGCACGTCCGCATCCGGGTCGGATACGCTGTTGCTGAAATAGTATACATTACCGTTGCGGCGTACTGCCAGCGTGTCGATCCCGTCTCCGTTCCAGTCGCCGACCAGTACTTCATCAACAGTTCTTCCGTAGGTCGTCTGAATCACAGCCGCATTCGGATCGGATACACTGTTGCTGAAATAGTAAACATTGCCATCGCGGCGTACCGCCAGTGTGTCAATCCCGTCTCCATCCCAGTCACCGACATATACTTCATCGACGGCTCTTCCGTAGGTTGTCTGAATCACAGCCGCATTCGGATCGGTGATGCTATTGCTAAAATAGTACGTGTTTCCATTACGGCGTACCGCCAGCGTGTCAATCCCGTCTCCGTTCCAGTCGCCGACCAGCACTTCATCCCCTGCTCTTCCGAATGTAACCACAATCACATCCGCATTCGGGTCGGATACGCTGTTGCTGAAATAGTAGGTGTTGCCATTGCGGCGTACCGCCAGCGTGTCAACGCCGTCTCCGTCCCAGTCGCCGATCAGAACCTCATCGTTCTGTCTTCCGTATGTAACCATCGTCACATCCGCATCCGGATCGGTGATACTGCTGCTGAAGTAGTAAACATTGCCGTTGCGGCGTGCCACCAGCGTGTCCGCGTGAACAGTCATCACGCCATCCACAACCGTATAGATGATGCCATCGACAGTCACTGTGCCGGTATAGATCACACCGTCTCTGTAATACAGGCCGTCATACAATCCGGTATACAGGGTTGCCTGTCCGTCCGTCACATCGTAGAGCAGGCCGTCAATCTCCGCCGTCTCCGCGCCGGCATTCACGATACCGTCCGTCACATAATACGTGTTCTCGCCGTCCGTCACCAGACCGGAGTAGTCCGAAGCTACCGTGCCGTCCACGACATACCAGGTCGTTCCGCCGGACTCCACCAGGCCGGTATAATCGGTGTTCACCACACCGTCTGTCTCGTAGCAGAGACTGGTACTGCCGTCCTCATCGGTCTCCTCCACGACGCAGCTGCCGCTGTAGCGAATCTTAAAGGTCATGGTCACGGTATCGGTGTAGCTGCCCGCGCCGGTCACGGTTACCGTGGCTGTGCCGAACGCCTCGTTATCCTCATAGGTGAGCGTGTAGTCCTCGCCCCCGGTCAATGTGGTTCCGTTCGCGATCACCGTCACCGCGGGCTCCTGAGCCTGAGTCTCATCGGAATCCGGGTCGATCAGGCAGAGTTCCGACTCAAGCGTGACTGTCACATCCTCATCGGTCAGGCTCTTGCCCTCGATAGTAAACTCGCCGGTCACTGTTCCCTGATAACGTCCCGTACCGGTGATCGTGTAGGTCGCCGTACCGGCGTCGACGTTGTCCTCGTATGCGATCTCATAATCCGTACCTTCTGTAAGTACAGCAGAGCTCTCATCCTCCGCCGTTGCAGTCACAACGATCTCGGGGGTGAGCTCGGAGCCGGTGTAGGTCAGAGCCATATCGTCCGCCAATGCCGTCGTCACGTCGAGAGAAATGCCCTCGATCGCGGTCAACGCGGAGGATGTATCCTCGCTGCCGGCATCGGTACTGTCGGACTCACTGGTCTCGTCACTGTCGTCTGTATCCACGGTCGTCGCCGACAGCTGCCAGAACCCATCGGTCAGGATATCGATATCCACAACATCCAGTATGCTGTCAAGATTGTCCTCCGTGATCTCATAATCCCCGGAGGCATCCACGATGATATTGTCGTAAGCATCTACCGTCTGACGCTCGTCAGCTACATACACTGTGCCCGCATCATACGCAAGAAGCTCCTTGGAAACGTGCAGATCAGCGCTTTCATCCAGCGCTTCGACGATGTGCATGTATACGGGGTAAATCACATTTTTCCTGAGTCCGGTACCCTCTCTGGTCTGCGTACTGGTCTGAATCGTATACTCTACATTCCAGTCTGCATCATCGTCAATATACCTTGACGCAGCCAGCAGGATATCATCATCCTCATTTCCCGTTACAACCGGAGAACCGGACACATTCAGGATGCCGGATCCGATAAAGTTGTATCCACTTCCGTCATTCGCGGATGTACTTCCGCCAACGGTATAGTTTGCCACATAGATTCCGCTTCCTCCGTTATAGGCATCATTGTCCGTGATCGTACCGCCGCTCAGATTCAGCACCGGCGTACCAGCGGCAGTCGACTGCATGTTCTGCGTCGATCCCGCGCCTCCTACAAAAATGCCGCCGCCATATCCGTCAATCAGCAGTGTTTCATCCTGAGTTATGGAAGAAACATCTGTCACATCTGAGTCAACCGCGACCGTATTTCCTGAAATTGTGCCGGAAGACATATTCACGGTTGCACCGTTATTCATAAAGATACCACCGCCGGCACCCGCGGCATAACTGCTGATATGCGCAAGGTTGTTGATGATCTGTGCACCTTCAATGTTTAAAACACCGGTGGTCACTTCCGTCGTCCCGGCGCTGGTGACATAAATACCGCCGCCCATCATAGAATCGTTTTCTTTGATGACAACGTCCGACCCGGAAAGAGTCACCTCACCGCCGGAAATATAAATAGCACCACCGCTTCCGGATATCAGTGAAGTACCGTTCGTACTCAGTGCTCCTGCGGTGTTACCTGAAATCTCCGCATCACCGGATATCTCTACCGTACTGTTCGAACCGGCATAAATAGCGCCGCCGCTCGTACCGGTAACATTCCCGGAGATCGTGCCGCCGGAGATGATGACTGTACCAAAACTATAGATGCCACCACCCGCAGTTCCTGTATAGGTACCAATGTTCTTATTCTGTGACAGATCAACATTATTGCTGAGCGTTCCGCCGGTCATCTCGAAGGTGCCGCCTGACTTTACAGACACACCAAGTCCATAAACCTGCGACGCATTAGAATCCGCGTCGGCATCTGCCGCATTGTTCCCGGTAATGCTTCCGCCGTCCGCAAGCGTGACCTTTCCGCCGGAATTAACGAGGATACCCGCGCCGTAAATCTGCGACCCCGATGTAGCGTATCCGCCGGTCACGGTTGCGCCTGATCCGATCACCAGATCACTGCCGGAATATGCCTGGATCACACGGCCATTCCCGTTCGCATTCAGCGTCACATTGGTCAGCGTCAGATTTCCTCCGTTACTCAGCAATGTGCCGGTGGTGCTGGAATCCAGAACCTCACCGGCTATAATACTGTACGTACTGCCCTCCGCACTGGTCAGCGTCACATGTCGTTTCTGCGCCAGCGACAGTTCTCCGGAAACCGTAATGTCATTTTTCAGAATGATTGTCGTGATGTCATCCTCATCTGTGGACGCGGCCGCCAATGCGGCAGTCAATTCCTCCTCATTCGTCACTTCAACCGTACCGCCGCTGTAGGAAACAGAATTGGAAAGATAGATATTGCTATCCGATGTATTATAAACAAAGGTATAGTCCGCATCCTCTTCGCCCTGCGGCTCATAAGTGAATTTGAAAACATCACTGCTGCTCAGGGTAACCGCCGTGTCATCCTCTGACTCGTATCCCTGAATCGCCAGAATCTCTGATTCCGTACTCGATAACGGCGCATATAAACCGATTTGAGCATCATCCGATAATGCTTTTACCACCGTGAGAGGATATTCCGCCGAAGGCATATACATATAAACATTGCTGGCGGAATCATCAACTGTATTCTCCTGAATCTGGATATCACCACCGATATAAGCGCCACAATACAGATATACGCCCGCTCCACATGCTTCTCCTGTTACACTTTCTAAATCAATGGTATTGCCGGTTATCGTCGCATCCACCAGATAAGCGTTCCGATATCTTATATAGATACCGGCTCCGTACACAGAACTGCCGCACTTTCCGGTAATCGTATTATCCGAGACAGTTCCGCTGATTTTACGCTCAAATGTAGCCGCTGCATATTCATAAATACCTGCCCCTTGGCACTGTCCTCCTGTTTCAGAGTTCTGTGTGATACTATTCCCGGATACTTCTCCCGCCATATTCAGAGAACCGGCATTATAAATGCCCGCGCCTCTGGCAATGCCGTTCGCGGTAATGGAATTATTCTCCACTGAACTCCCAGACTCCATTTGAAGCGTTGAATTTTTAGCGCCATATATTCCCCCACCATAGGCAGCACCGGTTGATATAACCTGATTATCATACACCGAACTTCCCGACTCCATCACCATTGTACCATTATACACGTAAACTCCAGCACCACTTCCGCTGGCGACACAGCTGCACACGAAACATCCGTCGCCCATACTCAGACTACCGCTATTTGCGATATAGATGCCTGCCCCCTGTGATGTGGTATATCCATTCTCTGCCACCGCATTCTCAACGAGATTCAGTTCTCCTCCGGAAATGTAAACAGCGCGACCCATCTCATTGGCATCGATCGTCACATTCCACAGCGACAGTTCACCAGCAACGTTAAGAAAAGCCGGATAAGAAGAATTAAGACTTCCCGAAATAGCGTCGGAGTTGACTGCCTCCAGCCGATACGTCACACCGGAGTTTCCTGTAATCGTCACATCCGCTCCGCTCACAATCAGAAGATCCTCGCTCAGGGAATAGACGACCTCCGTCTCCCCCTCCGCCGGTTCAGCAGTCAGTTGAATTTCAACCGCATCTCCATCTGCCGCATTATTTATCGTACTGACAAGTAATGCCAGCGATTCCTCTGTCGTATCCGAAATTTCAACAGTTGTCACCGCTGTCGTTTCCTCGTCCTGCATTTCCACCGCTGTGCTCACGTCAGAGTCTTGCGCGAGCGCGGTACAGACTGAGACAGGAGAAACGGAAATGGCAACAGACACTATCCAGACCAGAACCGCGGTTATTGTTTTTTTCATATGATCCTCCTATGAAATAAGTTTTTACAGATACATGATCTGTAACGGTATCATTCATCATGTATAAATATTTACATGAGAACTGTGATAAGGTAACATGAAGTGGCCAACTTCTTTATTTATACTGCCATCCTGCCGGACAGTAGATAAATAACAATACGTTTCATACCTATTTATTTAGGTTTGTTATCTATTGTAACCTGTTTTAGTAGGTATAACAATATATTTCGTCTATATCGTTTTTCTGTTTTTTAGAATTAGTTATCTCTCATCCGCATAACCAACGAAATATATTGTCACTTGAGAAACTTCACATAAATATTTTCTTACAGTTAAGTTGCTTAAAACACGAAGCAGCGCATACTCTAAAAATTCTCCGGCTCATACGCCGCCCACGCTTATGTATCTTAAAATTTTCTTTTATAATCATGGTTCAAGTGTCAAAAGTTTTCTCCCATCACATGCTCGCATGTCGGTGGGAAAATGACTTTATGACACGCCTGGGAATGAGGTTAAAGTGGGGCAGGGGTTCCACGGAATCCGAATTTCCGGTAGGATTGTAGGAGCGAGAAGCGCGGAACAATCCGCGAACCATCTTTTGACACCTTAATCAATCATTCTCCGTCCAGGATATTATTCAATTCTCTGCCATCCAGACTGTGGCGGTAGAACATCTCATAGAATTCCAATATCTCCGCCTCCATATCCAAGTCAGAGTAAGTCTCGTCTCCCCAATACAGATTTGAAATCCACACGGATTCCAGCACACTCTCCACGGAGCCGGTCAGCCAGTCCCCGCAACCACTGGGGTTCACCACGATATCGTAGTCCTGCCGAGACGTCGTATACTGGTTTACGACCAAGGAACTCTGCCCCGGTTTGGTATTATTATAGTAGATCATACGAGCCTGCGCGATGGAAACTATAGTATCATTGATCTCAATACCCCAAGTACGTGTGGCATACAATCCGGTATCACTGTTTATAGACTTCTCCATATTCGACTTAATTGTCTGATTTGCGGCAATTATATACGGGAACCGTTCTGTTCCCAGCCAAGCATAATCTCCCGATTTATATGAAGTATAATATCCCAACGCGCAGGTCATACTGTAAGAGCTAACCTCGTAGTTCTCGCTACAATACATATAGGTAGTCCCATAATTATCGCTATATGATGACCCGGACATCCCAAATGCACTGATACCAGTTTTCGTACTTACCCTATCTTGATTCTGATCCTCATCTGTAAGATCAGAAGGATTCAGGTAATAAAACGGTACGAACAACGTCTCAGCTGTTCCATAAAGTATATAATATGTATTCATTACTCCGGCCACTGCCAGATAATATGCCGCAGGGGTTCCTCTAACCTGTGCATTTGTCACTGCTCCTCCGGACTGAGAAATATAATCCACTCCGTCATAAGAGTATGTAAAGGAAAAACTGTCATCCCAATCCCACAGGATCATGGAATAATCTCCATCCGAGATGGAAGTCGTAATGTTGGTAAAATAATCCCCCCAGGCAGAACCGTATTTCAGTTTATGAAAAGTTCCCTTCTTCTCCTGCACCTCCGCGACCAGTTCCTCCTCATATGCCACATACTGTTCCGCGAGCTGCACCGAGGTCGTGTCGCCCACGGCATGATCGTCCAGCAGCTGTCCCACGGTTTCCACAGCAGTCTGTATATATGCCGAAGTTGTCAGCGCCGGCAACGTCACGATATAGATCTGTGCCTCTTTCAGCGCGCTCTCCTGCGAGCTTGAAAAATTCGTCTCCCCGGAGATCTCCAGCACGCAGTCCGGGTTCAGCTCCAGCAGTTCCTCAAAGCTCTCATCGCTCATCGGCGACGAACCGTCGCCGCTCCAGAGCGTGCTGACAGTCGCGATCCCCTCATCGGCAAAGACGGACTGCACCAGTGTATTTCCAAGAAAATCCGACGACGAACCCAGAAGCACGCCCTCGCCGCCCAGCATCTGCGTGATGAGTGCGGCTTCGCCCGCCGCCACGATTGTGTTGACGCTGTCCGGCAACGCGATCAGATTTCCGTCCGTATCGTAGATCTGCTTCCGCGCCTCATCCGTATCCTCGCCGGCACTGTTATCGCCCTCCTCAGAGGTATTGCCTTCATCATCCTGCTGTGTTCCCTCCGACTCGGAATCACCGCCGCTGTTCTCATCCGGCTCCTCCTCATCCGGATCTTCTCCGTCTGATTCATCGGAGCTGTCTGACGCCGAATCAGACGATTCGTCCGATGCAGGCGAGTCCGGATCATTATCCGCCCCGTCCGATGCTTCGTCCGAATCACTGTCAGACGCGTCACTCTCACCGGCGGCGTTGCCGCTGACCTGACTGCTGCCGGTCCCCTCGTCGGAATCGTTCGCGATCTGGTTCGTACCGGTCTCATCCGCCGATGCGACCTGCGCGGTCTCCTCCGTATTCGGCGTCTCTGTCTCGTCCGCCTCCTCGGGGACGGTCTCCTCTGCCGTTTCATCCGCGCTGATCTGATCCGCCTCCATCTCCTCCTCGTCGTCGGTTTCCTCCTGATCCTCTTCCTCCTGCAGCTCGTCCGAATGATCATCCTGCTCCTCGGCCTCCTGCTCCCAGCGCCGCGTCACCTCCGTGTCGTCCACCTCCGTCGCGTCCTGGGTGTAGACGATCTTCTGAATCTCATCGCTGGCACGGCATCCCGCCAGACCGGCCGCCATGACGGCGGCGAGCGCCAGCGCTATGGTTTTTTTCGTATATTGATGCAGCTTCATCGTATCCAACTTCCTCCTTCATATCACATGAATGATTGGTTCAAGCATAATTTATATATATTCTAAACGTAAATTATAGGTATGACAATGCATTTTTAACAAATCAGTTATTCAGATTATGTAATTAGTTGTGTTGTTCCTGCATAACATAAAGTATTATGTCTCATAGGGTCGACCTTCCTATAAGACAAAAAATCCCCGCCGGTGCACAGCACACAGTTGTATGTGCCACATCCGGCAGGGATGGTTTGATTCTGCTATAAAATAATTATCTGATCTTTTTCCGAAACTCACGGATTCCGCAGACAAATGAATAAACAGGCATCTCACAATCCAAATTCGCGGAACAGTTTTTTCTGATAACCTTTGTCCTCTGCTGCGCGAACAATCTCTTCTGATCTCCCGAGGTCGGTCAGCCTGAGAATTAAAGTACTCATTTTTGCTTCTCCTTCTGCTCTTCCTTCTGTTCTTCCCGCTACTATTCCTTCTGCTCTTCCTTCTGCTCTTCCTTCTGCTAAAAGTTCCTCAATAAATGTACAACTCACCGATTTGTCCTCCTTCTCAAAAACACGATCATCCAGTTTCATATTCATTGCCCCGGCTAACGTGACCAGCACTTCCCGACTCGTCTGATTTTCATCACAATATTTCTGAAATTCTTTCTTTTTTTCTGCATGCGGGATATCCTTATCCATCATCAGCTGAAATAAATAAAACAGATCCCGGTTATTCACATTGTGAAAGGCCAGGTCATTCCGGCGTGCTTCCACCAGTATTATTTTGTAATCATTCACAAACGGCTTCATTTCCTCCGGGATTTCCAGAATCCCGTGGAGTGACACCGCCCCGTCCCATGGTTTTTCACCATAGTAGATCACGACCGTCACTACCGGGACGAACCGGTCCGTCCGCTTCATTTTCGAAAGATACTCTGCATCTGTCACCGATCCGAGCTCTTTGGTTTTATACTTTTCCATGAAGTCTCTGGCATTTGCGTCATACTGTTTTTTATAATTCCCGTAATCATAACCCATCACCCGCAATGGCATCGCGTAATGCACCTTCTCCTGAGACTCCAGGCCGAGGATCACCAGCTGTACGCCTCCCCATGCCGCGGACCGTCTGCAGACCTTCAGCGTGTCCCTTTCACTGTGGATGGATTCCGCAGGTTTCCCTGTTTTATCCTCCAAAAAGACGGACGCCCCGGTATCGTCCGCAGTAAGATCCTCCGGACGGATGACATCCTCCCCGCGGAATAATACGGCGTTGAACAGATCCGCGAATTCACTGTTCCCATTCCAATAGTTTTTTACGGCAATGTCGGGAGTAATCACTTTTTTCTTCCCCGGCACTTTCTTTTTTCCGGCCGCTTTCTTTTCGTTCATAAAATACCTCCTCGTGATCCGCAGAGGTACTTTACGTGCGGCAGATCCTCCCGCTCTCCTGCATCTGATTGTAAAATCCCCTGCCTTGTCTTGTTGATTGTAAAAGCACGGATTTACGATGAAACATAAAGAGCTTCAGAATCTTCAGAAATAAGAATAAGAAATCGTATGCTTTTATGCAGATAGCATAGCATACTTTTTCATGGATTTCAATTTGAATTTCAAGTTCAATTCAGGCTTACCCGTCTTCCGTCGTAGTACTAGGAAAATTCCGACGTTTTTGATTACAACAATC
>JAJQEU010000019.1 GCA_021201535.1 Clostridiales bacterium | reverse complement strand
AAAAGAATGGCATCAGAAGATGTGGATTTGAAGCAACTTGGAATCAGAGGAAAATATTCGCGGAGAATCCTGTTAATCAATTACTTGATCCTGGAATGTTATATTACAGAAACAATCCTAAAAGAATGCAGAAATGGATTGATGAATGGTTGTATGATAACGGGAAAGTGTGGTCAGAGCAGATTGGTGATAGGAACAGCATAATTAAGAGATTCAGTGAAGTGAAAGATAAGTATGATGAGATTTTGTCAATTTCGATGCGCCACTCAAAAATTTTTGAGGCCGAAAGTCTAGGTTGACAACCATAAACAATTCCATTATACTGTGTACATCAATCGGAGCGAAAGGAGCCAGTCATCATGAACGACACCATAAACGCTGACCTTTACAATCAGGTCATTGAAGACTACAGCGAGACACACTCCGTCCGGAAGACGGCGAAGAACTGCCACACATCGATGGTAACAGCCCAGCGAATCCTGATAACAGCCGGCTTGTGGAGCAGCAAGTCTTCACGTCTGGTGCAGGAATTGCTTGACCAGGGCATGACTGTAGACCAGATTGCCGAAGCGTTATCCCTGACAAAAGATGCCGTGTATACCTATATGCCATACTCCCGCGGAAATTACGGGGTAAAGCAGACCGAAGACTCGCAGTATTCCAAAGATTATAGGGAGCGGATGGAGACAGCGGCAGAGGGGATGCATAAGGGAGATGTGGACAGCATGCCTGTGTCAAATGACGGCCTTAAGCAAACCACACCATCGGCTTTAACCAACCTCTGTTTCAATCCGGAGGTTACAGAGGAACTTACCGATCATGCAAGGGTGGATGCTGCCTACGGGGATACATACCACGAATACGGAGCTGTTTATGCTTTGCATCTGTCCCTGGTCGGTGGCTTCGTTTATGGTGCTGATGCGAATATGGATATGCAGCCGAAGGATAGGACAGAATTGCTCAAGCTGGCAAAAGCGGAGTCCTCCATCTCCCGCGATATCCTTGTCCCTGGGACGATGAACCTCCATGCCTTGCACTATGCCATCCAGAAACTCTTCGGCTGGCAGAACAGCCATCTGCACAATTTCTCCATACCGCAGGAGGACTTCGATGCACTCACAGCCGGAACCCTCGGCGGTTATACTGATCTGTGCGGAGTGTTGTTCCGGTTCCCGGATGACGATATGACGGATCTCCATTGGGATGACGACTACAAGACGGGGGTTAGCGTCAAAACCTGGCTGAAGAAGAAATACTCTGCTCCATTCCGTCAGTACTCCATCGGAGACTCCTGGCTTGGAAACCAGTGGGCAGTTGACAGCTTCCGCGAGAGGTTCCCGGATTTCACAGATGAGACCACACTGCAGGAGATTGGGGAGAAGGTCATGGTTGAGCAGGACTGGAATTTCCTTACGGAGAGGGTGACGGTCAGAGAGTTATTTACCACAGAGCGTGGTGACGCGAGAAATTGGAAGGGTGATGTGGTCGGTAAGCTGGAGCTTCTGAAGGGGGAACTAGAAGACGAGAAACTGTATGGAACGCCGGATGAGATGAAGGAAGTCGTGGATGAGCTGCGTATGTGGCGGCAGAGCAAGGCGCAGATTGACCAGCTGTCCTGGATGAGGCCGAATACCTATAAGAAGGAAATTGAGAAGGTGTATAAGCAGCCATTTGACTCTGTGGTGAAGATGATTGACACGCAGATCGAGGGCTGGACGGCAGAATGCATGGATATTTTGCGGGATTTGAATATCCGGCTGGCACCGTTCTTCGATACGCTCTATTACCTCTATGATTATGGTGATGACTGGTGTGTGAAGATTACCGTGGAAGAAATCTATCATAAGACGGAGGACGGCACATTCACTGACCACGATATGTGCCGGGTGGCGGAAGATATGGAGCCGGTGCTGGCACAGGTCGATGCAAAAGAGAAAGCTGTGTGTATGGCGGCGGATGGCCTGAACGTGGTGGATGACTGTGGCGGTCTTCATGGATATTTGAATATGTTGCGGACCATCAACGGCGATGACAAAGAAGAGGCGGACGATATGAAAGAGTGGGCCAGAGGTCTTGGCTGGACAGGGAGAAAGAGTAAGCCTGAAAATATGCTGTGAATCCGCTGGCTATGTGCAAAACTCTGTGGTAAGCTGTACGCTAGCACCATGACAGTTTACTTCTTCTTACTATTCTCTATCCTGTGGTTCTGCTTCATGACCCTTCTTCCAATCATGATGGCGAGTAGGGTATACTAACCGGAGGCTTGCAGAATTCCTGGTTGGCAGAGAGCAGACTTGTGACAGCGACAAAGAGCAGGTTAACGTCCTGAACGGGAAGCCGTGCAGAGTTGCTCGCGTGGATGTCACAACGTATTTTACTGCTCTTATTGTTGATTTATACATAAATTTAAGTATAATAATCGTAGGTACGAGAACAGTAATAGGTGACGACATGGCATAATAGCTGGTTGGACTCAGAAAAAATATAAGGGGTAAGATGAATATGGCTACATTCAAGGATTGGAAACACGGAAATGACTATCGTAGATGCGATGGAACAAATCGACCGTAATTCCAGAGGAATTGTATTTATTGTTGATGAAAACCGGCAGATAGAGGATATCGTATTTTTGGATGGATGCGGGCATGGTTATCCGGCGCTCCGGACAGACAGCCAGTCCGGCGTACCGGTCGTAATCATGGCAGGCGGGAAGGGAACCCGCCTATATCCATACACAAAGATTCTCCCGAAGCCGCTGATCCCGATCGGCGACACGCCGATCATGGAGCGGATCATTGACCGGTTCACGCAGTTCGGCGTGGACACGTTCCATATCACGGTCAATTATAAAAAAGGCATGATCAAATCCTACTTCTCCGAACTGGCTCCGGCATACAGGATTATTTATGTGGAGGGGATAAGCCGCTCGGCACGGGTGGGAGCATCCGGCTGATCAAAGAAAAGTTCGCCTCCCCCCTGTTTGTCGCCAACTGCGACTCGCTGATCCTGGCGGATTACGCCGGACTGTATAAGTACCATCTGGTATCCGGGAATGGCAAGTTAAACGAGAGGGTAATCTATGGAGGATATGATAAATGCGGCAGGCATCCGGAGCTGTGGGTGAAACGGTTACCTTTTCCGGTTATGATTTAGATGGAGAAAATACATGGCTGATCTCGCCTCTGAGCAGAGAAGTCAGGGACAGAATCCTGGCGCAGACGGTATCCAGAAATGGACTTACAGGAAAGCTTTCTTTTAAAGGGTTTATAGACATTGTGACCGGAAGAGATGATTATCATGCCTTGTTAAAATGGGTATATGAGAATCAGGCAGGTTCACCGCGGAAGCTGTCAATGGGGCAAATTCGGAATGCGTTTATTCTTGTGAGAATGTACCGGTGTTCCGGAGGAACGGATACCACTGTTCCGAAGGAACGATACTGCAAGGGAAACCTATGAACCATATCAGAGACATTGAGACTATGCGGTTCACAACACAGAGCTGCAGACATTTGACAGAAAAAGCGCCAGGATTGATGCAAAAGCATTGGCTATTCCGATTGTGGCATTTGCAAATGCGGATGGCGGTGATATTGCCATTGGTATTAGAGGATAAGGGCGATGTAACGGGAATTGACGGCTATGAAGAGAATTTGAATGAGCTTCTGCGTGTTCCCTTTGATTACTGTGTTCCTACGGTAAATGTGGATACAGAAATGATGGACTGTATTGATGTAAAGGGTAATCCCAATCATATTCTGATTATGTACGTCATGCAGAGCAATCAGCTTCATGCGAACCAGGCAGATGAAGTGTATTACCGGATCGGGGACAAGTCCAAGAAGATGAATTTTGAGCAGCGCACCCGCCTGATGTACGCGAAGGGTCCGAGGTTCTTTGAAGATGCTCCCGTGAGGGATGCAACGATAGATAATATTGATTTGGATTTTGTGCAGAGCTATATCAAGAAGATCGGCTATGGCAGAGAGCCTTTGGAATATCTGCGTGGAAACCCTAAAATTTTTGAGTTTTTGCATGAGTACGATTATGTGAAGGAGTTTGGGGAAGGTGTTGACCGTATGTACCGGGAAATGAATGACGCCGGGTTGCCTGAACCGGAGTACAGGACGGTGGAGTTTATGGTTTTTGCCACGTTGAAGAACCATAAATGGGTGGAGAATCAGCGTGCGGTTGTTGAGGGAGAGCAAGTCGCAGATCAAGTGACAGAGCAAGTCACAGAGCAAGTCGCAGATCAAGTTGAAAAGATAATGCAGCAACAGAG
>JAJQEU010000020.1 GCA_021201535.1 Clostridiales bacterium | reverse complement strand
AGATTGTTGTAATCAAAAACGTCGGAATTTTCCTAGTACTACGACGGAAGACGGGCTTTTTGATTTTTTGTATGACCGCTATCGGATTGTGATGATGTGAATTTTGTGAAAACAGTTGATTCCCTGTGAGCGGTTAGGTTATAATACAATAAAAATTTGCGTTTTCCTGTTTAGCTTTGATTTGGTTTTGAGGCAAGCTGTTTGGATAAAAAAGGCAATGCTTTGAATTATATTGTTGTCCGGTGGATGTTTTTGCATAGAAAGGACTGGAAGGAGGATCAAACATGGTGAAGGAGTCAACATTACAGGTTAAAATGGATTCTGATGTGCTCAGGAGAGCAGAGTCACTCTATAGCAGCATGGGGACTTCGCTGGCAGAAGTCTTGAGATTGTTTACGCTGAAAAGTGTTGAGGTGAATGGCATTCCTTATGCAATGTCTGCTCCGGCAAGGAAAAATGGCCAAAGACTGGGAATTGCAAAAGGAAAATTTAAAGTCCCGGACGATATTGATGTGTATAACGATGAAATAGAGCAGATGTTTTATGGCGGAGGTGAGTAATGAGAGTCTTATTAGACACGCATATTCTGCTTTGGGCATTGACGGAAGATCCGAAGCTTCCAGAGGATGCCCAAAAGATTATATCCGACGTGAATAATGAAATTTTCTATAGCTCTGCCTCTATATGGGAAGTAGCAATCAAGCACATGAATCATCCTGATAGCATGCCTGTCTCGGCAAAGGAATTGTCGTATTATTGTAAGGGCGCTGGTTATGAAATGTTGCCTGTGATAGATGAACACGTATTTTCGTTGGAGACATTGTTTAGAGCGAAAAAAGCCCCACGGCATAACGATCCATTTGACAGAATTATGATAGCTCAGGCGAAAACAGAGGAACTCCAGTTTATTACACATGATGCATTGCTGCCGTATTATAATGAAGAGTGCATTATGTGGGTATAAATAAAGGCAGCCGCTTGTATGGAAAAACGAAATACGAAAAGATATGACCTGTGGAGATCTCCGCAGGTTTTTTCTTTTGCGGCATACTTCGAAAATGTACTGATTTGCATGATTTGAAGTCCCTCTCCGGGGGGCTTTTTGTTTGCCGCGATAATTTTGTAGCGAAAATGTTTTCTTCGATGATGATCACCGGCGGTACGGGCTCCTGTGCCGGGAGAGGATTTTTAGAGGGGTTTGAATGGGAGACTGCGAGTTATGTCTGAAATCAATGGTGCGATAATGGTGTGAAAGGAGCGAGAGCTTAAATACATTGTAGTAAGAGGGCGAGCGGTTGATAAAAATGTGGAGGTAATAGTAATTGAGACCGAAATAAAGGCGCTACTGGACAGGAACAAATTTGAAGAAGCTCTGTGACGGTAAGTTGAGGATTCGGAAAACAGCCCCACAATCTGCTTGTGAGAGAAGCCGATATATGTTACACTGATTCATAGAAAGAAGGTGAAGAATCATGGGATATTACCTGAATAGCCCATCGGCGTTTTCTATATATGAGAGTGAAATGAAGAAACCGTATTTTGTGGACAAAACAGATATACTGAGGGAACTGATTCCTCTTGTGGAAGCGGGGAATAATCACGTATGTATTACCAGGCCGCGGCGTTTTGGAAAATCAATCATGGCTGCTATGGTTGCCTCTTTCTTTAGCAGGGATATGGACAGCAGATGTATTTTTGATTCCCTGAATATAGCAAAGAGGGATTTGGATAATTCGGGAATGGATTATCGCAAATACATGAACCAATATGATGTGATTTATATTAATTTTATCGAGCCTGCAAACGATGCCCACAGCTATGAAGATTTTATCTCTTCTGTCAGAGAAATACTGCAGGAGGATTTAAGGGAAGCGTTCACGGATGTGAGATTTCGAAAAAACGGGACGGTGACGCAGGACCTGCGCATGATCTTTTCACAGACCGGAATGAAATTCATACTGGTGTTTGATGAATGGGATTGTATTTTCCACAAAGATTATATTACGGACGATGACAGGAAAAGCTTCATTAACTGGCTTGCTGCCTTGACGAAAGATACGGGGTATGTGGCCTTAAGCTACATGACTGGCATCCTTCCGATTGCGAAGTATTCCAGCGGATCGACTATCAATAATTTTCTGGAATATACGATGGCTGCGCAGCCGAAATTCAGTGAATATTTCGGCTTTTCAGATGCTGAGGTCGATATGCTCTATTCGCGTTATCTGAAGAACGAGAAAACCCCCATGGTTGCAAGAGACGATCTGAGGTTTTGGTATGATGGCTATTGCACTGCGGGCGGGACGAAACTTTATAATCCCCGCTCGGTTGTATTGGCACTTATGAATAACTGTTTAGCAAGTTATTGGACCAGTACGGGACCGTATGCAGAGCTTTCCCGATATATTTCAAATGATGTGGATGGAGTGAGGAGGGATGTTGCGCTAATGGTCGCCGGGGAATCTGTCAAAGCGGATGTAGAGGAGTTCGCGGCCACTTCGATGGAAATGGGCACGAAAGACGAAGTTTTTTCCGCCATGGTGGTCTATGGGTTTCTGAATTATGAGGGAGGGAAGGTTCACATCCCAAACAAGGAGCTCATGGATGAGTTCGCCAAGACCATTCGTAACAAAAAAAGCCTCGGGTACATTAACATGCTGGCGGCCGCATCGGATCGGATGCTCCAGGCAACGCTGAAAGGCGACACGAAAACGATGGAGGAAATCCTGCAGTTTGCGCATGATACTGAGACACCGCTGTTGGATTACAACAATGAAACTGAGCTGACGGCAATCGTGACCCTCGTCTATCTGGCAGCGCGTGACACCTATTATGTAGAACGGGAGGAAAAGGCGGGCCGGGGGTATGTGGATTTCATCTTTTACCCGGAGAATCCGGGCGATGACGGCATCATCCTGGAGCTGAAGGTGGACGATACGCCGGAGGCGGCCATCCGGCAGATCAGGGACAGGAAGTACGTCCTGAAGTTCCAGGGGAAGATGGCGGAGAAAAAGCGGCATGTTGGCCGGATTCTCCTGGCAGGCATCGGCTATGGGAAGAAGGATAAAATTCACCGTTGCCTCGTAGAGATTGCGTGACAAGCATGCGGATCTCTAAGGAGAGCCAAAAGACCGGATCGGACAATCTGATTGTCTGCATGAAGGTGGATACGCTGGATGCTGAACTGATGGACTTAAAATTGCATTCAGCGGGGAAATGCAGAGTTCTGAAAAAGGTGGTAAGACTTCCCGGTAAATATCGGAAAAGAGAGGGGATTTTTGTATAATGTTGGAAAATCGGAGATGGTATACATGACAGGAATGGCAGAAAAATGAAAACAAACATTTAATGAAAAATCCTGGAAGAGTTAGTCACGGAAGGATTTCATATTGAAAATGACGGGAAACTATGCTACTATTTTTTTGCTCAAGCTTATAAAAATCACGGAAGGAGGCAGGGAACCGGTGGGAATCTATTTAAATCCGGGCAACAGAGGATTTCAGACAATTTTAAATGGAATTTATGTTGACAAAACCGGCCTTATTGACTATGTGAGTCGGACGGTCAATACCCCTCAGAAGCTGACAAGCTTCAGCCGTCCCCGGCGTTTTGGGAAGTCTTTTTCCGCGAAGATGCTGTGTGCCTATTATGATAAGAGTTGTGACTCGCGATCGCTTTTTGAAGGATTGGAAATATCAAAGAGGGATTCATTTGAGAAATATCTTAACAAGTATGACGTGATTTATCTGGATATAACCAGATTTATTTCAATTGCAACATCAGTAAATAAGGTTATAGCCGATATTCAGACTAAAGTGATTGAAGAACTCAGAGAAAAGTATCCTTCGCTTATCGGAGAGAGGGAGAATATATTAGCGGATGCACTCTTTTCTGTCAGCCGCAAAACAGGTAATCAGTTTATCATTATTATAGACGAATGGGATGCTCTTTTCCGCGAAGCAAAAAATGATGCGGTGATTCAAAAAGAATACGTACAGTTTTTGCGCGGGCTTTTTAAGGGGGGAACGGCGACCGATGAAACGATTGCCGCTGCCTACATGACGGGCATTCTTCCGATTAAGAAATATGGGACAGAGTCGGCGCTGACAGATTTCCAGGAATTTTCCATGGCAGATCCGCTGGATCTGTCTGAATATGTTGGGTTTACAGAACAGGAAGTCCTGCAGTTATGTAAGCAATATATGGTTAATTTTGATGATGTGAAGCAATGGTATGACGGATATAAATTCGAGGGATCAGATTCAGTTTATAATCCGAATTCTGTTATTAAGGCGGTAAGATATAAACGGATCAGAAATTATTGGACACAGACGGAAACATACGAATCTTTAAAGAATTATATCAGCATGAACTTTGACGGGCTGAAGGATTCCGTTCTTTCCATGCTTGGCGGAGAACAGATTAAAGTTAAGATAAACACATTCCAGAATGATATCACATCATTTATGAATAAAGATGATGTGCTGACATTGCTGATTCATCTTGGATACCTTGGATATAACGCTGAGAGGCAGAAGACGTTTATTCCAAATCAGGAGGTGGCAGATGCTTTCGCAGATGCTGTAAGGGGAGATGGATGGAAAGAGGTAGGTGATCTGATTCAGGAATCCGAGGATTTGCTTGAGGCAACGATTCGCTGCGACGCTGACGCAGTTGCTGATGCACTGGAAAAAGTTCATCATCTGAATTCGTCTGTTCTGCAGTATAATAACGAAGCTGCGCTACGCAGTGCGATTATGATCGCATATTACACAGCCAGAAGAATATATAAAATAGTTCCGGAATTTCCGCAGGGAAAAGGATTCGCGGATTTGGTTTTTCTTCCGCGCAGGGGTTCTGATCAGCCGGTCATGATTGTGGAGCTTAAATGTGATAAAGACGCGGATACGGCGATCCGACAGATACACGAAAATCGTTATGGCGGTGATTTGAAAAAGTATTTTGGAAATTTGCTTCTGGTTGGAATCAATTATGATAAAGACACAAAAGGAACGAATGCGAAGAAGCACAGCTGTATCATTGAAAAGGTATGATATGTGTTGATAAACAGGCCGGGAATCACTATCCGTCCTGTCGCGAAGCGATTTTGCATGGACGGGTGCTGTTGCAAGTCGTATCCTGTCGGAATGAAAAAGCATAAATCCGGTGAGGATGTGACTTGTAACAACGATTTTCCGGCCGGTTGAACAGGATTCAGAAATTACATTTACATTTGCATATCGGATATGGTATACTGTCGGACAGACAGAAAACGAAACAGACGGGGATCGAAGAAGGATGAGGATCAGAGCAGACATGGAGGATTTGCTGGTTTGGGTCGATGAAGATGATCATGAGATCGGAAGCGGTGAAAAGATGGATACTCACATCAGAGGACAGCTTCACCGCGCTTTTTCTGTGTTCTTTTTCCGTGAGAGCGACGGAAAGCTGCTGATCCACCGGCGCGCGGAGGGGAAATATCATTCCGGTGGGCTGTGGACGAATTCCTGCTGTTCCCATCCTCGCAAGGGCGAGGATCTTTTCGACGCTGTGATCCGCAGGATGAGGGAAGAACTGGGCTTTCCTTTGCCTGACGACAGAGCGGAGACCGCGGCAGGCGCTTATGGCGGACTGCGTGAGCTTGGCTGTTTTCAGTATTATCAGAAATACGAGGATTGCGCGGAGCATGAGATCGACCATGTGTTTTGTCTGACGGTTCCGGATGCGCAGATCACGCTCTCGCCGGATCCGGAGGAGATCGGTGAGATACAGTGGATTTCCATCGACGACCTGCAGGTGTGGATGGAGCGCAGGCCGGAGGATTTCACGGCCTGGTTTGCCCCGGCGCTGGAGATCGTGCGCGAGTTTATGGAATGATACCAGGAGGCAACAGACTGTGAAATGGAAGAAATACACGATAACGACGACGACCGCGGCGGAGGATCTTGTCAGCAGTATGCTGGACGATCTGGGCATAGAAGGCGTTGAGATTGAGGATAAGATACCGCTGACCGCGGAGGATACGGCGAAGATGTTTATCGACATCCTGCCGGAGCTGCCGCCCGACGACGGGGTGAGCTATATGAGTTTTTATCTGGACGCAGACGGAGATCACACGGAAAAGCTGGCGCAGGTCAGGGCGTCTCTCGAGGAGCTTCGCGCGTTTGTGGATGTGGGTTCGGGCGAGATCACCGAGAGTGAGACGGAGGATGTCGACTGGATCAACAACTGGAAAGAGTTTTTTCACGCGTTTACGATCAGCGCCGAGGCGGATGGCACCGAAAAGTCTTCCGGTCAGCGGGATATCCGGATCAAACCGACGTGGGAGGAGCCGGACGCCGCGGATGGGGACCGGATTCTGATCGAGATCGATCCGGGGATTTCCTTCGGGACGGGAAAGCACGAGACGACGCAGCTTTGCATCCGTCAGCTCATGAGATATGTGCGGGAGGGCGACGAGGTCCTGGATCTCGGCTGCGGCAGCGGTATTCTGTCCATCGTCAGCCTGAAGCTCGGCGCAGGTCATGTGGTCGGGACGGATATCGACGAGGACTGCCTGGTTTCCACCCGTGCTAATTTTGAAGTGAATCATCTGGCGGAAGAGCTGGGTGATTTTTATACAGGCAATCTGATCGATGATACAGAGCTTCAGGAGCAGGTCGGTGCGGAGCGGTATGATATTGTGGTTGCCAATATTCTGGCGGATGTGATCATTCCGATGGCGCCGGTCATTCCGGCGCGTCTGAAGAGAGGCGGGATCTTTATCTCCTCCGGTATTATTGATTTTAAGGAACGGGAGGTTGTCTCTGCGATTGAAGCCGCCGGGCTGGAAGTGGTCGAGGTGACCCGCCAGGGCGAGTGGGTCGGGATCACGGCGCGCAGATAACCGCGCTGTGACAGCAGCGCATGGAAGTATACTATGCATCAGTTTTTTATCGAAGATCATCAGATCGGAAAAGAATATGTGACCATCACGGGCAGTGATGTCAATCATATTAAAAATGTCCTTCGTATGCGTCCCGGCGAGAAAATCCGCGTCAGCAGTGTTTCCGGACAGGATTTTTTTTGTGAGATTGCCGAGCTGGGCGACGCTTTTGTGCAGGCTGATATTCTGGATGAGACGGTTCCGAAAACAGAGCTTTCTTCCAGAATCTATCTGTTTCAGGCGCTTCCGAAGGGTGAGCGGATGGAATATGTGATACAGAAAGCGGTCGAACTGGGTGTGTATGAGATCATTCCCGTGGCGATGAAATACTGTGTTGTGAAGCTGGATGAGAAGCGCGCGGAGAAAAAGGTGAAGCGGTGGCAGGCCATCAGCGAGAGCGCGACCAAGCAGTCCAAACGCAGCCGGATCCCGCGGGTTCACCCGGTGATGAGCTATGCGGAAGCGCTTGACTATGCGGACTCCTGTGACGTCCGTCTCGTTCCCTATGAGAATGAGAGGGGCATGCAGGCGACGGCGGAGGCTTTGGAGAAGCTGAAATCTGCCGGTTCCGTCAGCATATTCATCGGACCGGAGGGCGGATTCGCCCCGGAAGAGATCGATGCGGTCCGGCAGAGTATGGATGTGATTTCGCTGGGCAGGCGCATTCTGCGCACGGATACGGCGGCCATCTGCACCATGTCGCTCGTGATGCTGACGCTGGAGTGTTCATGAGACAGGACGATAGTGTGAAAAACAGGAGTAACTGTGAAGGTACTGGAAACAGGAGATGATCATGCAGATATATCTGGATAATTCCGCCACAACCGCGTGCTCAGAAGCCGCAGCGGATCTGGTGGCGCGTCTTTTGACGGAGGAGTTCGGCAACCCATCTTCCATGCATGTAAAGGGCGTGGAGGCGGAAAAATATGTAAAAACCGCGGCGGCCGATATCGCCGCAACGCTGCGCTGTAAGGAAAAGGAGATTGTGTTCACCTCCGGCGGTACGGAATCCAACAATCTCGCGATTCTCGGCAGCGCGATGGCAAACCGTCGAAGCGGAAAGCACATCATCACGACGGCGATCGAACACCCGTCGGTCAAAAACACCATGCTTTTCCTGGAGGAGCAGGGCTTTGAGATCTCCTGGCTTTCGGTGGATGCCGACGGTGAGATTTCCCTGCGGGAGCTTTCTGAGGCGCTTCGGGACGATACCATCCTGGTTTCCGTTATGATGGTGAATAACGAGATCGGCTCCCTGCAGCCGGTCGCTGAGGCGGGACGCCTGATCCACGAGAGGAATCCGGAGACGGTTTTTCACGTGGATGCGGTTCAGGCTTACGGGAAATTCCGCATTGCGCCGAAGAAAATGAATGTCGATCTGCTTTCGGTCAGCGGACACAAGATACACGGGCCGAAGGGCGTCGGCTTTTTGTATATCAGGGAAAAGACAAAGATCCGCCCCATTCTGTTCGGCGGCGGGCAGCAGAAGAATATGCGATCCGGCACCATCAATGCGCCCGGTATCGCCGGGATGGGTGTCGCCGCGCGGGAGATTTATAAGGATCTTGACACAGGCACGGACAGAATGTACGCGCTGAAAGAATATTTTTCCGAAAAGCTGCTGACGCTGGAGCGCGTATCCGTGAACGGAAAAATCGGCAGAGACAGTGCGCCGCATATCGTCAGCGCCAGCTTTCCCGGCGTGCGGAGCGAAGTGCTCCTGCATGCCCTGGAGGACAGAGGCATTTACGTATCCGCCGGAAGCGCCTGCGCCTCCGCTCATCCGTCTGACAGCAGCACGCTCGCTGCGATCGGTCTGGACAGTCGGCATCAGGAATCCACGCTCCGCTTCAGCTTCAGTATACATACGACGAAAGAAGAGCTTGACCGTACCCTGAAAGCACTGGCCGAATTGCTGCCGGTTCTCAGAAGGTACAGAAGATTTTAAATAGTGGGCAGGATAAACGGATGCCCCGGATAATCTCACCATCGTCGGAATCACATACAAAGAAAGGAAATCCCATGTTTCGTTCATTTTTGATAAAGTACGGAGAAATCGGCATCAAAGGAAAAAACCGTCATGTGTTTGAGGACGCCCTGATCCGTCAGATATCCCTGGCATTGAATCCCGTGGAGGGAGAATTTGAGATCTCCTCTGAACGCGGACGCGTCTATGTGGAGGCAAAGGGCGATTACGATTATGACGATGCTGTTCTCGCCCTGACACGGGTGTTCGGTATTGTCGGCATCTGTCCGATGTGGCAGGTGGAGCTTCATGATATGGAACAGCTGATCGCCGATGTGCTTTCTTATGTGGACACCGTGTATCCGGATAAAAACAAAAGCTTTAAGGTGTTTACGAAACGGGCGGACAAGAGTTTTCCTCTGGATTCCCAGGAGATCAATGCCGGGCTCGGCGGCAGGATTCTGGACGCGTACCCCGAAATGCACGTGGATGTGCATCATCCGGAGATCGAGCTTCATGTGGAGATCCGTGCCAGAGTGAATATTTATTCGGAAGAGATCGCGGGTCCCGGCGGCATGCCGGTCGGAACGGCCGGAAAGGCAATGCTCCTGCTGTCCGGCGGTATTGACAGCCCGGTGGCGGGCTATATGATCTCAAAGCGCGGCGTAAGTCTGGAGGCGACCTATTTTCACGCGCCGCCCTACACGAGTGAGCGCGCGAAACAGAAGGTGGTGGATCTGGCAGGGATCGTCGCCCGGTACAGCGGCCCGATCCGACTGCATATTGTAAATTTTACAGAGATTCAGCTGTATATTTATGATCAGTGTCCGCACGATGAGCTGACGATCATCATGCGGCGCTATATGATGCGGATCGCGGAGCATTTCGCGAAGGAGAGCGGCTGTCTCGGACTGGTGACCGGCGAGAGCATCGGGCAGGTGGCCAGCCAGACCATGAAATCACTCATGGCGACCAACGAAGTGTGTACGCTGCCGGTGTATCGTCCGCTGATCGCGTTTGACAAAAATGATATCATTGCTGTTTCGGAAAAAATCGATACTTATAAGACATCCATCCTTCCCTTTGAGGACTGCTGTACGATTTTTGTGGCGAAGCATCCGGTGACGAAGCCGAATGTCAATATCATCCGGCGTTCCGAACGGAATCTGAGCGAGAAGATCGATGAGATGGTGGAGGAAGCGATCCGGACGACAGAGACGGTTGAGGTGGGCTGATGCATCCACAGCGGAGCGTTTTTTATTATGATAAAAAACGCCCTCCCGCCGCCATGGGGGAGAGCGCAAAATCCGGGTCGGATTATGCCAGATATATCTTCAGCGCTTCGATAATCTCATCTGCCTTCGCTTCGTCTGCGTGGATGGTGAGCTCAATGGGTCTCGACAGATCCAGGCTGAAAATGCCGAGCATGGACTTCGCGTCGATGACATATCTGCCCGAGATCAGGTCGAAATCACAGTCGAACTGAGAGACATCCTTTACAAAGGTTTTTACTTTGTCGATGGAATTTAAAGATACCATAATTTTCTTCATGATACAAGCCCTCCCGTTATGTGTATGTACTGCTATCGTTGATAGTTACGACGTTTACTATAACTTTATTCCGGATAATTGTCAATAAAGCGATGTAAAATCCTGGTAAAAAATAAGAAAGATGATGGAAAGTTTATATTTATAAAAAGGAAATGAAATGATAAAACGTGCAGCGCTTCACAGTCTCGGGTGTAAGGTAAATTCATATGAAACAGAAGCCATGCGGCAGATGCTGCAGAGCGCGGGATACGAGATCGTCCCGTTTCACGAGGCGGCGGATCTGTATGTGATCAACACCTGCTCCGTGACAAACATCGCCGACCGCAAGTCGCGGCAGATGATACACAGAGCCAGAAAACAGAATCCTGACGCGGTCGTCGTGGCTGCCGGGTGCTATGTGCAGACATCGCGGGAGCAGGCGGAGCGGGACGGCGCCGTCGACATCCTCATCGGAAACAACCGGAAGCAGGATCTCATCGCGGCTGTCAGGGAATTTGAAGCGCAGCGCGGCCGGAGATCGGAGAAGCAGTGTCCGGAAGATTCCGGGCGGCCGGAGACGGAGGAGCAGTGTCCGGAAGAAGAGGAGAGGCGTGAACCGGCGGTATATATGGCTTCCGGTCTCAACCGGCCGGGGCAGGCATATGAGGAGCTGAAGATGAGCCGTCCGGCGGAGCATACACGAGCTTTTTTAAAAGTACAGGATGGCTGCAATCAGTTCTGCAGCTACTGTATCATTCCTTATGCCAGAGGGCGGGTGAGAAGCCGCCCGGTGGAGGATGTCGTCCGGGAGACGCGGGAGCTGGCCGACAACGGTTTTCAGGAGATCGTACTGACCGGCATTCACTTAAGCTCTTATGGCGTGGATCTCGGCTGCAGCCTCCTCGATCTGATCCGTCGGCTGCATGAGATCGACGGGATTCGCCGGATCCGGCTCGGTTCGCTCGAACCGGGCATCATCACCGACTTCTTTGTGAGGGAGCTGGCGGGCATGCAGAAGGTCTGTCCGCATTTCCATCTTTCTCTCCAGAGCGGCAGCGATACCGTGCTAAAGAGAATGAACCGGAAATATACGGCAGCGGAATATTTTGATAAATGTGAGATCCTGCGGAAATACTATGAGCATCCGGCTCTGACCACGGATATTATTGTCGGGTTTCCGGGGGAGACGGCGGAGGAGTTTGCCGAGACCTGTATGTTTGTAAAGAGGGTTTCTTTCTATGAGGTTCATGTGTTTAAATATTCAAAACGCGACGGAACAGCGGCTGCCCGCATGGACGGGCAGATAACGGAAGCAGTCAAAACAGAGAGGAGCAGGATCCTGCTGAACCTGTCGGCAAAGCTGAAGGAACAGTTTGTCAGCTGGTATGACGGACGCCGGGTGGAGGTTCTTTTTGAGGAAACCGTGACCATAGACGGGGAAAATTTTCAGGAAGGATTCACGCCGGAATACGTAAAAACCGGGATTTATACCGACGAATCACTCAGAAACCGAATAATGATGGTTGAATTTTTCCGATTTATCGTATAGAATAAGGTTCAGATGGGAATGGAGAGATTCGGAATCGCGTCTGCTGCAGGCGCATCGGATCCGGAGCATTCACAAATTTTTACAGGTATGAGGATGAAACAATGCAGGACGTAAACCGCACACAGTATTTTAAAGTAGAAAAGGCGCCGGAGCTGAAGGTGGGGGATGTCCTCGAAATCGTTTACAAGGCGATGATTGAAAAGGGTTATAATCCGATCAACCAGATTGTCGGCTATATCATGTCCGGCGATCCTACATATATCACCAGCTATAATAATGCCCGCAGCCTGATCATGAAGGTGGAGAGAGATGAGCTGGTGGAGGAGATTTTGAAGGATTATGTAAAGAAGCACTCATGGGATTAGAGGATGAACGGATGAGGATCATGGGTCTTGATTTCGGTTCCAGGACAGTGGGGGTTGCTGTGAGCGACCCTTTGTTTCTTACTGCACAGGGAGTGGAGATCATACGAAGGAAATCACCGGGGAAGCTGAGACAGACGCTGGCCCGGATTGATGAACTGATACAGGAGTATGAGGTCGGACGGATCGTTCTGGGTTATCCGAAACATATGAACAACACGGAGGGCGAGCGCTGCGAGAAGACGGCGGAGTTCCGTGATATGCTGATCAGGAGGACCGGACTGGATGTGATTCTGGTCGACGAGCGCCTGACGACGGTCATGGCTGAGCATGCCATGATGGAGGGCGGTATCCGCAGAGAGAACCGAAAGGAATATGTGGATAAGCTGGCGGCGGTATTTATCCTGCAGAGTTATCTGGACTCCGGACAGGTTTGATTGGGGATGCGGTACGGGTCGTTCGGATCCGCAGAGCGGGAAGATGACAGAGCAGACTGACCTGCGGGTCGGATAATGATGCGGCACGGCATCGAATGATAACAGCAGGAGGAACAGATGGAGACAGTTATCATGACAGACCCCCGGACCGGGGAAGAATCAGAATTCTATGTATTAGAGCAGACATGTATCGGCGGAGTTTCTTATCTTCTGGTGACAGAAGACGATGAGGATGAGGAGGAGTCTCTGGCATACATTTTAAAAGAGATACAGACAGAGGAGGATGACGTCATCTATGAGATCGTGGAAGACGAAGTGGAGCTGAACGCGATTTTTAAAGTCTTTGCCGAGCTTCTGGATGACTTCGAATTCGAATAGGGAACTGTCAGCAGATGATCGTACGGTCGATGTCCATAGATGAGACGTATTATCTTCTCTGTCATTGCTGCGAAAACGGAACGGAAATAAAATAACAAGTTTACGGAGGTATATTTTTGAAAAAATCAGACAACTCAACATTGCGTATCATCCCGCTTGGCGGTCTGGAAGCCATCGGGATGAATATTACTGCCTTTGAATACGGAGACAGTATTATTGTGGTGGACTGCGGACTGGCATTCCCTGAGGACGGCATGTACGGCATTGATCTTTGCGTGCCGGTCATTACGTATCTGCAGGAGAATCTGGAGAAGGTCAGGGGCTTTTTTATTACGCACGGACATGAGGATCACATCGGGGCGCTCCCCTATGTGCTGCTGGAGGTCAATGTACCGATTTACGCGACAAAGCTTACGGTCGGGCTGATCGATCACAAACTGGAAGAACACGGTCTGCTCGGGAAGGTAAAGCGTAAAATCGTAAAATACGGGCAGCATATCAATGCCGGCGAGTTCCGCGTGGAGTTTATCAAGACGAACCACAGCATCCAGGATGCGGCGGCCCTGGCGATCTACAGTCCGGTGGGCGTTGTCGTCCACACGGGAGATTTCAAGGTGGATTACACGCCGGTTTACGGCGACGCCATCGATCTGCAGCGTTTCGGCGAGCTGGGCAAAAAGGGCGTGCTCGCCATCATGTGCGACAGTACGAACGCCGAGCGGCCCGGATTTACCATGACGGAGAGAAAGGTCGGAAAGACCTTTGAGGCGATTTTCAACGATCATGAAAAACAGCGGATCATCATAGCTACTTTCGCATCGAACGTGGACCGCGTGCAGCAGATTATCAACACGGCTCACAAATTCGGCCGCAAGGTAGTGGTCGAGGGCCGCAGTATGGTGAATATTATTTCCATCGCGTCGGAGCTGGGCTATCTGGATATCCCTGAGAACACGCTGATCGATGTGGAGGAGCTGAAAAACTATCCAGACGACCGGATGGTGCTCATCACGACCGGGAGCCAGGGAGAGCCACTGGCAGCGCTTTCCCGCATGGCGAACGGCACACATAAAAAGGTCAAGATCAGCCCGAATGATCTGATCGTGTTCAGCTCGAATCCGATTCCGGGCAATGAGAAGGCTGTCTCGAAGATCATCAACGAGCTGTACCGCCTGAGCGCGGACGTTATCTTCCAGGATACCCATGTTTCCGGACATGCCTGCCAGGAGGAGATCAAGCTGATCTACAGCCTTCTGCATCCGAAATATTCGATTCCGGTGCACGGCGAGTTTAAGCACAGGAAAGCGCAGGCACAGCTGGCCAGAGAGCTCGGCATGCCGAAGGAAAACATTCTGATGATCTCGTCCGGCGATGTTCTGGAAATCGATGAGAACGGCGCGGAGGTGGTCGGAAAAGTGCCGGCCGGCTCTGTCTTCGTGGACGGACTCGGGATCGGAGACGTGGGCAATATCGTGATGCGCGACCGGCAGCACCTGGCGGAGGACGGTATCATCATTGTTGTACTGACACTGGAGTCGGGGTCGGGACAGGTTCTGGCGGGACCGGATATCGTATCCAGAGGATTTGTGTATGTGCGCGGCTCTGAGAGCCTGATGGACGAAATGCAGGAGGTGTTAAACACCGCCGTTTTCGATCTGGCCGAGCATGGAGTGACCGACTGGGGAAGAATCAAGGCGGCGATCCGGGATGCGCTCAGTGAATATGTATGGAAGAAAACCATGCGCCGTCCGATGATCATTCCGATCATCATGGAGGTGTAGAGAACTATGTCAGATATAAAAAAAAGTGTCGAAAATCTGGTTGACGCGCTGAAGGACAGCGATGAGTTCCGGCGTTACAGAGAGGCCTGCGGGCAGGTGCGCCGTTTTCCCGATCAGGAAAAACGTCTGCGCGAATTCCGAAAAAAGAATTTTCAGCTCCAGAACGCGGCGGAACAGATCGATCTGTTCTCGGAATCGGATAAACTGATGGCGGAGTATCAGGATCTCTATGGAGACCCGGTGTCGCGGGAGTTCCTCGCGGCTGAGGTGGCGGTGTGCCGGATCGTGCAGAAGGTGAACCGTGAGCTGATCGAATTCCTTGAGTTTGAGAATCCTTTATTATGATTACCGATGAGAGATTGACGACATATCTGAATTCCCTCGGTACGGAAAATACGCTGCTTCTGGAGGATATCGAGAGGGAAGCGCGGGAACAGCATGTGCCGGTTATCCGCCGCGAGATGCAGAGCCTTCTGAAGGTTCTTCTGGCGGTGCATCGGCCGGAAAGCATTCTTGAAGTCGGTACGGCTGTGGGTTTTTCCGCGCTGTTTATGGCGGAATATGATCCGGCGGAGGCTGTGATCACGACGATCGAGAACTATGAAAAGCGGATTCCGGTCGCGCGGGCGAATTTTGCGCGTGCGGGCAGGGACGGACAGATCACGCTGCTGGAGGGAGACGCTGCAGAACTCCTGCCGGAACTGGGCGGACCCTATGATTTTATTTTTATGGATGCGGCGAAGGGTCAGTATATTCATTTTATGCCGGAGGTGCTGCGGCTGCTCGCCCCGGGCGGGATTCTGCTTTCTGACAATGTGTTGCAGGACGGAGATATCATTGAATCAAAGTTTGCGGTCACCCGGCGGAACCGGACGATTCATAAACGGATGCGTGAGTATCTGTATGAACTGACGCACCATCCGCTGCTCACGACAACGATACTGCCGGTCGGAGACGGGGCGGCGGTCAGTGTGAAGACCGGCGGTTGACGGCCGGGAGGATGTCAGATGGCGGTTAATGGCCGGAAGGATGTCAGATGGCGGTTGACGGGTCGGAAACGTGTGACCGACGGGACAGCTGTGGTGTCAGGAGTATGGAATGAATCATAAATGCAAAAAAAAACCGGAGCTGCTGGTCCCGGCGAGCAGCCTGGAGGTGTTGAAGGTCGCGGTGATCTTCGGCGCGGACGCGGTCTATATCGGCGGGGAGGCGTTCAGCCTGCGCGCAAAGGCGAAGAATTTTTCCATGGACGAGATACGGACGGGGATTCTGTTTGCCCATGAGCATGGAGCGAAGGTCTATATCACGGCGAATATTCTGGCGCACAATGAGGATATGGAGGATATCAGGGTTTATTTTGAGGAGCTTCGTCCCCTGCGGCCGGACGCCCTGATTATTTCCGATCCGGGTGTTTTTTCTGTCGCCCGGGAGGTTTGCCCGGAGATCGATATCCATATCAGCACACAGGCGAACAATACCAACTACAACACCTTTCTCTTCTGGCATGCGTTGGGCGCCAGGCGTGTGGTGACGGCGCGGGAGCTGTCTCTGGAGGAATTGACGGAGATTCGCCGCCGGATTCCGGCGGAGCTTGAGATGGAGACCTTTATTCACGGGGCGATGTGTATTTCCTATTCCGGGCGATGTCTGCTCAGCAATTACTTTACGGGGCGTGATGCGAACCGGGGCGCCTGTACGCATCCCTGCCGCTGGAAATATGCGGTTGTCGAGGAGACCCGGCCGGGTGAATATCTGCCGGTATATGAGAATGAGAGAGGTACTTATATTTTCAACTCAAAGGATCTGTGCATGATCGGGCACATTCCCGAACTGATGGAGAGCGGGATTGACAGCTTTAAGATCGAGGGACGGATGAAAACCGCACTCTATGTGGCGACGGTGGCGCGCACCTATCGGCGCGCAATCGACGACTGGCTGACGGATCCGGAGCTGTATGCAGAGCATATGGGCTGGTATCTGGATCAGATTTCCAACTGTACGTACCGGCAGTTTACGACGGGATTCTTTTTCGGGAAGCCTGATGATTCTTCACAGATTTATGACAGCAGCACGTACGAAAAAGAATACACGTATCTGGGAATTGTCGGCGGGCAGAATGAGGACGGCCTGTACCGGATCGAACAGAGAAATAAATTCTCCGTGGGTGAGATAATCGAGATCATGAAGCCGAACGGAGAAAACAGAAGGGTGCGGGTCGGCCGCATCGTGAATGAGGAGGGGGAGGAGATGGCATCCGCGCCTCATCCGAAGCAGGTGCTGTACGTGGATCTCGGACAGTCTGCGGCGGATGAGTTTGATCTGTTGCGGAGGAAATGCTGACGTCAGTGAAGCAGTCGCTGATGCAGCTGCCTGCGTACAAGGCAGCCGCAGGGCAGATCTGTTTTCATGGATGTTTTATTCGGTCGGAAGACGGTTTACGGTTCGCTGTCAGCGTATATTTTTGTCAGATAATCCATCCGGGAGGACAGATTGAGAAAAAGCAGGTCGACCAGGGTCAGGGCGGCCATGGATTCCACGACGACGACAGCGCGCGGGACGATGACGGGATCGTGTCGGCCGGCAATGTTGATATCAATGGGCGTACCGTCTTTTCGTATGGTCTGCTGGGTCTGCGCGATAGACGGCGTCGGCTTAACGGCGGCGCGGAAGATGATGGCGTCTCCGTCGCTCATTCCCCCGAGAATGCCGCCTGCATGGTTTGTTTTCTTGGTTATTTTTCCGTCGGAATCCGTAGTAAAGGCATCGTTATTTTCGGAGCCTTTTTTATTTGCCGCGGCAAAGCCGGAACCGATCTCGAAGCCTTTGACGGCGCCGATGGAAAATATGGCTTTGGCCAGACCCGCATCCAGTTTGTCAAAAACGGTTTCGCCGATACCGGCGGGCATACCTGTGATGACGCATTCGATCACGCCGCCGGAGGAGTCCTGATCCTGTATACAGTGATTCAGATAATCCTGTGCTTTCGAGGCTGCGGCAGCGTCCGGCATATAGAGCGGATTCGCGCAGATTTCATCGGGGTCAAATCTCTCATCAGAGATCGTGACCGGACCGATAGACCGGGTATAGGTGAGGATTGAGATACCCATTTCCTCCAGAATTTTCGATGCGACAGCCCCCGCGGCCACGCGTCCGATGGTCTCCCGGCCGGAGGAGCGTCCGCCGCCGCGGTAATCGCGAAACCCGTATTTGGCGTCAAAGGTATAGTCAGCGTGTCCCGGGCGATAATACGAGGCAATCTCGCTGTAATCTTTGGAGCGCTGGTTCTCGTTGCGAACCATAAGAGATATGGGGGTGCCGGTCGTCTTTCCTTCAAATATACCGGAGAGAATCTCCACTGTGTCAGATTCTTTTCTCGGGGTGGAAAACCTTGACTGACCGGGTTTTCGACGGTCTAAAAACTTCTGGATATCCGTCTCACACAGGGGAAGTCCGGCCGGGCAACCGTCAATCACGACGCCGACGCCTTTTCCGTGAGATTCTCCCCAGGTAGTGATCTTAAATATGGTTCCGAGACTTGAGCCTGCCATGGCGCATTCCTCCTTGATTTTTATATGGTTATAAGGTAAATTGATGATACGGGGTAAAATAAGTGAGATAGGGAATCTCTGATTTCCGTTATCGAACTTATGCAAAGCTGGTCATAAATGGAACGCTTGTCCCCGGCATCTTTTGATTATAAATGAAATGATACGGAAAAGCAATCTTTAAGGGGATTTTGCGATGTATAAATTATTGAAAAAAGACGGCAGGGCAAAACGAGCGGAGCTTCATACTGTCCATGGCACGGTGCAGACGCCGGTGTTTATGAATGTGGGGACGGCCGCGGCGATCAAGGGCGCGGTTTCCACAGATGACTTAAAGCGGATCAAAACGCAGATTCAGCTTTCGAACACCTACCATCTGCATGTGCGCCCGGGAGACCGCCTGATCCGTGATCTTGGCGGGCTTCATAAATTCATGGTCTGGGACAGGCCGATTCTGACGGATTCAGGCGGGTTTCAGGTCTTTTCACTGGCCGGTCTGCGGAAGATCAAAGAGGAGGGCGTTCATTTTCATTCCCATGTGGACGGACGGAAGATCTTTATGGGACCGGAGGAGAGTATGCAGATCCAGTCTAATCTGGGTTCGACGATCGCCATGGCGTTCGATGAATGTCCGCCCGCGAAGGCGGAGAGGGAGTATGTAAAGCCGTCTGTGGAGCGCACCACGCGGTGGCTGGCGCGCTGCAAAACAGAGATGGAGAGGCTGAACGCGCGGGAGGATACGCTCAACCGGAAGCAGCTTCTGTTCGGCATCAACCAGGGCGCTGTCTATGAGGATATCCGGATCGATCACGCGAAGCGGATCCGCGAGATGGAGCTGGACGGATATGCCGTCGGCGGGCTGGCTGTCGGGGAGAGCCATGAGGAGATGTACCACATCCTGGATGTGACGGTTCCGTATCTGCCGGAGGATAAGCCGACGTATCTGATGGGGGTCGGGACGCCCGCTAACATTCTGGAAGCGGTGGATCGCGGCGTGGATTTTTTTGACTGTGTGTATCCGAGCCGGAACGGACGGCACGGCCATGTTTACACGAATCATGGGAAAATGAATCTGTTCAATCAGAAATACGAGCGGGATATGCGGCCGATCGAGGAAGGCTGCCGGTGTCCGGCCTGTCAAAGTTACAGCCGCGCTTATATCCGCCATCTGTTAAAGGCGAAGGAGATGCTGGGGATGCGGCTGTGCGTGCTCCACAACCTGTATTTTTATAATACAATGATGGAAGAAGTCAGGGATGCGATTGATGCGGGTCGGTATCAGAACTATAAAGAGGAAAAACTGTATCGGATGAAAGAACTGTGAATTATCTGCCCCGGGGTATCTGGTCATTTTTTATTCAAGGTCAGTGAACGGGTACTTGGAGGACAGGAGGTTGAGAGATATTTTTTTTGTGATACAATGAGCGGAGAAGTGAGCCAACGGCTCGCGAACTGGGCACGGCGGAGTATATGATACAATAAAAAATACGTAATGGCAGTTTCGCCACAGATTATTTGATCAAAAAAGAGGGGGCGCCCGGGGTGAATGCAGATGAATCATGAAGAAAACAAAATGTCAGACTTTATGGCGAAACTCAATGAGGGCAAATATCAGGCGGCAGAAGCTTTCTGCCCGGATTCAGCGCAGGATGAGCTGCGAGAGTGTTTTGTCAAAATATCGGCTGAAACGAAAAACATATCGATTTACAGCTTTGTCCGATATATGTATGAAAAAACCGCGGAAAGGGAGTGGCTGCTCACAGCCATTTCTGTCGCCCGGCATGGTCTGACATGGCTCAGGGGAGGAGCTTTCGTCGCTCTGTTTCACTGCAGACAGCTTCTGGAGACTGAACCGGAGAATCAGCCGGTCACTGCCCTGATGGAAGAACTGCAAAGTATCGAACAGCCGCCATGCAAAAAGGTAAAGGATAAAGACTTTTTTTCTTCATTGATACAGGGAGACTATGAGACAGCGGCGCAGATCTGTGCGGACAGGAATTTGCGCGGTTGTCTGGTGGGCATGGTCTATGATACAGATAACCTGTGCGTCTACAGTTTCGCAAGACACATGTATGAGAAGACAGGTGAAATGAAATGGCTGTGTACGGCCGAAATCATCGCGGAGATCGATATGTGCTGGATGGAAGGCGGTTATTCCGTCGCGCTGTTTCATGCCAGGCAAGCACTCGAACAGGAACAGACTTATATGCATTATAAACATTTGCTGGCTTACTGGATGATTCCGGAAAAGCTTGTGGATGATGATGAGGCTCTGGAGATCGCGTCCGTAGTTGCACAAGAAGAACCCCATAATGATCTGGCATTGCGTGTTTTTAAGCGAAACGGTCGGGCATTACCTGATCTGCAGCTGGCGGGGGAGTCGGCACCGGAGGAACTGCTGGCCGAAATTATGGAGGGGAAATTCCGGCGTGCCAGAGCATTTTTTATGGATATGGAAGAACAGAAGCGGTATGATATGCTGCTGAAAATGGCCTATGATACCCGGCACAGGAGTATTGCTCTGTTTGTACACGATCTGATGAGCGCATACCAGGAAAATGTTTTGCGGAATAACCATACGGTCACCGGGAGTAAAACAGAGCGTCTGCGTGTTCCTGACCGGGCCATCGACCTGTTATGCGGCGGGTACAGATACGATGAAGAGTGCTTTGATCAGGTGGCAAAAATCCTGCAGGAGGAGCCTGGCAATCTGTCGGCTCTCTGGATCATGCAGCAGAATAAAAGGATTCTGCCGGATATTGTTATCCGGGAACCCGATGTTTCGGAAGCGTTGCTTCGGGAGATCAATCGCGGGAATTATCATAAGGCGGCGGAATATCTGATGGATTTTGATGAGGAGGAACAGAACGACATTCTGGTGAGGCTGCAGTATCAGGTGAAAAACGGCAGCATATTTGTCTTCTTAAAGTATCTGCATGAGGAGACGGGCGATCCGCGCTGGGATGAGCCGGGTCGTATTGTCGGAGCGATTTTTTCCGCGCAGCGGTCATCCGGGGTACATAACTGCAAAGAGAATCAGCCGGAACTTCCCGAATATGAGATCCGTGTGGTCGACAGACGGCGAAAAAAGCATCCGGATTTTATCATTTTCGGGGAAGGTATGAACAAAGAAAAAGTTGATTATGCCGATCTGTTGCTCATACAGAAAGAAAAAAGCAGTAAATATGTGGAATTCTGTACCGCAGATCAGCGGTTCAGGAAGAGAATTACCATGGAGACCGCGATGGAGGAGGCGCGATATCATTCGTTTATTCTGGTCAATCGGGGACAGGCGGTCAATCTGCGCCATGTAAAAAGCGTAGCCGGAGGTCAGATTACGCTGGACGATGGGAAACCTGTCTCTGTCAGCGCGCAGCGCCTGTCGGAAGTGAGGAACTGTCTCGAACGATACTGGTGTTCTGAGGCAAACAAAAAGAAAAAATGCGGTAAGCAAAAAAAATCTTGAATAATGGTCATTAATTGTGTAGAATGGAAGCGATATTGAGACGCTGAGGGTATTCAGCGTGTTTCAGAAATGAATCAGACAGGAGGAATTTTATATGTACGTTTTGACTTCCAGCGGCAGCGGTTACGGCATTGTTATCTGGGTGGTCATTCTGGTTGTGTTCATGTTCTTTTTCATGATCCGGCCGAACCGGAAAGAGCAGGCCAGGAAGAATGACATGCTGTCGAATATGGCAGTTGGCGATACGGTATGTACGACAGGCGGATTTTACGGCACTTTGATTGATATTGATGAGGATGTTGTGATCGTTGAGTTCGGAAATAACAAGAACTGCCGCATCCCGATGCAGCGCGCTGCGATCGCGCAGGTTGAGAAATCAGAAGAAGCGATTGAGGGCTGATACAGAGATTTGCGGATTATCGGATCAGATTGCGAAATGCTGTATCGATCCGGGGCTGACGGATGAGAAGGAGCGTGTGGAATGCTGAAGGGCATTTTGCAGGCTTCCTTTTTCTGGTATCCTTTTTTCGCTGTATGATTTAACACTTGAAATCCATGTCGAATTATACTATATTATTATGAAAGTGTCGTGAATAGACAGACAGATGGACATGCTTGCATGGCCAGATGGC
>JAJQEU010000027.1 GCA_021201535.1 Clostridiales bacterium | reverse complement strand
CACAGGATATCCGTCCCGGTGCAGCGCATACATATCATCCAGGTACACAATCGGTCCCAGATTGTCCTGCCCAAATCTTACGGTAAGGGCATCCTTCTTTTCATTCACACAGTTTGTCTGTAACCGCTGAAATCTGGTCTGCTCCGGCTGCAACTCACGCTGCAGTGCATCACAGAACTCTTCTACAAATTTTTCGTAATCCATATTTACCTCCTTCCGGCCATCTGCCGGATATTATTTTTGTTATCATTGATCTTTCTTTTCTGCCTGGCTCATTTTTCCGGCTGCACCGTTCAGTTCCTTTACCATCCGGTTATACTCCCGGATATCATCTGCCAGCGGCTTAAAATATCTGTCACTGTAATAAGGGCATTTCTCGATCCTGTTGTATCCGTACGGTGAGATCAGGATCAGCTCCCCGCTCCGGGCAAGGGTCATCAGGTCAGACGGGCGCAGGATATCCTTATCCTCATAGCTCGTCGTCCGCTGCCGCTGCCCGGAAACGGACTGTTTCCGTTCTTTGTATGTCCCTGCCCAGTCACATACCAGTTTCTGACTTTTACTGCTGGAGGAATCCAATATTATCTTGTAACTACAGTTGCTTAACAAATCGACTGCTTCGTTCTCACAGAACGCTATTTCCAACGCCTCCAGCGATTGCGTTACCAAAACCAATCTCACGCGCCGGGAACGTAAAGTACGGCTGGCATCCAACAGGCGTTCTATCTTACCCGCTGAAAGAATCCTCGGCAGCTCATCAATCATAAAAATAACCGGGCGGGCGTCCTCCGGACGTTTTTCCAGCTCCGCCAGTGTCTGATTGATGATCAGCTGCAGAAGGTTATAATATGCCGACAGCTTATCTTCCCGTATCACCAGGAAAATGCTGTAACCGTCTTCCAGCATCTGCGGATTAACCCTGCGCGGATTGATGCTTAACGCATAGCGTATATCCGTATCGGTCGCAAAGATCGCCAGGGCATTCGCCAGCTCCGCGAATATGCCGGAGATCGTCTCCTCAGACATGTTGGAGAACTGAACGAGATACTTATAGCAGATACTTGCCGCTTTAGTTTTCTCCATCGCATCCGAGACTGAATCAGCGATCGGCCTGCCCAGGATCTCATCCACGATAGCAGCCATGTCATGCCTGCCCTGCCGGTAATGATACAGGAACAGTCCGGTCAGCATGTTGCGGGCACTGTTCTTCCAGAAGGGATCCTTTATATCAGCAGGCAAAGTAATCAAAGAGAACGAAATGCTCTGCATCACTTCAAACTGCTCCTGTTCGGTGCTGCTGTCTGTCAGGTTAAAGAACGGGTCATATCCCCACTGTCCCCGATCCTGCGGATTAAATATCCGTATCCTTTCGTCGCCGGCTTTTACCGCTTTTTCACTTAGCTCACCTTTAATGTCAAGAATTAACGAGCTGCTGTCAGGGTTGCAGAGCAGGGTTGGGATTATGATACTGGATGACTTACCGGAGCCCGCCCCTCCCAGGATCAGGTAATGGGCATCCTCCCTGATGCTACGGCAAACGTATTGCCCTTTATACCGGCCGATCACAATATCCCCATTACGGGGCTCCTGCCGCAGCAGTTCCCTGTCTACGGCAGGATACATCGCGCCCGACTTTTCCGGTTCATCCTTAATGCTCCCCTGGAGCCGGAAGAAATACAGCAGTACCACGGGGATGGTGGAGAGCAGCAGGCAACCTGGTGTCTGCTGCTTCCAATCATCACCGATCAAACAGATAATGCATACCATAGTAACAGGTTGCAGCCAGATACCGGTCTTTAAGATCCGAGTAGCTGTCTTACTTTTTCCCATGTGTACACCTCATCCATGCCTACACCATTTGTCTCGCGCACTCGCGAAACAAAATCCCTACGCATCCTGATCCCATCTGCGGAAAACATCGCCGGCCGCATGTCCAGCGCATCCTTAACTACCTGGGCGGCATGAAGCCATCCAAGACGGGTCATTTCAGCATTGTTACTAACACTAAACATGTCGAATCCTCCTTTCTAATAGATTACCTTTCTTACAGGTTACAAAAACAATATGAAAAAACGCTTTCGACGAAGGTGCCGATTTTAAAGCGAATGTTGGTTCAATTATTGATGAAGAGGTAATTTTTTCTATTCCTGAGGAGTTTAAGAGATGCGCATGCCTTAAAAAGATGCCAAATATTAACAAACTCAATTTTAAATAGGGGCGGAACTCAGTTCCGCCCTGATGGCATTAACCAAATGCCAGATGCTATACTTACCTGCCATTTTCATATTCAATCTGCCTATACATAATGACGCAGTAATATATCCGCATTGTTGGCATACACGGTGCTATCATATAGAGAATGGTATGTTATCTTAAAAATAAATATGATGTGAAAGAAATTATCAAGAATATGAATCTCCTGCAGAACCTGACCCTTTCTGACAGGAGACGGTAAACAAAGCTCTCAGGTATGCTGTAGAAGTGGGATGAAAATCAAAATATAAAAGCCACGTTGACGGAGAATGATGCCGCCAACGTGGCTTTTAAATATTTTGCTTTTGATCAATATAGCTCCTGTTCCTATCATTAGTTCTTCTGGTGTTATATATGGCTTGCAATCAGTTTTTGAATTGACACCATTCCAAATTCGGTTGACACCATTTTGACACCATTTTTCTATCAAAATATAACGCATTTTAACGCATTTTGTAAGAACCGCTTTTTCTGCCGAAGTACCGCAAACCCCTTGATTTCCGGGCTTTTCCGCTACTTTCCGCCATGGTTCCCGATATCATACGGGGGCGTCTGGTACGGTACATGTAGTAATTTAGCTAAAGATTTTTAATATATAGTTTTATGCTTGATAAATCACCACTATTAACCAAAAATATTGCACTGAATCTGTTATAAGCGTAAAGCTATTCTCACGCATTGTCACATATACAGGAATAGCCTCCTTCCTTATGTTATGTATTTTGTTTAAACATGCATTTGACTACCTCTTTGACTACCTCTTGACTAACTGCCTCCGAAAAACCCAATGTTTCTGCGGGTTTCCGGACACAGGCCGCGGGTTCGAGTCCCGTCTCGCGCTTTTCTTGTGTCAAAAAGGCCATCCGGGAAGGATGGTCTTTTTATCACAAACGAGCCCTGCCGGGCTCGTACAGTTCCAGTGGTGAAACAGTTCGAGCACCCTCGGACGCGTTGCGTCCTGGGGCAGACCCTCCCGTCTCGCGCTCTTAGAAAAGTCAGGAAACAAGCGGGTTTCTGGCGTATTTCTCTGGTTACATTTCCAGAGAATCGTGGTTACATCGAAACGAGTTTCAAGCGCTGTTTAAATTCAGGAATAGCGCTGATCGTTTCGATTTTTCTTGCCCTTTGAATGAAAAGTAAGCGTCTAATCGACCGCATCTAGCTATCACACACTTGATGCGGTATCATAATCCCAAAGAGCCTTCTTTGGGTATGAAACATAAGAATTGCCCTTTCAGCTTTACAAATTCTAAAAAATCTATGACACTTTTTGGATTTTTTAGAATTTTTAGAGAAACAGCACGAGATTTAGGCCAGATCCGGCTGATGGCCGGCTGGCTCAGGTAAAAACATGATTTGATGTCAGGTTTAGCATCCAATGTTGTCTCTGCGACCGCTATCCGGTACCGGTTTTCAGATCTGATGTGCCATCAGCCACCATTTCCTTCTTCCTATACTTTGGCGGGCTGAATGTTCCGCCGTCTCCGATGAAATTCAGCTCCTCTTTCATGGTCTTTTTTTCGTAAGCCCTGTATGTCGGTGACCACGGCATCATGTCCTGGAGCCAGGAATCGTCATCGGATGTTGTTTTTTCATCTATCAGCACCGGCATTTTCTCAAGCAGGTACTTCAGGAAATAGTACGGATGGGCTCCGTTTGCTCTTGCCGTTTCCACCAAAGTATAGTAAATGGCGTTTGCTTCCGCACCATCCCTGCTGTAGCAAAATAAATAATTGCGCCTTCCCAGGGCAGCGTTTTTTATTTTCCGCTCGACATATTGGTTATCGGCCGGGATCATCGGGTCAGAAGGAGCTCCCTGGCCTCATCAGCATTGCGGAGCCAGTGGAACTGGTTTCCTTTGGCAAGGCGCAGGGTGTAGACAGCCATGCCGATTCCCTCAAAGCAGATCCCTTTGATGAGGTTGGCCCGTCTGCCGCAGAACAGGTAAAGCGTTCCCTTATCATAAGGATCCAAACCATAACTCAATTGTATCAGTGAAGAGAGCCCCGGCCAGCCGCGCCTCAGATCTGTC
>JAJQEU010000070.1 GCA_021201535.1 Clostridiales bacterium | reverse complement strand
ACGTCCCGGCCAAATATGTCACAGAAGACGGCATCCGGCTGGGCACCTGGATCCAGCGTCTGCGTTTTGCAGGAAACGGAACAACGAAAAAAACGACGCTCTCAGAAGAGCAGATCAAACGCCTGGATGCCATCGGCATGATCTGGTCAGACCGGAATGAGCGACAGTGGGATAGATATTTCGAGCGGGTGAAGCAGTACTATCAGCAGCACGGGAACCTCTCGATTCCCAAGACCTGTGAGGTCGACGGCCTGAAGCTGGGGAACTGGTTCTCACACCAGAAGTCAGAGTACCGCGCCGGGCGGCTCTCAGAGCGAAGATCCGGAAAACTCAGGGAAATCGGCATTGACAAAGATACCGGCTCATGGGAATACAAGGTCGTTCTCGTCCGGAAATACCTGCAGGAGCACAACACCGGGCACATCTCACAGGATGTCGTGGTGGAAGGCGTCTGGCTGGGCAAGTGGCTCGCCGTCCAGAGAAAAGCACTGAAAGCCGGGAAGCTGAAGCCGGAGCAGGTAAAACTGCTCACAGGCATTCCGATGCGGACAAAAAATGAAGATCTGTGGGAACAGGCCTATGAACAGGCTTGTGCCTACTACAAAACATATGGAAATCTGAACATATCCAGGACGTATGTCACCGATACCGGGTATCGGCTCGGCAACTGGGTCAGCCGCCAGCGGCAGCTGCGGCGGGATGGATGCCTGTCGGATGAACAGGTACGGAGGCTGGAAGCCATCGGGTTCGTCTGGGAGGCGGAGAAAGCCGTGGTGTGATAGAACCTGCGGGTAAAAGAAACTGCGATAAACGTACTGTGCTTGCAGAGAGATCTGCATGGCATAACGTTAATCAGAAGATACAACCAAATTACAATTTGATGGTAAGTACAAACTCCGGTAACCGGCAGCTCGTCGCATCGTCGCGGCTGCGGTACCGGACGTCATAGCGGGCTGTGACCTGCGCTGAATGAAGCGCAGGATGGCGAAGCTATGTCTTCCGTATAGCTTATCTTCTGGTAATGAAATAAGAATAAAAAGTGTTTTTGCCTGTTATTCGACAGGAATCAAAAACTGGAGTACTAAATATAGGTGGCTTAATGAACAGAAGGATAAAAACTTTTAGCAAACTGAAAATTCAACATTGGAAATTGATAGCAATCGGTCTGGCGATTTACGATATAATTGCCATTTTCTTTTCCTATTTCTTTGGGCTGTGGCTTCGGTTTGACTTTCAGTATACAACCATACCGGCAGAATACATGCAGTCTTATATAAGATTCATCCCGTTTTATATAGTGGCTTCACTTATTTTCTTCCGGTTTATGCGGATGTATCGGGGGATCTGGCGTTTTGCCGGGTTTCGGGAACTGATCCGTTATGCTCTGGCCTCTCTTTTGGCATCGTCGGCCCATTGCGTTTTGATTACACTTATTTGCCGGAGGATGCCTTTTTCCTATTACATCGTCGGAGCGGTCATTCAGCTTATCCTTGTTGCAGGCGTCCGGTTTACTTACCGGTTTTATACACAGATCATCGTAAAGAAAAGCGATGTTCCGGAAGTACCGGCGAAAAACATCATGATCATTGGCGCAGGCGCAGCCGGTATGACGATCGTGCGTGAATTACGACATTCGGATAAGACAAATGATGTTCCTGTCTGCATGATTGATGACAATCCCAATAAGTGGAATCGATATATTGAGGGCGTTCCTGTGGTCGGTGGCAGGGATGATATCCCTGCCATGTCAGAAAAATATAAGGTTGATGAGATTTATTTCTGTATCCCGTCAGCCAGAGCGTCAGAGAAAAAGGATGTTCTTAATATCTGCAAGGAGACCGGATGTAAGCTGAAAAGCCTCCCGGGCATTTACCAGCTCACGAATGATGAGGTACTCGTCAGCCGGTTGAAATCCGTAGCTGTGGAAGACCTGCTCGGCAGGGAACCGATCCGTGTGGATATGGCGGAAATCTTTCAGTACATACAGGGCAAAACAATCCTGGTCACAGGCGGAGGCGGTTCGATCGGCAGCGAACTGTGCAGGCAGATCGCGGGACATCAGCCGGAACGCCTAGTCATTTTCGATATTTATGAGAACACAACCTATACCGTTGAGCTGGAAATGCGTGAGAAATATCCGGATCTGAATCTGAATGTCCTGATCGGATCCGTCCGCGACAGCCGTAGGATCAACCAGGTGTTTGAGACATATCATCCGGACATTGTGTTCCATGCGGCGGCACATAAGCACGTACCGCTGATGGAATACAGCCCGAACGAGGCGATCAAAAATAACGTGGTTGGCACATACAAGACGGCATACGCAGCGCTGAAGCACGGGACTCAGCGGTTCGTACTGATCAGCACGGACAAGGCGGTGAACCCGACAAATATCATGGGTGCATCCAAAAGGATCTGTGAGATGGTGATCCAGAGCATGGACGCAGTGAGCCGGAGCGGGCGGATGGACATGCTGCCGTTCGTACACGCGCATAAGGATAAGATGATTGGCGGACAGGTTGCGTCTGACCCGGTAGACCACAAGGCAGCCGGGTGGGAGGAAACTGGCGGGAATCATGAATTGAAAATAGAGAGTGTAAAGAATCAGGGACGGACAGGCACACAGTTCGTGGCCGTTCGCTTCGGGAACGTGCTCGGCAGCAACGGGTCGGTGCTGCACCGCTTCAAGAAGCAGATTGAGGAGGGCGGTCCGGTCACGGTGACGCACCCGGACATCATCCGGTACTTCATGACGATACCGGAGGCGGTCAGTCTCGTGCTGCAGGCGGGCACTTACGCCTGGGGCGGCGAGATTTTTGTCCTCGATATGGGCGACCCGGTCAGGATCGACACGCTGGCGCGGAACCTGATCCAGCTGTCCGGGTATAAGCCGGACGAGGATATCCCGGTGGTCTACACCGGCCTGCGGCCGGGGGAGAAGCTGTATGAAGAAAAGCTGATGGCGGAGGAAGGGATACAGAAAACCGACAATGAGCTGATCTATATCGGGAAGCCAATCCCGTTCGATGTGGAGGAGTTTCTGAGGCAACTGGAGGAGCTGGCGGAAGCAAGCTATGAGAACAGCAGCGAGATTGTGGGGATGGTGGAGAAGATTGTGCCGACATTCCATCCAGCGGGGAGAAGCCGGGGAGGTCGTAACGTGGAGGAATGTGAAGATTGAGACGACACACCAGATTATAATTGTAGAGAAGCATATACGGCCTGTGTTGAAGAACATGAGACTGTGTTAGCTGATGCGCTCTTTTCCATCAGTGACAAGACAGGTAACAAGTTCATTTTTATTATAGATGAATGTGATGCGATATTCAGGGAAGCAAAAAATGATAAAGAATTACAAAAGGAATACGTTCAGCTTCTGCGAGGACTTTTTAAAGGAGGACCGGCAACTGACAAAACAATAGCGGCAGTTTACATGACAGGTATTCTTCCGATTAAGAAGTATGGGACAGAATCGGCATTGACGGATTTTAAGGAATATTCCATGATAACGCCGAAAAGACTTGCGGAGTACATTGGTTTTACAGAAAATGAGGTCCAAGCTCTTTGCAGTGAGCACCAAATGGATTTTGATGAAATGCAGTCCTGGTATGATGGATATTCGTTTAGCCGTATGAAGCATGTCTACAGTCCTAATTCCGTAATGAATGCTGTACAGGAAGAAGAAATACAAAATTACTGGACACAAACGGAGACTTTTGAAAGTCTCAAGAAATATATTGAAATCAATAAAGATGGATTGAAGGATGCAATTGTGCTGATGCTTGGTGGACAGAGAGTCAAAGTTAATGTGAGCACATTTCAGAATGATGTAACAAGCTTTGATACGAAGGACGATGTTTTGACATTATTAATTCATCTGGGATATCTTGCTTATGATCAAAATCAGAAAGAGGTTTATATACCAAACCAGGAAGTAACCGAAGCTTTTGAAGCATGTATAAACGGAAAGAAATATATGCTTGTAGAGCAGGCGATCAATAGCGCTGAAAGGCTTCTGGATGCCACACTTCGGGGAGAAAGCGATACCGTAGCACAGGCACTGGAAGGACGCAAAGGGCGCAAACGCGAAGAAACATAGCTGTCTGATCGAAAAAGTATAATCGAATATCTGGAGAATGAGAGACAGAGACTAAAAGAATATGGAACTGAGAATGATAGAGGGTAATACTACCTCTATATAAATTGCGCTTTTTTTGGAAATTAAAAGGAGAATGATTGGTTAAGGTGTCAAAAGTACTGTTTTTCTGAAAATAAGAAAAAATGCACAAA
>JAJQEU010000110.1:1409-4347 GCA_021201535.1 Clostridiales bacterium | reverse complement strand
AAAAGGAATCGCTCTCGGAGTGACGGCGGCACTGCTGGTCGGAGGTCTCGCGGCCTGCGGCAGCAGTTCGGACTCATCGGACAGCGGTGATGCCGGAAGCGCGGAGACAGAGACAGGCAGCAGTTCGAGCGGAGACACGATCACGATCACAAATGTCTCCTATGACCCGACGAGAGAGTTCTACGCGGCCTACAATGAGATTTTTGCAGAATATTATGAGGAAGAGACAGGCCAGTCAGTGGAGATCGTGCAGTCCCACGGCGGATCCGGTTCCCAGGCGCGTTCCGTGATCGAGGGAAGCGACGCGGATGTGGTAACTCTGGCACTGGCGCATGATATTACACTGATTGAGGACGAGGGACTGATTGAAGAGGGATGGATCGATGAGTTTGATCTGAACAGTTCTCCTTACACCTCCACGATCGTATTTCTTGTACGGGCAGGCAATGAGAAGGACATTCAGGACTGGGATGATCTGATCAAAGATGGTGTGGAGGTGATCACGCCGGATCCGAAGTCCTCCGGCGGCGCGTGCTGGAACTTCCTCGCGGCCTGGTATTACGCGGATGAACAGTATGGCGGGGATGAGGATCAGATGAAGGATTTTGTATCCGCACTTTATGATAATGTCCTCGTGATGGATTCCGGCGCCCGCGGCGCGACGACGACGTTTGTGGAAAACGGACAGGGCGATGTGCTGATCGCGTGGGAAAATGAGGCGTTGCTCGCGATTGATGAGTATCCGGGCGAATATGAGCTGGTAACCCCGAGCATCAGTATCCTGGCGGAGCCCTCCGTCGCGATCGTGGATGAGAACGTAGACAGCAACGGGACGAGAGAAGTAGCGGAAGCATATCTGGAGTATCTCTATTCCGATGAAGCGCAGGTTCTGGCGGGAGAGAATTATTACCGTCCGAGAAACGAGGAGATTCTGGAGACATTCTCCGATACGTTTGACCTGACTGTAAACCTTTGCACCATTGATGATTTCGGCGGATGGGATCAGGCCTATGAGGATTTCTTCCAGGACGGTGCAATCTTTGATGAGATATATAATGACTGAGTGAATTAAAAAAAGAATGCGCCTTGGCGCATCCACACCGCGGGCGGGGGAAAGCCCTGCCCGCCCCGGCATTCAGACACGAGGATTTTTTATTATGACAAAAAACAAATCGGTCATTCCCGGCAAAGGCCTGACTGCGGGAATTACCATAACCATGCTTTCTCTTTTGATATTGATCCCGCTTGCATCCATTTTGGCTTATTCCTTTAAACTCAGCTGGTCGGAATTCTGGCAGCTGATCTTCCGGGCGAATGTGATGCGGGCCTTTCGCACGAGCATCGTATGTTCGCTGGTCGCAGCGGTCATTAACTGTGTATTCGGGCTGATCCTCGCGTGGATTCTGGTACGCTATGAGTTTCCGGGGAAGCGCATCATGGACGGGATGATCGAGCTTCCTTTTGCGCTTCCCACCGCGGTTGCCGGTATCACGCTCTCGAAGATGTATTCCAATCAGGGGGTACTCGGGAGCTGGTTTGATCATTTCGGGATATCGATCTCCTACACAAAGATCGGACTGACGATCGCACTGATTTTCATCGGCATCCCCTTTGTGGTGCGCGCACTGCAGCCGGTGCTGGAAAAATTGCCGGATTCTTATGAGGAGGCTTCGACCATGCTGGGCGCGAGCCGCGGTTATACCTTCCGACGGGTGATCCTGCCGGAGCTGACCCCGGCGCTGCTCACCGGATTCGGCCTTGCGCTGGCCAGAGGAATCGGGGAGTACGGCAGCGTTATTTACATATCCGGGAACAGTGAGAAGCAGGGGACGCAGGTGGTTTCCTATGTGATCATGCAGAAACTGAATTCGGGAAATGTGGATTACGAAGGTGCGGCCGCGATTGCGCTGATTTTGCTGATCATTTCTTTCCTGCTGTTGTTTTTCATCAATATGGTGCAGCTGGCGGCCGGAAGGCGTGCGGAAGGATGATTCGCGTGGCAGGAACAATTCATCATTCATGATACAGAAAGGTACATTTATGAATACTCAGAAGAAAAAAGAAAAAGGCAGGATTGCTCCGGTCGTCCTGATTCTGATCGGCGCGGCTTTTTTTGTCGTCATGCTGATTCTGCCTCTGGCGACGGTCGTCTACCGTTCGCTGCGGTCCGGTCTGTCGATGTACATCAGTGCGATCACGGCTTCCAATACGCTGTCCGCGCTGCGGGTGACACTGATCGCCGCGGGTATTGCCTTGGCAGTCAATACATTTTTCGGTCTGTGCGCGTCGTGGCTGATCACCAAATTTGAATTTCGAGGCAGACAGGTGCTGTCAACGCTGATCGATATTCCGTTCTCCATTTCTCCGGTGATCGCCGGTCTGGCTTTTATCATGACCTTCGGACGGATGGGCTGGGCGACGCCGCTGATCGACCGGATCAATGATCTGCTGGGCACGGACATCGCTCTGGTTTTTTCTGTCCCGGGCGTTGTCCTGGCGACCATCTTCGTGACATTCCCGTTTGTGTCCCGGGAACTGATCCCGGTGATGCAGGCGCAGGGAAGCGCGGAGGAGGAGGCGGCTGCCATGATGGGGGCAAAGGGACTGACCATTTTCCGGAGAGTGACTTTCCCTCATATCAAATGGGCGCTGCTCTACGGAATCATTCTTTGTACGGCGCGGGCGCTGGGTGAGTTCGGTGCCGTTTATGCCGTATCAAAGGCCAGAGGACAGACATTTACGCTTCCTCTGGAGGTGGACGCTCTGTATATGGCCGGGAGCGCGGATTCCATCACGCAGGCGTTCGCCGTATCATCAATTCTGGTAATTATGGCAATCGTGATACTGATATTGAAACAGATTGTAGAAGCGCGGGGCAAGCGCGAAGGATAATAATATAACTTATCGGAAGTTGCGTAAGCAACTGACGATAAAAGTC
>JAJQEU010000110.1:0-1309 GCA_021201535.1 Clostridiales bacterium | reverse complement strand
TGCGAAGCAGACGTCAATCGATTATGAGGTTCTGCGAAGCAGGTTCTCATAATATAACTTATCGGAAGTTGCGTAAGCAACTGACGATAAAAGTCTGCGAAGCAGACGTCAATCGATTATGAGGTTCTGCGAAGCAGGTTCTCATAATATCTTTTGTGGAGGAAGAACCTAATGTATGTGGAAATGAAAAAGATCAACAAAAATTTTGGCGACTATGAGGCTGCGAAGAATATCAGTTTTGGTGTAGAGCAGGGAAAACTTGCCGCATTCCTGGGACCCAGCGGCAGCGGGAAGACGACGATTCTCCGGATGATCGCCGGGCTGGAACATCAGGATTCCGGGGATGTCGTCATCGAAGGAAATGTTGTCAATGATGTTCCGGCCGGAGAGCGCGGCATCGGTTTTGTGTTTCAGAATTACGCCCTGTTCCGATATATGACAGTCTATGAAAATATCGCTTTCGGACTTCGGGTGCAGAAACAGAACAGGCAGAAGGTGGATGCGAGAGTACGGGAACTGATCAAACTGGTGGGGCTGGAAGGTATGGAGAAACGTTATCCGAACCAGCTCTCCGGCGGACAGCGGCAGCGGGTCGCCTTTGCCAGAGCCATCGCTCCCAATCCTCAGCTTCTGCTCCTTGATGAGCCCTTTGCTGCCATCGACGCGAAGGTGCGTAAGGAACTGCGCAGCTGGCTGAAAAATATGATCGCGCAGGTGGGAATCACCAGTATCTTTGTCACGCACGATCAGGAGGAGGCCGTGGAGGTCGCGGATGAGATTCTGATCATCAACGAGGGCAGACTGGAGCAGAAGGGTACTCCTGTTGATATTTATGAAAAACCGCTGACTCCTTTTGTTGCACAGTTTATCGGGACTTCCTCGATTTACAGAGATTTTCGCGGTTTCAAAGGTTTTGAGCATGTTCCGGAAGGAAGACAGGTCGTTGTCCGTCCGGAGTTTGTCGAGGCATTCAAGAGTGACAATGAAAAGTTCCGGAGTCTGATCGCCGACGCGGAGGAGGGAACGATCACGGATATCGCGTTTCGCGGGAACTGCCTGGAGCTTACCCTGGACGTCAACGGCGTCCGGCTGATCACGGAGCGCTCTCTGGAGCGCCGACCGGTTGAGGTCGGAGAGAAAATGTGCGTGCTGGTGTACCGCGTTTACGTGGTGAACGACGGAGAGACGCGTGTTTTTCTCAATCAGAGGCTGAAGGACATAGATATAGAGGCGCTTTGATACCTTAAGAGTTTCAGTGAAGGCTGAGGCTCTTTTTTTATTTTTTACTTGTAAAGTTATAAAAGTCCGG
>JAJQEU010000041.1 GCA_021201535.1 Clostridiales bacterium | reverse complement strand
AATAATTCTCTTGTGAATCTTTCAAGGTTATTTCACTGTTCAGTTATCAATGTTCTTCGCTGTTTTCAAGCGACAGCTATGAAATAATATCACGGTCAGCTTCCATTGTCAACAGCTTTTTTTATTTTTTGCTCGAAAAAAGAGCAAAAAACAACGGAGAAGGAGGGATTTGAACCCTCGCGCCGCTATTAACGACCTGCACCCTTTCCAGGGGTGTCCCTTCAGCCATCTTGGGTACTTCTCCAAATGCCTTACTTATAAAACAATCATAATCGACGAAGTCGATAACGGAGAGTGTGGGATTCGAACCCACGCGCCCTTTCGGACAAACGGTTTTCAAGACCGCCCCGTTATGACCACTTCGGTAACTCTCCATGCTCATGCGCTCCAAATCAGTGCAAAAATTATTATACTATCGTGTTAACTTTATGTCAACAATTTTTTCGTCTTTTTGTCCGATTTTTACTTGTTTGTTCAGAAATGTGATTGTCCCTGAAAAACATTTTAACCATCCTGAGAATACTTTTCCCGTGACTCAAGGAACAACTGCGCCACCAGAATATCCTCCGGCGTGGTGATTTTGATATTCCGATATGATCCCTCAAACAATCTGACCGGACAGGACAGCATACGTTCCACCACCATCACATCGTCTGTAATGCCGCAAAAATCTCCTTGTTGAAACAGACGGTCATACGCCGACTTTACCAGAGAATAAGAAAAAACCTGCGGAGTCTGCATCTGCCAGACATATTTTCGTTCCGGTGTGTGCCTGATCACGCCATGTTCATCCGCCACCCGTATGGTATCCTTTACGCGCATTCCCGCCGCGCAGGCTTCATATTCCTCCACACATTGTCTGGCCCGGTTCAGAATATCCGCATCCAGAAACGGACGTGCACCGTCGTGAATATAAACATAATCGCAATCCCCGGCTGCACAGAGTCCCTGATATACAGAATCATAGCGTTCTTTCCCACCGGAGACAATCTGTCTCACTTTTGAAAAACCATATTTCTCAACGATTTCTTTTTTACAATATGCATTCTGTCCCTCACCGGTCACCAGAATGATTTCATCGATAAAACTCTCCTCAAACGACTGAAGCGCATAGCAGATCACCGGGCGACCGGCCAGACGCATAAACTGTTTGGGGATGTCGCTGTGCATGCGGGAGCCCTTTCCCGCAGCCAGAACAATCGCGACATGTTTCACTGTACTACCTCCCATGCTGTTCTCTTCTGTCTGACAGTTCCTGACTCAGACAGGTCAGCGCTCGCCGAGCCGAAGATTCGGAACTGCGTTCAGATCCCATCCGTGCCGCGTCCCCGCCAGGTACTCGTAATAAGCCGCCGCACCGATCATGGCCGCATTATCCGTGCAGAGGATCGGTGACGGATGATAGAAATCAATCCCCCTTCTTTCACAGGCCGCCCTCATTCCGCTGCGCAGCACTCCGTTGGAAGCGACGCCTCCGGCGATCGCCAGCCTGCGCATGCCGGTCTCCTGTGCCGCGTGCATCGTATGTGCAATCAGCACATCCACCACCGCTTTCTGAAAAGAAGCAGCGATATCCTCCGGCACAATCTCCTGATTTTTCATCCTGCATCCGTTGATATAATTCAGGACCGCGGACTTGACCCCGCTGAAGCTGAAATCATATGGATGATCTCTTATTTTTGCCTGAGGAAAAACGATGGCTTCCGGATTTCCGTTTTGAGAAGCCTTTTCTATTTTCGGACCGCCCGGGTATCCCAGACCGATCGCACGCGCCACCTTATCAAACGCCTCGCCTGCCGCATCGTCACGGGTTCTGCCAAGGATCTCATATTTGCCGTAATCCAGCACCCTGACCAGATGGGTATGTCCGCCGGAGACAACCAGACACAAAAAAGGCGGTTCCAGATCTTCATTTTCTATATAATTGGCGCTGATATGCCCCTCAATATGGTGGACGCCGATCAGCGGGAGCTTCCTTGCGTAGCTGATTGCCTTTGCCTCAGCGACGCCGACCAGAAGAGCCCCCACCAGACCCGGGCCGTAGGTCACGCCGACAGCCGTGATATCATTCAGTCCGACGCCGGCCTCCGACAGCGCCGATTCTATTACCTGATTGATTTTTTCAATATGTTTTCTGGAGGCAATCTCAGGCACCACTCCGCCATACAGCGTATGCAGCGCGATCTGCGATGAAATCACATTGGATAAAACCTCCCTGCCGTTTTTTACAACGGCCGCCGCCGTCTCGTCGCAGGAGCTTTCAATTGCCAGAATCAATACATCCTTATCCGCCATGCCGCATCTCCGTCATTCTATATAATCTAATTCCACCGAACGTCCGTCCGTACCGGGAGACGCATTCGGGAAAATTCTGCGCACATCCTTCATATAATTTTCCGCATGAATCAGGGATGGGCTGAAATGTGTCAGCCACAGCTCAGCGACCTCCGCGCGAGCCGCAAGGGATGCCGCCTCGTAAAAGGTCATATGTTTATACTGGCGGGCTTTTGCCTCCTTATCCTTCTCGGCATACATGCCCTCGCAGATAAACAGGTCAGCGTGCTTCGCACACTCCGCGATCAGCGGAATCGGCCGGGTATCCGTACAATAGGTTACCTTAATCCCGCGCCGCGGCGGTCCCAATACCATATCCGGCGTAAATGTCTGACCGGAATCCTCCACGGTCTCGCCATTCTGCAGACGGCTCCATATCTTCTGCGGAATATTCGCCTCCATCGCACGCGCGACGTCAAATTTCCCTTTCCGCTCTATCTCCAGCGTATATCCGTAACAGGTCACATTGTGCTGCACACGAAACGCGGTGATTTTATATCCGTGAACCCGGATGGTTTCTTCCTTATGTGACAGCTCATAAAAGCGAATCGGGAACGGAAGCTCCGGTGCGATCGTCCGCAGAGCGTTCACCACCCGTTCCAGCCCCTTCGGCCCGATCATGAGAAGAGGCTCCGTGCGCTCCGCATTCCCCATGGTCAGAAGAAGCCCCGGCAGCCCGCTGATATGATCTGCGTGATAATGGGTAAAGCAAATTACGTCAATAGAGTGAAAACTCCATCCTTTTTCTTTGACTGCGATCTGTGTTCCCTCTCCGCAGTCAATCAGAAGATTGTGTCCGTTATACCGGGTCATCAATGCTGTCAGTTTCCGGTAGGGCAAAGGCATCATCCCTCCGGTACCCAGCAGGCATACATCTAACATTCAGATAATTCCATCCTTTCGATTTTCCATACTCAACGGAACTGACGAATGCAGCCTCCATGCTAACACTCGCAACTGTTCAGTGCCTTCACGCTAACACTCAAATAATTCCGTCTTCTCTGCATCCTCCGGTGCGATCTGAAACTTCAGGATCCACCGGTCCAGACAGTCCTCGCAGATATCCGCTGTCTGGGTCACTCCGTCTTTCCGGGAAAAATATCCCCATGTTTTCTGCATATGAAAATAATCCTCCATCTGACTCCCTGTTTCAGTCTGAAGTTCCTTTCCGCAGCAATTACAGTAAACATGACCTTCTTTTTTCATTCCGGTCCTCCTGTGTACAAACCGAGCAGCGCATTAACAGGGCATCCTCCGTCGGTCTCCGGTAAAAACCCCTTCGCACTCCGCATGTCTCAAACCCATATGTTTCATAAAGGCGGATCGCCGCCTCGTTTGATATACGTACTTCGAGGAAAATCTGTTTGATCCCACATGCCCGCGCCCGTCCCAGCAGCTCTGCCAGCAAAGCGGCTGCTGTTCCCTGTCGTCTGCAGTTCTCTGCCACCGCCACCTGGGTGATCTCACCTTCATCTCCGGCCGTGTACAATCCGCAATATCCGATGACCCCGCCGTCCGGTCTGAAGGCAGTCAGAAACAGATTCTCTCTCTGCGCAAGAGCATCCGCAAAGCCGGTTTCACTCCACGGTTCAGAAAAAATGTCCATCTCAAGCGACGCTACAGACGGGATATCCGCCGGCTCCATTTTTCGGATCCGGATCTCTCTCCCTCTGTCTGTTTCCGAATCCATACTCTCCGCCATACCTGATTCTGTGAGTTTCTCATTCGCCGTCCGACCAGATGTCCCCTGAATTATATTTTTTCTCTGCATTCTTCTGCACCACTCGTAAATTCATAACTGCTCAGCACCTTCGCAGTTACGAAAATTCTATTGTTCTGTATCCGGGCATCTATCCTCTCTGATTCAGTCACCTTCATGCATCTGTCCGATCCGCTGACGACGCTCTCTCTCCGCCTGGGACGCACGCAGATAATCCGGCCGATGCTCCGCTGCGGATTCCAGCTTTCCTTCTTTCGCATACTGCATACCGAGATAAGCCACCGCTCCCGCCCGCTGACGGTTCATATGCGCCGGGGCAAAGGAATAGGGAACCTGACAGTGTTCTTCTATATATAATGAAAAAACAGGCACGCCGTCTCCGAGGAAAACAACCGGCTGCCCGACACGGTTCACATCTTCGATGATCTCATCAATGCCCACCGCGCACTGCGGTCTGATAATCTCCAGCCGCTGATTCATGCTCTGCATTCTGGCACAATCCGGCAGCCGGTCTGTATGCCGCACTCCGTCACGCTCCGCCCCCTGAGCCGCAAATCGATACAGTCCGGTGTAGGTCTGATTCCTCCTGGCATCCATGAGCGGGCAGACAAGATCACGGCATCCCCAGAGATTGCAGGCAAGGGCGTCCACGGTAGGCACATGGATCAACGGCTTGTCCAGCGCCAGTCCCAGCCCCTTCGCCGTCGCAGACCCGATGCGCAGTCCGGTGAAAGAACCCGGCCCGGCCGATACCGCAATGGCATCCAGGCTGTCCAGATCCAGTTCAATCATCTTCGCCACCTCATCCAGCATAGGCAACAGCGTCTGAGAATGCGTCTTTTTATAATTAATCGTATACTCGCCGATCAGATTATCGTCCTCGACCACAGCGATCCCGGCAACCAGACCGGAGCTGTCCATCGCTAAAATCTTCATGAACGATGCACCTCCTCTATCCTTACTCTGCGGAAATCAAATCCCTTTGTCGGGTCTTTCTCAATATAAATCTCCCATCGATACTCCGGCAGGATCTCTTCTATAAGATTTGCCCATTCAATCATTGTCACGCCATCGCCGTAAAAATAATCCTCATAACCAATCTCGTCCATCTCTTCGACATCCCCGATGCGGTACACATCAAAATGATAGAAGGGAAGTCTTCCCTCCTCATATACCTGCACGATCGTAAACGTCGGGCTGTTTACCGGCTCCGCAATACCCAGCCCGCATGCGAATCCCTGTGTAAAAACGGTCTTTCCGACGCCAAGGTCTCCGATCAGAGTATATACTTCGCCGGGCTTTGCATGCCTGCCGGTGTTTTCCCCCAGCGCAAAGGTTTCCTCCGATGAATATGTCTCTGTCTGCATGGCGGACCCGTCCTTCCTTTTCAGCTGTCTTTTTCAAAAGAGATTGTAGTACACTTTTCTGTTTTTTGCAATCGCAACCTGTTTGCAGGACCGCAAAAATTTAAAATGACGCATACAAGCCTGTATTGACATTTTCGGTCTAAATGATACAATGTGCGTAAGTTATGAGCCGTGCGGCAGAACACGAAAAGTCAGACACGGCGGCGTACACGAACCAACAGACCCATCACAAAATTGAGGTGCTCCAGATGTATAATCCAAACGAAAACCGCTTCGGCGACCCGGAAGACCAGTTTAACCGCCCGCAGAGGAGATCCTCTGCCATGGCATCGGCTGCCATTGCCTGCGCGATTATCGGCATCATCACCACATTGACCGGATTCTTCGCCATCCTGTTCGGTTCACTTGCGATTTTATTTGCCGTACTCTCCAAAGGCTCTAATCCAAAGCCGGAGCGCGCTTCCAGATATGCCTTTATCGTCGGTCTGATTGCCGTGCTGATCAGCGTTGCGATCATTATCGCCAGCTTTGTCATGATCATCCGGACATACGGCAGCCTGGAAAACTATTATAACACGTATCTCTACACGATTGAACAATATTACGGCATAGATCTCGATACCGGAGACCTCCTGTAAGTACGAAATGGAGTCCTGTTTATGAAGAAAAAGAATGCACTGCTGAAAGCTTCCGCCAGACAGAATCTGCTCGGCCATTACAAAACAGTGATTGCCGCTTTGTTTCTGTCAGGGTTCATCATTACCCTGTTAAATATTCCGTTTACCAATATGATACGGCAGGGCGCCGCCTTTGCCGCAGTTTCCCGTATGATAACAGGTCTGATCGGCATCGTGATCGTCTCGCTGATCTCTGTACTGTTCGGAGCCGGTATCTCCCGCATCCATCTGCTGCTGGCCCGCGGGCAGGAAGCCGGTCTGAAGGATATCCTCTACCCGTTTCAGAACCGTCCGGACAGATATTTCGGCTACGGGATTCTGGTCATGGCTGTCTCCATCCTCTGCCAGCTGCCGGGAACCGTCTGTCTCATCCCCATCCTTTCGGAAACGGCTGAATTCAGTCCTCTCGGAAGTATTGGCTGGACATTTCTCGCCATATCGCTCTATGTGATCGGAGTCATCGTACTGATTATCCTCATGCTCGCCTGGTCGATGACCATCTTCATCCTGGCGGATGATATGGACATCCGCGTCATGGATGCCATCCGTCAAAGCCGCCGTATGATGAAGGGAAACTTATGGAGACTGTTCCTTCTGTGTCTCTCCTTTGTCGCGTGGATTCTGTTCGGATTCCTCTCATTTCTGATCGGGCTCCTGTGGATCATTCCATATATGACGCAGAGCCTGACCTGTTTCTATCTGGATCTCCTGCCGGATGAGACAGCGTAATCCGGCACAGCGAATCCGCAGATTCTTTCACCTGTATACACTTATAAGAGGAGCGATGATTCCATTCTCATCATCGCTCCTCCGTACTTTTTGACCCTGGTCTCATCATGATGTCGGGGGCAAAAGCCTTCACAGTTACAAAACATCATCATTTTATACGGATGCACTGCAGAATGCCGCCCAGCTGCTCTGCCGCCTGCTCATATGCATATCCGTCCATCTCGCCGGTAACAAATGCCGTCTCTCCCGTGACACCCTCCGCCTTTACCGGAGTCACTGCTCCGAAAATTCTCTCAATCTCCGTCTGCTCCGCCTTCGTGCGGACAAAATACCGACCGGTGAGCTGTCTGTAATCAACAAGCTCAAGCTTCTCCGGCCTCCATTCCACCGGAATATGTTCTTCCTTATGCCGCACGATATCGATCACATCCGCCGCAACCGCACTGGCCGTCGGAAGCTTTCCGGCGCCGCTGCCGTAAAACATCGCATCACCCAGCATATTTCCCCGGACAAAAACGGCATTAAATACACCGTTGACGCCGTAAAGCGGATGGCTGTCATCTACCATATAGGGCGCCACCAGAGCACAGTAGCTATCGCCGGTCTTATAGCTGGACCCGAGAAGCCGGATCCGTCTGCCCATCGCCTTCGCGTATTTGATATCAGCTGCCGTAATTTTCGTGATGCCCTCGGTATGAATATCCTCAAAATCAACCTGCTGTCCGCAGATCAGGGAGGTAAGTATGGCAATCTTCCGGCAGGCGTCATATCCCTCGATATCAGCCGTCGGATCTGCCTCGGCAAAGCCCTTCTGCTGAGCGTCCTTCAGCACATCATCAAAATCCGATCCCTCATCAGACATCTTTGTCATCATGTAATTCGTCGTTCCGTTTAAGATGCCGGAGATCTCCTCGATCACATCCGCGGTCAGGCAGCAGTTCAGCGGACGAATGATCGGAATACCGCCTCCCACGCTCGCGCCGAACAGACAATTGACATTTTTTTCCCGCGCCATGGCAATGAGCTCCGCACCGTGTTTCGCGATCAGCGCTTTATTTGAGGTGGCAAAATGCCTGCCCACAAGAATGGCCTGCTTCGCAAAAGTAAAGGCCGGCTCCACGCCTCCCATCGCCTCCACGACCACTGCGACCTCCGGATCCTGCCGGACCACCTCATAGTCATGAACGATCCTGTCCGCATACGGATCCTCCGGGAAATCGCGGAGATCAAGAATATATTTCACCGCGATCTCCTCTCCGGCTCTCTTTGTGATAATGTCCCTGTTTCTCTCTAATACTTCCACGACACCGGAACCGATCGTGCCGTATCCTAATACTGCAATCTTAACCATCGTCTACTCCCTTGCTAATATTTTTAAATAATGTATGCCCGGCTGCTGCTCGATCGTCTCAACCATCTGGGAAATATCCCCGGTATCATTTAACACTTCAACACTGAGCGTCAGCGAGGCGACCCCGTTCACCGGGATGCTCTGGTGGATCGTCAGGATATTGGCATGATAATCCGCTACGATGTGCAGCACTTCGGAGAGAAGCCCCGGTTCATCGTTCAGCTGAACCACAAAGGTGATCGTGCGTCCTTTGGAATTGTCATGGAAGGGAAAAATGTCGTCCTTGTACTTATAAAAAGAACTGCGGCTGATTCCGACCCTGTCCGTTGCATCCTGCACCGAGACAGCCCTGCCCGAATCAATCAGCCGTTTTGCCTCCACGACTTTCAGCAGCACCTCCGGCACCGCTTTCTGCTTCAGGACAAAATATTTCGTCTTTTCCGCCATATCCCGCCTCCTGTGTTCTCCACAGAGATACATTTGTTTTTACAGCAAAGATATATTAACATATACGAACAGACGGTGCAAGCCCTTTCTGTTACATTTTCGGTCCGACCCCGCAGTAAATGCGTGGTCAGGGAGTGACATGTAACCGTCAGTTCAGCGCCACCCACTTCAGGTACGCGTTCATAAACGGAGCCAGATCCCCGTCCATCACACCGTCTACATTCCCGGTCTCTTCATTTGTCCGCAGATCCTTCACCATCTTATAGGGCTGCATGACATAGGAACGGATCTGATTCCCCCAGCCGATCTCAGTCAGCTCGCCGCGGATATCGTCTGCTTTTTCCCTGTTCTCCTGTTGTTTCAACAGATACAGTCTGGATTTCAGCATCTGCATCGCCTTGTCCTTGTTCATATGCTGGGAACGCTCATTCTGGCACTGAACGACGATGCCAGTAGGCAAATGAGTGATACGGATCGCCGAGGATGTCTTGTTGATATGCTGTCCGCCCGCGCCGCTGGAACGGTAAGTGTCAATCCGTAGATCATCGTCATTGATCTCCACCTCTATATCATTATCCAGCTCCGGCATCACGTCACAGGAGGCAAAAGAAGTCTGCCTCTTTCCTGCCGCATTAAACGGGGAGATGCGTACCAGCCGATGCACACCCTTCTCAGACTTCAGATAGCCGTAGGCATTCTCACCGTTCACCTGAAAAGTGACCGATTTCACACCGGCTTCATCACCGTCCAGATAATCCAGCACCTCCAGATCATACCCTTTTGCGGCGGCCCACCGGGTATACATGCGGTAGAGCATGCCCGCCCAGTCACAGGCCTCTGTACCGCCGGCACCCGCATGCAGAGTGACGATAGCATTGTTGCCGTCAAACTCGCCGGACAGCAATGTCTTGACGCGGATATTCTCAAACGCCGTTTCAAACTCCTGCAGCATCTCTTCGATCTCCGGAATCAGCGAGGCGTCGTTTTCCTCATATCCCATCTCAAGCATGACTTCAATGTCGTCCATCATGGAAGCCAGATGCTCATACACCTGAACATCGTCCTTTTTACTTTTTAATTCTTTCATCATCTGCTGGGAACGCTCCGGATCATTCCAGAAATCCGGGGCTTCCATCTCCCGCTCCAGTTCTTCGATCCTCTGCTCTTTATTAGCGAGGTCAAAGTGAATCCCTTACTTCCTGGAGCGGGTGTCTGTATGTGTTCAGAACAGATTTAAACTGATCTAATTCAACCACACAACTCACCTCTTTCTCTTTATATTTCGTGGCCCTTCCGCCGGATTACATCAAGGACCTGGTCGACACAGCGCTCACAGAGCTCTTCAGTCTCCGCCTCGACCATCACGCGGACCAGGGGTTCCGTCCCGCTCTCGCGGACGAGAATACGGCCGGTATCGCCGAGTCTGTCAGCCACAGCTCTGACAGCAGACTGTACATCCGGATCATTCTGCGCCTCGGACTTGCTCTTTACCCGGATGTTTTTCAACACCTGCGGATAAATCCGAACCGGTTCTGCCAGCTTTGACAGCGGCAGCTTCTTCGCAAGCATGACCTCCATCACCTTGATGGATGTCAGTATACCGTCGCCGGTCGTGGCATATTTGCTGAAGATGATATGTCCGGACTGTTCTCCGCCGATGCGATGTCCGTTCTTCTGCATACTCTCATATACATATTTATCTCCAACCGCCGTCTTGTCGTAATCAATCCCGACAGCATCAAAAGCTTTATACAGACCGAAATTCGACATGACCGTGGTGACGACGGTATTGTTCAGCAATTTCCCGCGGTCCTTCATATACTTTCCGTATATGTAAAGAATCAGATCTCCGTTTACGACGTTCCCCTGCTCATCCACGGCAATACACCGATCAGCATCTCCGTCATAGGCAAAGCCGACGTCCAGGCGCTGTTCTTTTACGAACTGCTGCAGTACTTCTATATGCGTAGAACCGGCATTATAATTGATATTGGTGCCGTTCGGCTCCGCATGGATCACATACGTCTTTGCGCCAAGCGCATCAAACACATTTTTCGCAATCATCCATGCGCTGCCGTTCGCACAGTCCAGCCCGACACGCACATTGCGGAAGGAGTGAACAGCCAGCGATATCAGATACCCTACGTAACGGTTCCTCCCCGCGGCATAATCTACGGTACATCCTATGTCCTCCCGAACCGCAAACGGCAGTTCCTCCAGCTGCTCCCCGAACAGATCCAGGTGCCCGTCTATATAATCCTCGATATAGGAGATGGTCGTCTCATCCATCTTCTCTCCCTGGCCGTTGATCAGTTTGATCCCATTATCATAATAAGGATTATGACTGGCGGATATCATGATACCGCAGTCAAAATCCTCCGTGCGGACCACATAGGACACCGACGGCGTCGTCGTGACATGCAGCAGATAAGCGTCCGCTCCGGAAGCCGTCAGTCCCGCCACCAGTGAATACTCAAACATATAGCTGGATCTTCTGGTATCCTTGCCGATCACTACCTTTGTCCTGTGTCCGTTGAGCTTGCGGTAATACCAGCCGAGAAACCGTCCCACCCGATACGCATGCTCTACCGTCAGTGTTTTATTTGCTTCCCCGCGGAAGCCGTCTGTGCCAAAATATTTTCCCATTTGAAGTTCCTCAATATCTTTATTCAGGCCGGTTACAATTCACCGGCCGGTGCTCTCCATACATCATGCACGATCATCTCTGTTTTACAAAAATCTCTCCAGCTGATCCATGACTTCCCTGACGCATTCCTCCAACGTTCCTTTGCTGGTATCGATCACAATATCCGGGTGCTCCGGAGCCTCATACGGGCTGGTCACGCCGGTAAAATTGTCAAGCCTGCCGCTGCGTGCTTTTTTATACAGCCCCTTCACATCCCGTTTTTCACACTCTTCCAGCGGCGTACTTACATAGACCTCCACAAACGCATCTCCGATAATCTCGCGCGCATTCCTGCGGTCCCGCGCAAACGGGGAGATAAAGGAAGTGAGCACGATCAGCCCCGCATCGTTCATCAGCCTGGCGACCTCCGCGATCCTGCGAATATTCTCAATCCGGTCATGTTCCCGGAAACCGAGGTTCTTATTCAGACCCATCCGGATATTATCTCCATCCAAAAGCATCGTATGCCTGCCCTCGCGCACGAGGCATTTTTCCAGCTCATTGGCGAGAGAAGATTTCCCGGCGCCGGAAAGACCGGTAAACCAGATGGTCTTCGCCCGCTGTCCGAGCTGCTCTTCGCGGAATGCCCTGGTGATGTCCATATCATGCCACGTCAGGTTGTCGCCGCGGTTCAGCGCATGCTCCACCACGCCGCAGGCAGATGTCATATGAGAAATGCGGTCGATCAGAATCAGGGAACCCAGTGCATTATTTTTTTCAAATCTGTCAAATACGATCTTAGAGGCTACGGAAATCTCACAACGCGCGATCTCATTTTTATAAATGGTGTCGGCATACACTTCCTCTCCGGTATTCACGTCGATCCTGTATTTGATACTCATCACAGTCGCCGGAACCTTCTGCGTGCCGATCTTCAGCAGATAGCTTTTGCCCGCCATCAGCTTGCGGTCGTCCATCCAGAGGATCGTCGCAGCAAACATCGTGCTGATAAACTCCTCGGCCTGCTCCACCAGAACACACCCGCGGGAAATATCAACCTCTGAATCCAGCTGAATCGTCACGGCCCGCCCCGCAGAGCTCTCCTGAACCTCATCAGAACCCTGATAGATGGAAGTCACCGATGCGGTCTCCCCGCTGGGTAGCACCGTCAGCTTATCTCCGACAGAAACACTTCCGCTCTCGATCTGTCCCTGAAAACCGCGGAAAGAATGGTTCGGCCTGCAGACACGCTGCACCGGCATGGTAAAGCCTGTCTCCGCCGGATCCTCCTTCACATCGATGGTCTCCAGATAAGACAGCAGCGACCTGCCCCTGTACCAGGGCATGCGGTCGGATCTGGTTGTAATATTATCGCCTTCCGTTGCCGATACGGGAATCATAACCGCCGTCTTGTAATCAAATTCGGCCAGAAGGACCCTGATATTCTTTCGTATCTTGTCAAATCTGGTTTTCTCATAGTTGACCAGATCCATTTTATTGACCGCAAAGACAAAGTGTTTGATTCCCACCAGGGAACAGATCCGCGTATGCCTCCTGGTCTGCGTCAGCACGCCCTGGCTGGCGTCCACCAGGATCACAGCCAGATCCGCAAAGGATGCCCCCACCGCCATGTTCCGTGTGTATTCCTCGTGTCCCGGCGTATCTGCCACAATAAACGAACGATGATCCGTTGTAAAATACCGATAGGCCACGTCAATGGTAATCCCCTGCTCCCGCTCCGCCATCAGGCCATCCAGAAGCAGACTGTAATCAATCTCCCCGTCTCTGGAACCAACCCTGGAATCCAGTTCCAGCGCACGCTCCTGATCCGCGAAAATGAGCTTCGCATCATAAAGCATATGGCCGATCAGCGTGGACTTTCCGTCGTCCACACTGCCGCAGGTAATAAACTTTAACAATGCATCCATCAGAAATAGCCCTCCCTCTTTCGTTTCTCCATACTGGCGGTGCCGCCATCCTTATCGATCACACGGCTGGTCCGCTCGGAGTCCACGGCGCTCAGAGTTTCCTGAATAATGGCATCGAGCGTATCTGCCTCGGATTCCACACCGCCGGAGAGCGGATAACAGCCGAGTGTGCGGAAACGAACCTTTTTCATCACGGGGACTTCACCCGGAAGGAGCCTCATACGGTCGTCGTCCACCATGATGAGATTACCATCCCTCTCTACCACAGGACGAACCGCGGCAAAATAAAGGGGCACAATCTCAATCTGTTCACGCCTGATATACTGCCAGATATCCTTCTCCGTCCAGTTCGAAATCGGAAATACCCGGATACTCTCCCCCCTGTTGATCTCTGTGTTAAACAGCTTCCACATTTCAGGACGCTGATTTTTCGGATCCCATGCATGTTCCTCATTGCGGAAGGAAAAAATCCTCTCCTTCGCACGGCTTTTCTCCTCGTCGCGGCGTCCGCCGCCAAACGCAGCGGTAAATCCGTATTTGTTCAGAGCCTGCTTCAGAGCCTGTGTTTTCATAATATCCGTATAGGCCGCCCCGCTGTCGAATGGGTTGATACCATCCCGGAGTCCCTCTTCATTAATATACTCCAGCATTTCAATCCCGTATTTTTCAGCAGTGCGATCACGAAATGAAATCATCTCTTTAAACTTCCATGTGGTATTCACATGAAGAAACGGAAACGGAGGCTTTTCCGGATAAAACGCCTTCAGCGCCAGATGCAGCATCACGGAGGAATCCTTCCCGATCGAATACAGCATGACCGGATTCTCGCACTCCGCCGCCACTTCACGCATAATATATATCGATTCCGCCTCTAATTCATCCAAATGATCCATATCCTGTGTCCTCTCTCGTATCATCTATTGCAACTGTTCAGTACCTTCACAGTTACCATCTATTCATTCAGGAAACCGGTTCCAAGCAGATTCACCACCTCGGCAAGCGCAGCCTCCTCATCCTCCCCTTCGCATATGCATTCTACTTCATCTCCGAACTTAATGCAAGCCCCAAGTAAAGCCAGCAGACTTTTGGCATCCGCCGACTTGTTTCCCTTATACAGGTGAATCGAAGACTGATAGGCCGATGCCGCCGTGCTGATTTTCCCTGCGGGGCGCAGATGCAGCCCCGCAGGATTTTGAATTATAATCTTTTCTTTTACCATAGTGCTATTCCTCCTCGCTGCTGCCCGCTGCTGTACCGGAATCCGCCGTGTCGGAATTCGTTGTGCCGGAGTTCGTTGTGCCGGAGTCCGCCGTATCAGATGATTCCGTGTCTGTAATCACGACGGAAACCGTTGTCTCTGATTCACTCAGATAATCTCCTGACAGCGTAACTGTCACACTCCGGGCACCTTCGGTCAGGCCGGAGGCATCCAGCACGCCCGTGACACTGTCACCGCTAACCGAACTCAGTTCGTCCTCATATCCCGTCAGTGTCACCGTAACCGTATCACTGTCAAAAGAAAGCTCCAGCCCATCCGCCAGATTCGAGACGGTAATATTCGAAACCGGCATTTCCACATCTGTCGTGATCTGGGCCTCAATCTCAATCGTTACCGTGATATCTTCCGATTCGTTGTCTGCAAGAGAAACGCCATCGGGAAGATAATCCGACAAATGAATCTCCACCGTAACACTTTCTGACACACCGTCTATATTGAGCTGATCTGAAGAAATCTCCAGGCTGCTCAGCGCGCGCAGCAGATCCGCATCACCCACAAGCATCACGGAGCTGATCTCACTCTGAATCTCATGATAGCGGGTCCCGTCCGCCGGTTCCCCCGTCACATCAAACGACAGAGAAACGGATTTTCTCATAAGGATTCCCGCCATGGCAGTCGTCCGCGTTGCGCTCAGCGTCAGCCGGTCCTGAGCGATCTCATCTCCGGACTCGTCCAACAGCAGAATATCCTCCTCAGAGGAAACCTCATCCGACGCACCGCTGATGTCCAGCGTCACCTGTGCCGAATCAATCTGTCCGACGACGGATTCCGGACCTGTCACTGTCACCGTTCCCGGGGATGTTGAAAGAGAATCCACAAAACAGCTCGTCGCCGGCATGCCGTTCGTCAGAACTTCAATCTCATATTCCTGCGTCACGAGATTCTCAACATTCACCTGCATGTAAGAACTTCGCATCGTAATTTCCAGCTGGCTGCTGTAACTGGTCGCCGTCACGGTGATCGGAACGATGGACATGGAATCATCGATATCTTCTATATTGGCAACAGTCTTAAAATCGGCCGCCGTCAGATTCTCGACCACAGACCGCTTCCCGGTCACGGTAAACGAAATGGTATCCGTGCCGTTCAGGACTTCATAGGTCTTCCCGAGCTCTGTCAGAAAATCCTCGTGAACGACCTCAACCTCCAGGGAAAACGTCAGCGTCTTATCCGGATCCTGTATATTGACAATCGCCATCCACAGGATAACAGCAAAGATAATGCCGAGTATCTTCAGTCCGAAATTATTTGTGATCAGGCTGCTCAGTTTTTTCAGCATGCTTCGGCCTCCTTCTCATCTCTTCCAGAGAAGAATCACTCTGTCTGTTCTGCGGATCCGGGATATTCAGCCTTTTGCGTATTCGTTCCGCAAAGGTCTCACTCTGCGTGTTCCTCTTTGCTGCAAACTTCAGCTTGTTTCTCAGAAAATCCGCATCTACATCGCGGTAAAGCGTGCGGTCCATGGCAATGGAAACCGCTCCTGTCTCCTCTGAAACCACTATGGTCAGAGAATCACTCACCTCGCTGATTCCCACCGCAGCCCGGTGTCTGGTACCCAGATCCTTGCTGAGCTGCATATTGTCAGACAACGGCAGATAACAGGTGGCGGAGACAATCCGGTCTCCGCGAACAATGATCGCGCCATCATGCAGCGGTGTGTTATGCTCGAATATATTGATCAGCAGCTGGTTGGACAATACGGAGTCCAGCGTAATTCCGGTACGTATATATTCATTCAGCTGTACATCTCTTTCCAGGACAATCAGGGCGCCGGTCTTTACCTTGCCCATCTCATAACAGGCCTTCACGAGCTCGGAGATCGTCTTATCCGAAAAGCGCTGGGAAACATCCTTTCCCAGATCCAGACGAAACAGTCCCCGCAGAAAATTTCTCCTGCCCAGACTCTCAAGCGCGTTCCGCAGCTCCGGCTGAAAGATCACAACCAGCGCAAGCACTGCGATGTTTGCCAGCCTTGCGGCCAGCCAGAGTATCGTATTCATCTGGAACAAAGCCGCCAGCAGCAGGAAAACCAGAATCACAATAATTCCCTGGAGCAGCGCCCAGGCACGGGTATTTTTGATCCAGGCCAGAATATTGTAGATCACAAAGGCTATAATGATGATCTCCACCACATCGATCAGGGTAAGCTTCGGCAAATTGATCCAGTACAGATACTTATCCATCACCGAATATAAACTTGCGGCCATCTCGCTCATGATCTCACTCCCTTTCCTTCAACATACGATCCGGCTTAGGAACTGTCCCGCTCGCCGAACTCGCGCATCACCTGTTCCTCCAGAGTCTCCTCCTGCTGCCTCTGTCCGGCATCTGTCCGCGTCCGTCTCCCCTTTTGATTTTTTCTGCTCCTGCTGTGTTTCGAGTGTATATGCTTTACCTGCCTGTCCGCAGGCTTCACAAATGCCTTCGGCACAGCCTTTACGTAATAATAGTAGTCGTCGTCCTCAAACTGCACACGCTCCACGCGGGAATAATCCAGACTGCGCGTCATCAACACAATGCCAAACGAAATGGCAAGCGATACCGCACACCCGATCAGGACCCGGATCAACGCCTGTATATTCCCCAGATAGACCTCTCCGCCGCCGATGATGATCAGCTGAAGAGCGATACCGACCGCAGCCGAAGCGATGTGCGCGTAATCTACAGGCAGTCTCCTTACACAGTAGACAGCAACCGCTGCAATCACAAACGCTGCCAGATAGATATACATCTCCTGATCTGTCAGAATCTCCGTAACAGCGAGCGTAATCGTAGCGGATGTGCCGCCTGTCTCATCTGAAGATGTAAACAGAGCAGAGCTGGCATTCACATGCTTTAATATAAAAAAGGCAACCTCTCCGCACACAGCGGATATCACAGCATACGGCTCGCCAAAAAAGCCGCTGGCCACCGGCATCACATAGGGAATGCCAAACGCGGAGAGCACCGGTGTCAGAACAGCGTAAAGACCCTTTCGGTCTGAGAATCTCAGATACAGGCAGAACAGAATAATAAAGATCATCGCCGTGATCAGGCACAGAATCGGCGACAGCGCGTAAAACTGAAGCAGAATCAGGACCGCTCCCAGAAACACCATCAGCCCTGCCGGCAAAAAAGAGCAGAGCAGAGCAAAGATCAGTGCAATCGGATAATCCGATAATACATTCATATATCCTGTTGTGGAATTGATCAGAGAGAAAGCGGCAAACGCAATCACAAACCGAACCGCTGCCATCACATAAATCTCATGGCGTCCCACGAAATGGAAAATGCGTTCTCTCATTTTTAAAAATCGAACCATGTTTCCTCCTGCCTGGATCTCTGCGCTGTGATCAGATGTCAGACTTGGCATCTGCACGCTTTTTTTCGGAAGCGTAAGATCTCCCCAGGCTTTTCAGATATTTCAGATAGAGCCGCCTGATTTTCCCATATTTATGATAGCGCCTCACAGCGACAAGCGCACAGATCACCAGATATATCGCCATAAAAACAGCATATCCGATCAGGATTTTTCTCAGGAAATCCATATACTGCGCGTCGGCAAAAAACTCATTCAGATCATTCCACAAAAAGCAAAATACCAGAACCATCGCAGCCGCAAAGCAGACCGTTCCCAGAAAAAATCCCTTTATCACCTGCATGATCACATAATCTGACCTGCGGTAAGAACAGACCTTTATAACATTTTTCCCCACCTGTGACTCCATCATGGCAAGTCTGCTCATCTGACGGACACGATATTGATCGATCATACGCTGTACCTGTTCCTCAGCTGCCGGCCGCAGTAAAAACATCGTCATCATACATACGAACTTCGCAGCAGATCAGATGCGAAGTACTTTCCTGAATAGTTGAAAAACCCGAAACCGCAGCCCTTTCTTATCACAACTTCGCAACGATTCCGTGATCTCATTTCACATAAAAGAGATCTGTGCCAAATCGTCACACATTATCAGTATAACATAGATTAACCGGATAGGAAAGAAGTTTATTTACAACTGTTCCAATCAGCCTCCGATCGCCGTGTTCATCACATAAACCCGGCATGTCCCGCTGCGTTTCAGACAGAGTGCCGCCGCATCCGCCGTGTTACCCGTCGTATAAATATCATCGACCAACAGGATACGCTCCCCCGGACGGATGGCGCTCCTCGTCTGAAAAGCCCCCGCCAGATTTTCCTTTCTCTGACGGCTCGTCAATGTCTTCTGCGGCGCCGTCTTCCGGACGCGGCAGAGAAGCTGCGTATCCACCGGCAGATCCAGACAGCGTCCTATCACTTTTGCCAGCAGATCCGCCTGATTATATCCGCGCTTTCTCTGTCTGGACGGATGCAGAGGGATCGGAACAATCTTTGTAATCCTCATCTGCCGGACCCATCCGCCCAGACTGTCTGCCATCTCTCTGCCGTACACGGCTGCGTACTCCCGCCGGTTCGCGTATTTCAGACGGTAAAGAGACGGGCGAATCCGTCCCTGATAAGAAAACAGCGCGCGCCCCTGATCAAAATAATGCCGTTTTTTTCCGCAGTCCGCACAGTATTCGTCCTGCTCTCCCGCCAGCGGCTTCCCGCACTTCATACAGAAATCATCCCGGATATACACCAGGTCACGCCTGCACCTGTCACAGATGCCATATGCCGATATCCCGTCGCACGCCGGGCAGCGCGGCGGATAAAGATAGTCCCATATATCCCCCATCCGCAAATGCTCTCCCATACAACCATCCCTCTCCCCTGTTATGCTTCTTTCATTCTGACCCCCTGCGTCAATGCGTCCGGTCCGGCGAATGACCGTTTCTTATATTTCCTCCAGCCGTTCACGCAGCCCGGTATATCGTCTCTGCTCACTCTCATTCTGCACCATTTTATAAAAGGTATTTTCATCCCCTACCAGCGTGACACATTTGCGCGCCCGGGTTACAGCGGTATACAGAAGATTCCGGTTCATCAGCATTCTCGGTCCGCCGAGCAGAGGAATCACCACCGCCGGGTATTCGCTGCCCTGCGCCTTGTGTATGGTGATCGCGTAGGCCAGTTCCAGATCATCCAGTTCCTTAAAAGAATATACCACCCTGCGGCTTTCCTCAAACTCCACCGTCAGCTCCCCCGCAAAAGTGTTGATCTCGCGTATCACGCCCATGTCGCCGTTAAACACGCCGAGTCCTTTCTCCACCGGGATTCCGTAACGGCTGTGAATCTCCCACTCCGCCTGATAATTATTTTTCGTCTGCATCACCTTATCCCCGACGCGGAACACACCCTCTCCATGCTCCTTCTCCTCTTTGTCCGCCGCCGGCGGATTCAGATACTCCTGCAGAATGCCGTTTAAGCGCTCCACACCCAGCAATCCCTTCCGCATCGGCGTCAGCACCTGAATGTCAAAGGGTCTGGCATGCACAAATCCCGGCAATTTCTCCCGGATCAGCTGAATGCAGACACGGATGATCACATTCGCATCCGTCCGTTTCAGAAAAAAGAAATCCATACTCTTATTATCCAGAACGACCTGCTCGCCGCGGTTGATCTTATGTGCGTTCACAACGATATCGCTCCTGGATGCCTGCCGGAAAATGTGGTTCAGACGAACGACGTTGCAGGCATGCGCATCAATGATATCCCGCAGCACACTGCCCGGCCCGACACTGGGAAGCTGGTTCACATCTCCCACCAGAATGAGTCTGGTTCCCGCGACAACTGCCTTCAGAAGCGCATACATCAGACTGATATCTACCATGGACATCTCGTCAATGATGATGACATCTGTCTCCAGCGGATTCTGTTCATTCCGCTCAAAACCGATATGGCCCTCCACACCTCCGGAAATCTCCAGCATGCGATGGATCGTTCTCGCCTCAAACCCCGTCGTCTCGCTCATCCGTTTCGCCGCGCGTCCCGTGGGCGCCGCCAGGCAAATGTCCATTCCCTCCGATTCAAAATACCGGATAATGGTGTTGATCGTGGTGGTCTTTCCGGTTCCCGGTCCTCCGGTGATCACCAGAAGCCCGCTCACCACGGCTTCCCTGACTGCCACACGCTGCAGTTCGTCCAGCTCCATTCCGGAAAGCTCCTCCAGACTCTGTATCCTCCGGTCGATCTCAGTCTCAGACACATCGTACTTTACATTCAGTTCACGCAGCATCACCGCAACATTCGCTTCCATATAGTAATAGGAAGCGGCATATACCTGCGGCTGTTCCTCACCCTGCTTTAATACCAGCTTTCGATCAATTGCCATATCCATATAGTGTTTCTCGACAGCAGACGCTTCCACATCCAGGAGCCCGCATGCTCTCTCGGTCAGAAGCCCCATCGGAAGAAACGTGTGTCCCTCCAGCGACGCATGCTGCAGAATATACAGGATGCCGCTGCGGATACGAAAATCGGAATCCGTATGTATACCGATCCGACGCGCGATCTCATCCGCAATTTTAAAGCCGATCCCATTCACATCTTCCGCCAGCTGATAGGGATTCTCCTGAAGGATACGGTAGGTATTCATCCCATATGCCTGATATATCTTCACCGCCAGCGTCAGAGAAATCCCATAGTTCTGCAGATACATCATTGCCTGACGAAGCTCTCTTTTTTCCTCCATCTGCGCTGAGATCTCCATGGCTTTCCGCTCGCTGATCCCCTTCACCTCCGCCAGGCGCTCCGGCTCCTCCTCGATCACGCGGAACGTATCATCCTGAAAACGGCGGACAATCCGGGACGCCAGCGCCGGCCCGACCCCTTTGACCGCCCCGGATCCGAGATATCGTTCCATAGCCGCACTGTCCTCCGGCGCCCGTACGGTGTAATGATCCACTTTCAGCTGCGGGCCATAGGACGGATGAATCGTATACTCTCCCTCCATCTCAACGTACTCACCCTCGCTGATCACATGAAAAATACCCACACAGGTGGTATCTTCTCCGTCCGCCGCCACATGCAGGACCGTATATCCGTTCTCCTCATTTCGATAAACAATATGATCTACATAGCCGTTTACTTTCTCCATCGTATTCCTCAAAAACCCCATACACAGCCCGAAAGGACAGTCCAAGCCCGACTGTCCTCTCTCAAATCTGTCTCGTGTATCCGAAAAAATATGGCAAACGGGTATTATTCGTCATCCCTCTTCCCCGCAAGGAACTCCACATACTTCCCGGTCCCGATCGCCACACAGGTCATGGGATCCTCCGCCGTCATCGTATTGATGCCGGTATGCGCCTCAATCAGACTCTCCAGACCGCGAATCAGCGATCCGCCGCCGGTGAGAACAATCCCCCGGTCCGCCACGTCCGCGGCAAGCTCCGGCGGTGTCTTCTCCAGCACGCTGTGTACCGCATCCACAATCTGCAGGGTCGGCTCCCGCAGCGCCTCCTCCGTCTCCTCAGAAGTAACCGTAACCGTCTTCGGAAGACCGGTCACCAGATTGCGCCCTCTCACATCCATCGTCATCGGCTCCGGAAGCGGATAACAGGTACCGATCCGGATCTTGATATCCTCCGCGGTACGCTCCCCGATCAGAAGATTATGTTTTTTTCTCATATAACGAACAATCGCCTCATCAAAATCATCCCCCGCGATCTTGATGGAAGTGCTGACAACCGTGCCGCCGAGAGAAATCACGGCGATATCTGCCGTGCCGCCGCCGATATCCACGATCATATTGCCACAGGGCTTCGCAATGTCAATCCCCGCGCCGATGGCTGCCGCAATCGGCTCCTCAATGATCTTCACATCACGGGCACCGGCCTGAAAGGTCGCATCCTCCACGGCCTTCTTCTCGACCTCCGTCACACCGCTGGGGACACATACGCTGATCAGAGGCTTGCGAAAGCTCTTCTTACCCACCGCCTTCTGGATAAAATATTTCATCATCTTCTCGGTGACGGTATAGTCAGAGATCACGCCCTGTCTCAGCGGTCTGACCGCCACAATATTTCCCGGAGTCCTGCCAAGCATCAGCCTGGCCTCCTCCCCGATCGCTTTTATTTTATTTGTATCACGGTCAAACGCAACGACAGACGGCTCCTTCAGGACGACGCCCTTGCCCTTGACATACACAAGTATGCTCGCAGTTCCCAGATCAATTCCAATATCCGTTGAAATCATATGTGTCTCCTTTATGTTCTTCTATGATAAAACTCTCCGTAACCGTTCAATACCTTCACAGTTACGAGGAAAAATGTATTTCCAAGTGTGTGTATCTATTATATACAATTAATTCTATTTTTCAAACCCTTTTTTCATTTTTCATCAAAACTGACACGGAATTTAAAATAAAATTAATTTTATTTGATAATTTTTATTTTTTTCATTTTTTTATCAC
>JAJQEU010000031.1 GCA_021201535.1 Clostridiales bacterium | reverse complement strand
CATCAGGTTTCGGTAATCAGACTCACTCAGAAAAATCGGCTGTGAATAGTAACGATTGTTTTTATTCTTAAATTATTTAACAAATCATCACAGTCTTTTTATAATTCAGCCACAATTTGCACACATTTTTATTTTATGATTGATTCATACAAAACAAAGGTCTCCGGGGACAGCCGATTCGAGCCAAATATCTGCGTTTTTGGAGACGACTAAAAATACATCTATTAAGCTAATAGATTTCCTATATAGATTTTTTTCATAAACTTTAACTCCCTTTTCTCAAAAAGCCCCGGATGGGGCTTTTTGTGTGAAAACTTTCCGGCAGCTTCCGTTCATATTTTTAAAGAACGATCTGATCTTTCCCTGTGTGTTTCTGCGCAATCAGGTATGAAAAAAGCCTTTAAAACACTCTCAGAGCATTTCAAAGGCTACGCCAGAGCTTCGAATGGGACTCGAACCCACGACCTACGCATTACGAGTGCGTCGCTCTACCAACTGAGCCATCGAAGCAAGCAAAAATTATTATATAGAATATGTTCAGAAATTGCAAGACCTTTTTTTCTTTTTTTGCATCCTTTTTTTTCTTTATTTTTTCATTACTTTCAATGTTCTAAAAAAATATATAATATATAATATCAAATAAATCCGCAAAACAAATTGACGAACAGATGAAAAAGGCTTACAATAAGACTATCTTAAATTTGATAGGAGGTATTTTGTATGGCAGATATGTTTTATGCCAAGGGGGCCGGCAATAACGGCTACATCAAAAACCTTGAGGTTCTTGATTTCAACGCCTGGAACGGCAAGAGCGGCGTCTTCCAGATGCAGGTTTACAGGACTGCAGAGGGGAAATACTATCTCTACGGTTCCTGTTTCGGCGGCACGCAGACCGGTGTTCTGATCGCGGATATCACTGACCCGTGCCACACCCGGTTTGTGAAGCATCTGCAGCTGTTGGATCCTGAGGAATATCCGACGACGTCCACACCGAAGATCCAGGTAGCTGACGATCTTCTGATCTGCGCGATGACGGCGGGTTCCGGTCCCGGCGCGCTGGTAAACCAGAGTGAGCTGATGGATATGAAGTGTCAGGCGGGCATTCAGATCTGGAGTCTGAAGGAGGATCCGGAGAACCCGAAATATCTGGGCTACTGGGACTGCGGTGTTCCGCATTCCATCGGCGTACACCGTTTCATGTACAACGGCGGTCCTTATGTATATCTCTCCTGTGAGAGTATGCGTTTTGAAGGCATGATCATGCGTATCATTGACATTTCTGATCCGACCAATCCCCACGAGGTGGGCAACTGGTGGTCGCCGGAGCAGTTTGTGGACGGATATTGCGGCCGGACCGTCGATCACCACGCGGGACATGTTCCGTCCTTCATGGATAAGGGCTGGATGCACGGACCGCCATTCCGCCGCGACGACGGCATTATGTTCTGCGGCTATTGCGGAGACGGTCTCTACGTGCTGGACTGCAAGGACGTCACCCGTCCGAGAGCCATCGGCCAGCTGAAGTTTATGCCGGCATTTTCCAGCCATCTGGCCGGAGCGCGCACCCACACGGCACTGCCGCTTCCGGGGCGCGACCTGGTTGTCGTGACAAACGAGGGCGAGCGCTTCCAGTTCTTCCCGAAAGGCTCTATCACCGAAGCGCAGGCCATGAACAACCTGCACATGGTGGATGTGCGTGATCCGTCCAAACCGACGCTGATCGCAGAGTTCCCGTATCCGGAAGTCCCGGAGGATTTCCCCTACCCGAACTTCAATGTGATGAATCTCGAATGCCAGGGACCTTTCGGACCGCATAATCTGCATGAGCCCATGAGCAACAAGCCTTGGCTCGAGCAGCGCGGCGACCGCGTATACTGCTGCTACTTCGCTGCCGGACTTCGCATCTTTGATGTATCCGATCCGTATTATATTAAGGAACTGGCTTACTTCATCCCGCCGAATCCGAACAAGGATCCGAAGGATTCCTTCTTCCCCGAGCTGCCGGGGCCGCGCAACGCGATGACAGAGGACTGCTGCGTGGATGACAGAGGATATATTTACGTGACATGCTTCGATGACGGATTCTATGTACTGAAACGCACCGGAGCTGCGGACAACTAAACAGATTCACGAAAATACAGGATGTCATTTTCTTTGTACCGGACGCCCGGCAGCACGATCAGCCGGGTGTCCGGTACGTTTTTTCAGTTTTACAGTTTTTTTATTTCCTTCGTTTTCCCTGCCGCCATGTGTGATCCGTCGTTCGGTGGCCGTTCTCCTTCTGCAGGATCTGATCCGTCCGTTGGTCTCTCTCCTGCCATTTCATTTCCTTCCGGCGCTCCGCCGCCTCCTTTTTTTTCAGGCATTCCTCATCCAGTTCATAAAAGCTGTCGCCGTCATATATGATTCTTCTCATCACGATTCCTCTTTTTTTGTCGATGTCACCTGTTTTTTGCGAAACGCAGACAGTTTTATCTTTTTCAGTTTCGTCCATAAAAGCTTTTCCGGCAGATCATTCATGATTTACTGTCTGCCTGTCGATCAATCGCATGCCTGCTGTTTATTATATGAATTTATTCGTTTTTTGGGTATATTTGGACAGCCGGATCATAAAATATATCAAATTCTTTTATCCGGAAAGTCCTCTCCGGAATCAGAACTGAATACCGCCAACAAATCCGATTGATACTGTCAAATCACAGGAGGGAAATATGGACGAAACAAATACCAGCCAACCCGTTTTAGATACACTGATCCGGAGCCGTGACCTGCAGATGCTGAAAGCCATGGTTCCTTATTTCAGCGGCGCGCAGCAGCGCACCATCTCCTTTGTGATCCGGCTGATCGAGCTGCAGAAAACCATGCAGCTTTTCGATGCGGGGCCGGAGCTGCAGGCGGCCGAACTACAATCCGGGAAAAATGAGTCACCGGCAGAACGTACCCGGCATATGTTAAATGCGATGAAGGAATTCTGCAACCCCCAGGAACAGGCAAACATAGACTCTGTGATCGGTTTCTTCGAGATGTTTGAGTCTTACGAAGCCATGATGACGGACGGAGGCGGAGCTCCGTTTCCGCTGTGAATTCCCGTGTATAGCTGACGCAACGTGCCAACAGCCGGAAAAGTCAAACCATTATCGGTCAAAAAAGAATCCGGCCAGAAAGAAATCACCCGGATAGAAATCCGAGCAGAAAGGAATCGCCCGCATGAACAATGACGAATTAAAAAACAACGCCGCTTTTCAGAATCTATCGCCGGAAAAGCTGCAGTTCATCATGAATTTCATGAATCAGAAAAAATCAGATAATGCCAGAGATATGATGGCGATGCTCATGGCTTTCTCCGGAAAAGCCAAAAATCAGGGAATCCGGTTTTCAGACAGCGAGACCGATTTTATCATAGAACAACTGAAGGAATCAATGTCCCCGGAGGAGCGGCAGAAAACGGATCTGATTCTGCGAATGATGAGAAAAAACCGCTGATATCGCGTCTTAAAAATCAATCGGCCGGTTCATTACGGAGACGCTTCACTATAATAAAGGCATCCGGATATCTCATCTGCAGACAAACGGATGCCTCTATGAGTTCTCAGAAATGTATCTCCTCCGCCAGCTTCTGCATCTGATAATCCGCATCCGCCATGATGTCCGCGCACTCCTTCAAGCGCCGCAGCATCTCCGGCGTGAACTCCTTATCCTTCTTATAGCGAAGCTGGTGCTCCGTACTCGCCCAGAAATTCATCGCAATCGTGCGAAGCTGAATCTCCACCGGTACCTGATGCGCCGTGTCAGACAGAAACACGGTAATTTTCACGATCAGATGCAGGCTCCGGTAACCGTTCTCCTTCGGATTCCTTATGTAATCCTTCATCTGAAGCAGTTCGACATCCGACTGTGAAATCAGCATTTGCGCAATCTGGTACACATCCGTGATGAAAGGACAGATCACGCGGATACCGGCGATGTCATAGATATTGTTTACCATGCTGCCGATCGTGAGCGGCAGTCCCCGGTTCTCCATCTTCTTTACGATGCTCTCCTGCGACTTCAGACGGCTCTTGATGTTCTCAATCGGATTTCGGTCGTTGCTGTGCTGAAACTCCCGGTCAAGAATCTGAAGCTTCGTCGTCATCTGACGCATCCCCGCCTCATAGAAAAAAAACAGCTGCTTCAACCGTCTGGAATTGTCCAGATAATCATTTAACTGCGGAAGAAGCACAGTTCGGTCTTCTTCAGACGCGGCGTCCTCTTCCTCCTGTAAATCAAATATATTTTCCAAAAAATACCACTCCCGTTATGCAGAACACATGATAAAATATTAGAATCGAGCATGTGTTTTTGACACAATTACTATAACACAGATAAAAACAGATGTCGAGCAACAGAATAATTTTTATATAATAAATATTTATGAACA
>JAJQEU010000094.1 GCA_021201535.1 Clostridiales bacterium | reverse complement strand
GCTTCCACCTCAAACACCGCCGTGCTCCCGACGGTTCCTGTATAGTCCTCCGGCTGGGTGATGATCTGAAGCTCCTCTTCGTCCTCCTCCGTCACCAGCTCAAACGCATAGTCATCATCATTCCACTGATAGATAAAACTCTCCCCGTTGACTGTGACCGTGTGCTGCGCCGGCGTCCCCGTCCGGGTTCCGTCGTCCTGTGTTTCCATTCCGGTCGACAGCCAGAGGTACAGATTATAATCCTGCTTTTCTCCGCTCATCTCAATCCAGTTCGACGGCGTGGATGTGATCGTATACTGTTCTTTCAATTCTTTGTCTAATGCTTCCTGTATAAAATAATATCCGTAACGGCCGCCCTCGTAGAAGGGCGTCTCGCTGTCGTCAATATAGACCGTATACTCACCGTTTTCATCCGGTGAAATCTTCTCTGTATCTAACCAGAGCCAGTGTACTTCCTCACCGTCGTCATTCAGACGCTGCGCCGTGATTGAGGCATCATTTACACCGACAGTAAAGGATCTGCCCTGCCATCCGGTCGTCACGTTGTTCGCCGCGTTCGTATCAATGTAGACCCGCAGCGAGCCGCCGTTGACATACATGGTGCCGCCGGAGGAATCGTTTCCCTCGGCGTATCCGCCGCCGCCCACGGACGCGCCGCTGTAGTCCGTATTGATATTGATCAGTCCGCCTTCGATATAGACGGTCGTACCCGTGCTGCCGCCGCCGCTGCCGGCGGATCCGCCAATCACCGCGCCTCTGGCATTGCCGATCAGATTATAGGTACCGCTCAGGAAAGTAACGGAACCCGGCGATTCATCAGAGCTTGACGCATTAGCGCCCGCGCCGATGACAGCCCCCTGCTTGGTTCCCTTGATAAAAGCGCTTCCCCCTTCCATGTCAAAGGTGATATCGCCATTCATCTCCTCCGTATCTCCGCCGATGCCGGCGCCCTGCGAGCGCTTATAGAAATACAGCGTACCGTCGCCTTCTATGGTAAGATCCGTTCCAAGGCCCACATGGATGGACGAATATATCAGCGCGTTGACATCATGGTCGAGCACACAGGTGCCGCTGATCGTCAGCACGTTCCCCGTCCCGGCGAAATTGATCAGGTTCGCGCTGGTCTCTTCATTATCATCCCAGAAACCATTGCTTAAATATACATCCTCCAGTGTCAGATGCGCGCCCGGCGCGCCGCTCGCGTCAAAGACCAGGTTTACCTGAGGGGAATCAATCATGATCCCGTCCTCATCAAAATCAGCTCCGTTGCCGATGATCGTCACCTCCTCGGTCGTGGCAATCGTAATCACGGAATCCTCTGTCGTCTCCTCCGCCAGTTGATAAGCGCCGCCCTCCGTGATAGTCTCACCGCCGTAAAGAACATTTGACGCGGCAAAAGCGTTTTCGGTCAGACTGACGCCTCCAAACATACTGAAAATCATCGCCAGCGCCACAAACAGGGTCAGCAGCTTCCTTCCTGTTTTTTTCTGATGCTTCATTACAACTTCACTCCTTTCACTTCAAAATGTCATAACTGTTCAGCATCTTCACAGTTACGTTTCTTATCCACAACCGGAGAAATCACCGGTCCGTCCTCCGTGTCGAGAAACCGGACGTCCGTCCCATACAGACGCCGGATCAGCTCCGGATTCATGATTTCGGCAGGTTCCCCCCATGCGGCCACCCGGCCGTCCAGCAGCGCCAGCGTCCGGTCCGCGTAGGTTAAGGCATGCTGCGGATTATGCGTACACAAAAGTACGGTATAGCCGTCGTCCGCCAGCGCGCGCGCACGGTTCATGACAAGAGCCGAATTCCCGTAATCCAGATTCGCGGTCGGCTCATCCATCAGCAGATTCCTCGACCCCTGCGCCAGGGCGCGGGCGATCAGCACCATCTGCTGCTCGCCGCCGGAAAGCTTCGAGAAATCATGACCCGCAAACTGCGCAATTCCCACCTGTTCGAGCGCAGCGGCTGCGGCCGCCCGCTCTTTCCTCCCGGGGGAGGAAAAGACGGATACGCTGTGGTTCGTCCCCATGAGGACCATATCCGTCACAGAGTAAGAGAACGCCTGCTCGTGGTTCTGAGGAATATAGGCGATGCGGCGGGCCGTCTCCCTCGGTGAGAGCGTTTTTACATCCAGTCCGTCCGCCAGGATTCTTCCCTCGTACCCGGTATTCAGCCGCAGGATGCAGCGGAACAATGTCGTCTTTCCGACGCCGTTCGGACCGAGAAGAACCGCCAGCTGTCCATTCTCCGCACAGAAGCTTAAATCGGACAGAACCCGATGATTCCCATATGAAAATGAAAGCCGTTCCGCCTGTAAACTCATACTGATCTTACCCTTTCACCTTATGTTTACCGCAGTGGGATCTCACAGCGTCTTGTCTTTCCGAAGAATCAGATATACGAAAAACGGCGCGCCGACGAAAGCTGTGAGAATGCCGATCGGGATCTCCACCTGCAGAAGATTTCGGGATACATCGTCCACCACCAGCAGAAACGCCGCTCCCGTGATCATGGAGGCCGGCATCAGATATCGGTAATCGCTCCCCACCAGCTTCCGGCACAGATGGGGGATCACCAGACCCACCCAGCCGATCATACCGGATACCGAGACGCTCGCCGCCGTGATCAGTGTGGCGCACAGGATGATGACCATACGCAGGCGCGCCGTGTGAATCCCCAGCGTCTGCGCCTCCTCATCTCCGAGTGTCAGCAGATTGATCCTCCATCGAATCATCAGGAGAGGCACGCAGCCGATCAGTACAAACGGAAGGACAAAGGTGACATCCCTCAGCCGCATGCCGTTTAAGCTTCCCATCATCCAGTATTCGATCGCCGGCAGCTGATCCGTCGGATCCGCCACCAGCTTGATGTAAGATGTCCCCGCGGAAAACAGCGAGGAGAGCATGATACCCGCCAGAATGAGATTGACCACCTTCTGTCCGGGAGCCCGCTGCGCGATCAGGAAAACAATCCCGACTGTGAGCAGACTGAAGCAGAAAGCCGACAGCGTGATTTTCCACGAGGAGGCGCCCATCAGAATGGCCAGCGCCGCGCCGAACGCGGCTCCCGTGGAGGCTCCCAGAATATCCGGAGCCGCCATCGGATTCTGAAACACACCCTGGTAGGATCCGCCCGCCGCGGACAGGCAGCAGCCCACCAGACACGCAACCACGATCCGCGGCAGACGGTTGTTCACCACCATACGGTTTACCGCGCCGGCCCAGGTTTCCGTGAAATGGGGCGCGCCGTCCGGCAGCACTGCGTTGACCAGAATCTTCACCACCTGCCCCGGCGGGACGAAAGAATAACGGCCCAGCGTGAAAGATATCAGAAATACTGCGATCAGGACAACGGTCAGGAGACCGATCATCCGGATTTGCCGTCCCTTTTTTACCGCTCCGTCATTTCCATCGTCCATTTCATCATCTCCATCTTCCCGCATAGGAGTCGTCCTCGGCTGAGCCGTAAGTGAATGCCGCATCGGCATTGCCGCTCTCAATCGCATTCTTAAAGTAGTACACATTCCCGCGGCGGGCACAGAGGGTATCTTTTCCGTCTCCGTCCCAGTCACCGACCAGCATCACATCTGAAGCTCTGCCGTAGGTAATCACTTCATCCGCGATGCCCCCCGTGATCGAATACTTGAAATAATAGACATTTCCGTCCCGGCGCACGGCCAGCGTATCCTTCCCGTCCCCGTTCCAGTCGCCGACCAATACTGTATCCGCAGCTCTTCCGTAGGTGATCACTTCATCCGCAGTCCCTCCGGTAATCGAATACTTGAAATAATAGACATTTCCGTCCCGGCGCACGGCCAGTGTATCCTTCCCGTCCGCATTCCAGTCGCCGACCAGCACTTCATCGCCGACTCGTCCATACGTCAGGACTATATCTGCATCACCGGAAGTAAAATCATTTTTAAAATAAAATGTATTTCCCCGGCGCACACAGACAGTGTCAATACCATCGCCGTCCCAGTCGCCGATATACACGTCATCGCCGGCTCGCCCGTAGGTGATCACCAGATCCGGCTCTTCGCTCTCGAGCGTATACCGGAAACTGAATGTATTGCCGCTTCGAAGTACAATCGTATCTCCGATGGTAGCGATTGCCTCGACAGCCTCTGTCCTGGTTTCACCGCATGTCGTACAGGTATAGGTCATTACACCCTCCTGTGTCGCGGTCGGCTCCGTCGTTATGACTCCTTCGTCCCAGGTATGACCTGTCGCTGCGATGCGCTCCGTATAACTCTCTCCGCACACGGTACACGTATAAGTCAAAACACCATCCTCTGTACACGTCGGCTCCGTCGTTACCTCGCCGTCATCCCAGACATGACCACCTGTCGATGCGATGCGCTCCGTATAGCTCTCCCCGCACACGGTACACGTATAAGTCAAAACACCATCCTCTGTGCACGTCGGCTCCGTCGT